>DASZIR010000172.1:0-14435 GCA_035948995.1 Paraburkholderia sp. | reverse complement strand
CGAAAAACTTAAAGTAGAACAGATACCGGCAGACATTGACGCTGAAATCACGCTCGACCAGGTTCTCGCAGTGGGCGAAGGCGAATCGATTAAGTTCGGTACGCCGCTGGTCAGTGGGGCTTCCGTCAAGGCTACCGTCGTATCCCAAGGTCGTCACGCAAAAGTGACCATCTTCAAGATGCGTCGCCGGAAGCACTACCAGAAGCATGGCGGCCACCGCCAGAACTACACCGAACTGCGCATCGACGCGATCAACGCGTAAGCGCACCGGTCAAGGAGCTATCAAATGGCACACAAAAAGGCAGGCGGATCGTCACGTAACGGCCGCGACTCCGAGTCGAAGCGTCTCGGCGTGAAGGTTTACGGCGGTCAAGCCATCAACGCCGGCGGCATCATCGTGCGTCAACGCGGCACGCGTATGCACCCGGGCGAAAACGTCGGCATCGGCAAGGATCACACCTTGTTCGCGCTGACGGACGGCCACGTCAAGTTCACGACGAAAGGCGCCGACAAGAAGCATCTGGTCAACGTAGTCCCGGCAGCAGCCTGAGTTTAATCAGGCACGGGCTTCAGGACCGGAACAAAGGCCCCGCGAAGTTGGCGGGGCCTTTTTCATTGCAGATTCACAGCTGGATTCATTGTCGTCAGCCCGCGCGGCTGGCCGGTCGGTCGATTGGTCAACGCACTGCAGGCGCGGCAAAATAGCGATAACACGGGACGGAGTGACGCATGAAGTTCATTGACGAAGCGAGGATTGAAGTCATCGCCGGCGACGGAGGGGATGGCAGCGCGTCGATGCGCCGCGAGAAGTTCGTCCCGTTCGGTGGTCCGGATGGTGGCGATGGCGGCCGCGGCGGCAGCGTGTATGCAGTTGCAGACCGCAACATCAACACGCTGATCGATTACCGGTACGCGAAGAAGCACCAGGCGCGCAACGGCGAAAACGGCCGCGGCGCGGATTGCTACGGCAAGGGCGGCGACGACATCACGTTGCGCATGCCGGTCGGCACGATCATCTCGGACATGGAAACCGGCGAGCTGATCGCCGACCTGACCGAGCACAACCAGAGCGTCCAGATCGCCCAGGGCGGCGCGGGCGGTCTCGGTAACCTGCATTTCAAATCCAGTACGAACCGCGCGCCGCGTCAGAAAACCGACGGCAAGCCTGGTGAGCGCCGCATGGTGCGTCTCGAGTTGAAGGTGCTGGCCGATGTCGGTCTGCTCGGCATGCCGAACGCCGGCAAGTCCACCTTCATCTCGTCGGTCTCGAACGCAAGGCCGAAGATTGCCGATTACCCGTTCACGACACTCGCCCCGAATCTGGGCGTGGTGCGGGTCGGACCGAGCCGCAGTTTCGTGATCGCCGATATTCCGGGGCTGATCGAAGGCGCAGCCGAAGGCGCAGGCCTTGGGCATCAGTTCCTGCGCCATCTGCAGCGCACCGGGTTGTTGCTGCACATCGTCGACATCGCACCTTTCGACGAAGCGGTCGACCCCGTTGCGGAAGCCAGGGCGATCGTCAACGAGTTGCGCAAATACGACGAGTTGCTGTTCGAGAAGACCCGCTGGCTGGTGCTGAACAAGCTCGACATGGTGCCGGAAGACGAGCGCGAAGCGCGCGTTGCGGCGTTCCTCGAGGGGTTCGGCTGGGACGGCCCGGTATTCGAAATTTCGGCGTTGACCGGTCAGGGCTGCGAGGCGCTTTGCTACGCCGTATATGACCATATCGCCGCGCATTCGGACGCGCAGCGCGCGGCCGAAGCCGAAGATCTGGCGGCCGACGTGCGTTTCCGCGAGAAGCAGGAAGGCGCGGCGGCGTCGGGCGAGCCGGCCGAGCCGCAGGAATAACGCGGGCGTAGCTTGGGTGCCGGCGTGTCCGCAGTGGGCCGCCGGCCGGCATCACGGATTATCTTGGGAGACCGCGCACAATGCGTTCCGTCATCGCAGACTCCAGGCGACTGGTAGTGAAAGTCGGGTCGAGCCTCGTCACCAACGACGGGCGCGGCCTCGATCACGCCGCGATTGGCCGCTGGGCGGCGCAGATTGCCGCGTTACGCGCGCAGGGCAAAGAGGTTGTACTGGTGAGCTCGGGTGCGATCGCGGAAGGGATGCAGCGGCTTGGCTGGACCAAACGCCCACGCGAAATCGACGAGTTGCAAGCCGCTGCGGCGGTGGGGCAGATGGGGCTTGCGCAGGTGTATGAAAGCCGGTTCGCCGAGCACTCGATCCGCACCGCACAAATTCTGCTGACCCATGCCGACCTGGCCGATCGTGAACGCTATCTGAACGCGCGCTCCACGCTGCTCACGCTGCTGCGTCTGGGCGTGGTGCCGATCATCAACGAGAACGACACGGTCGTCACCGACGAAATCAAGTTCGGCGACAACGACACGCTGGGCGCGCTGGTGGCGAATCTGATCGAAGGCGACGCGCTGATCATCCTCACGGATCAGAAGGGGCTCTTCACCGCCGATCCGCGCAAGGACCCGTCAGCTACGCTTGTCCAGCAGGCCGATGCCGGCGCACCGGAGCTCGAGGCGATGGCTGGCGGCGCGGGTTCGAGCCTGGGGCGCGGCGGCATGCTGACCAAGATTCTTGCTGCCAAGCGTGCGGCGCACAGCGGCGCCGATACGGTGATCGCCAGCGGCAGGGAAGCTGACGTGCTGGTGCGCCTCTCTGCAGGCGAGGCGATCGGCACGCAGCTGATCGCCCGCACCGCGCGAATGGCGGCGCGCAAGCAGTGGATGGCCGATCACCTGCAGGTCCGCGGACACGTGGTGATTGACGACGGTGCTGTCGAGAAGTTGACCGAAGGCGGCAAGAGCCTGCTGCCGATCGGCGTGGTGGGCGTGCAGGGCGCGTTTGCGCGCGGCGAGGTGATCGCCTGTCTGAGCGCGGCCGGACGGGAAGTCGCACGCGGTCTCACGAACTACAGCAGTGCGGAAACGAAACTGATTCAACGCCGCCCCAGCGGCGAGATCGAGACGGTGCTCGGTTATATGCTGGAGCCGGAGCTGATCCATCGCGACAACCTCGTGCTCGTCTGATACGCGACGTCCCGCAGGACACAAAAAAAGCCGTTCCAGCCATGCCGGAACGGCTTTTCTTTTGGGCCGGGCGCCGCGCGCCGGCCCGCGGACAACCACGGTGCGGCTCGACTTCAGCGAATCAGCGAAGTCGCGGTCCGCTTGTAGCGCATGTTCTCGAGGATCTGCTTGGCGTTGCCCGTCGGGATCTTGTTCGCGCAGAAATAATCCTGATAGAGCGACGCCTGATAGGCGTTCAGGTTACCGTTTTCGATGCGCGCAAAGGGGGTGGCGACCTTGTCGTCCCAGCCGTCGTGATCCGCATTGAGGCCCGCGTACTGGCGCCATTCGTACGTATCGCAGCGGATCCCTTCGTAGTTCACGTTGTACGCCCCGCTCGGGCTCTTCACGACCACCGTGTAGCGCACCACACCGTCGTCACCCACGCTGAGCGATTTCGAGTCGATGGCGAATGCAAGCGGGGTGTTGCCGGAGACTTCGAACGGCAGCAGATTGGCCGCCTGCGGCAGCGACGGCAGCGTGTCGACCGTGTTTTCCTTCCAGTCGCCCTTGCGGTCGAACAGGTACACAAACGCGCTGTCATCCTTGTTGGTGGGTTTGCCGGCGCTCGAACAACCAGCCAGCAGGGCGCCGGTGGCGACGCACGCCACGACGAGAGCAAGTGCTTTCAATATGTGTTCCTCGAAACGCCGGCGCGGCATTGCACGTGCCGCACCGGCAAAGGCGGCATGGAAAGCCGCACAGGGTTTAATCGCGCAGACCCGGCTCGGTCAGGGAGCTGTCGGCGGCTCCGCAGTCGGACTCGATCGTCGTGCTAATCGAAGTCTCGACCGTTACGGACGTGACCGTTACCTCCTGCAACTCCGTCACGGTCGACGCTATCCGCGGATAGCGCGGCCCGTGATGGCCGCCGGGTTTTTCCGGACGCGGCGCAGCACGGCGCAGAAAACGGGACAATTCCGTCAACGCCAACTGATATACATCCCGCTTGAACTCGATCACACAGTCGAGCGGTACCCAGTACTCGTTCCAGCGCCAGGCATCGAACTCCGGATGATCGCAGGCGCGCAGGCAAATATCGCAGTCGCGCCCCACCATCCGAAGCAGGAACCAGATTTGTTTCTGGCCGCGGTAGTGACCGCGTACTTCACGCTTGATGAACTTGTCCGGCACCTCATAGCGCAACCAGTCGCGCGTGCGACCGATAATCTTGACATGCTCCGGAAGCAGGCCGGTTTCTTCGTGTAACTCCCGATACATCGCTTGCACGGGGGTCTCACCATACTTGATGCCCCCTTGCGGAAACTGCCAGGAATGTTCACGGAGCCGCTTGCCCCAAAACACCTCGTTGTGCGCGTTCAAGAGGATGATGCCGACGTTCGGGCGAAAGCCTTCACGATCCAGCATACAACCACCTTCGAATCCTTTAAAATTGCCTTGATTATAAACAGATAACGGACCTGACGCACCGAATCGCACCAGATTGGAACGATTCGCCGCAAAGGGGGCGCGTTTGCGCTAGCCTGTCGGCTATCCGGCGTTCGCTGCAGGTTTGCCACGCGTTGGTGGCGTCTCTGGTGCGCCTTTGTCGAATTCCCCACCGTTTTCACCTTTCGGGCGGTCGCTCCGGCGCCGCCGCTTTTGGAAAATTCTGAATGAAAGCCTCCCGTTTCTTTATCGGCACCCTGAAGGAAGCCCCCGCCGACGCCGAAATCGTCAGTCACAAGCTCATGGTGCGCGCCGGCATGATCCGCCGCGTGGCCGGCGGCATCTATAACTACCTGCCGGTTGGCCTGCGCTCGATCCGCAAGGTGGAGGCCATCGTGCGCGAAGAAATGAACCGGGCTGGCGGCATCGAACTGCTGATGCCGGCCGTCCAGCCGGCCGAGCTGTGGCAGGAGTCGGGCCGCTGGGAGAAATACGGGCCGGAACTGCTGCGCTTCAAGGACCGCCGCCAGGGCGACTTCGTGTTCGGGCCGACCCACGAGGAAGTCGTCACCGACATCGCGCGCAACCAGATCAAGAGCTACCGGCAGATGCCGGTGAACTTCTATCAGATCCAGACGAAGTTCCGCGACGAGATCCGTCCGCGTTTCGGCGTGATGCGCGGCCGCGAGTTCATCATGAAAGACGCGTACTCGTTCGACAAGGACATGGACGGCCTGGAAGAGTCGTACCGCAAGATGTACGAAGCGTACGTGCGCATTTTCACGCGTCTCGGTCTGGACTTCCGTGCGGTGGCGGCGGATAACGGCTCGATCGGCGGCAGCGGCTCGCATGAGTTCCACGTGATCGCCGACACCGGTGAAGATGCGATCGCCTATTGCCCGACCTCGGACTTCGCGGCCAACGTCGAAGCAGCCGAGGCCCTGCCGCTGATCGCCGGGCGCGCGGCGCCCGCCGAGCCGATGCAAAAGACCGCCACGCCGGGTAAGGCGAAGTGCGAGGCCGTGGCCGAGCTGCTGAACATCCCGCTCGAGCGCACCATCAAGTCGATCGTGCTGGCCACGGAAAACGAAGGCGCCGAGCCGACCATCTGGTTGCTGATGCTGCGCGGCGACCACGATCTGAACGAGATCAAGGCCGGCAAGCTGCCCGGTCTCGCCGACTTCCGCATGGCGACTGAAGCGGAAATCATCGGGACGTTCGGCACGCCGCCGGGTTACCTCGGCCCGATCAACACGAAGAAGCCGGTCAAGGTGGTCGCCGATCGCACGGTCGCGAACATGAGCGACTTCGTGGTTGGCGCGAACGAGGTGGACTATCACATCGCCGGCGTGAACTGGGGCCGCGACCTGCCGGAGCCGGTCGTCGCGGATATCCGCAACGTCGGGAAGGGCGATCCATCGCCGGATGGCAAGGGCGTGCTCGACATCTGCCGCGGCATCGAAGTGGGCCACGTGTTCCAGCTTGGCAGCAAGTACTCGGACGCGATGAACGCGACTTACCTGGACGAGTCGGGCAAGCCGCAGCCGATGGTGATGGGCTGCTACGGCATCGGCGTCACGCGTATCCTTGGCGCGGCGATCGAACAGAACTTCGACGACAAGGGCATCATCTGGCCGGAGGCGATTGCTCCGTTCGAGGTCGTCCTGTGTCCGATGGGTTATGACCGCAGCGATGCCGTGCGCGAGCAGGCTGACAAGCTCTACGCGGAGCTGGTCGCCGCCGGCGTCGACGTGATCCTCGACGATCGCGGCGAGCGCCCGGGCGTGATGTTCGCCGACTGGGAGCTGATCGGCGTGCCGCATCGTCTCGTGATCGGCGACCGTGGCCTGAAGGAAGGCAAGATCGAGTATCAGGGCCGCCGCGACACCGAAGCGACCTTGCTGCCGGTCGAAGGCGCGGTGCAAGCGGTGACGGAGAAGGTTCGCGCGGCGCTGGCGCATTAAACGGAGTGGACGGTGGAGTACACCTTCCTGTCTGCAACCGTCCTGCTGCTTCTGATCACCGACCCGCTCGGCAACATTCCGCTCTTCATCAGCTGCCTGCGCGGGGTGGCGCCCAACCGGCGCGCGGTCGTCATTCTCCGTGAGGTGGCGATCGCCTTTGTGATCCTGCTGGTCTTCATGGTGGTGGGCGACCGCTTTCTGCGGATGATGAGCCTGACTGACCAGTCGCTGCGGATCGGCGGCGGCATCGTGCTGTTTCTGATCGCGCTCAGGATGGTCTTTCCGCACCCCGACGGGCCGTTCGGCGGCGACACGCGCGGTGGCGAGCCGCTCATCGTGCCGCTCGCGATTCCCGCGCTGGCGGGTCCGTCGGCGCTTGCCACAGTGATGCTGTTGACCTCGCAGGCGCCCGGCAAAATGCTCGAATGGATCGGCGCGCTAACGGTCACGATGATCGTCTGCGCCATCGCCCTGGTGCTGGCGGAGCGTATCCAGAAGTGGCTCGGCGAGCGCACGATGATGGCGTTCGAGCGCCTCATGGGGCTGGTGCTGGTGGCGATCTCGGTGGAGATGGTGCTGGGTGGTATCCGGACGTTCGTGCATCAACTGTGACGCCGGCGGGGAGACGGCCTTGACGGCGGCCTGCGTGACAACTCAAGTGCCATGCTCCAAACAAAAAGCGGCCAGCGGGCCGCTTTTTTTACACCGCTGAGAGCGCCATCACGACGCGCAGCGACGGACGACGCTCACGCCCCCTCGGTCAACGCACGGATCGTCGGCAGGTTGCGCCAGTATCCCTTCGCGTCCATCCCGCAGCCGAACACATAGCGGTCGGGCACCTCGAAGCCGCAGAAGTCCGGGCGCAACGGCTTGGCCTTCGGAATGATCTTCTCGCACAGCACCGCGCTCAGGAAGCGCTTCGCGCCCATGGCGAGGATCCGGTCGCGGATCGCGGCCATCGTCTCGCCTTCGTCGAGGATGTCGTCGAGCACCAGCACGACGCGGTCCTTCACCGACTCGGCCGGCGCAACGCGCCACTGCATCTCATCGCCGCCTTTGGTGGTGTTGCGGTAGCGGGTCAGGTGGATGTAGTCGAACTCGAGCGGGAAGTCGAGATGCGGCAACAGCATGCCGGTGAACACCGCCGCGCCGCCCATCACCGACAGCACGAGCGGGAAATCCTCGCCCATTTCGGCAGCGATGGCCGAGGCCATTCCGCTGATCGACGCATTGACGTCGTTGGCCGAAACGATTTCTTCGGAGTGGCGGAATACGTGGAGAGCTTCTTCGCGATTCATGACGTCTGGCGGGTGGTGTCTGTATACATAGTGTGAAAAAGAACGGCGGCGCGCGCTACAGCATATACCCGCGCGTCCCGAAACGCGCGCTCCGCTCGCAGATGATCCGGCCGGTCCGGATCATCCGGCAGTTCCGCCTAGCGCATGCCGGGCAGCATGCCCTTCATGCCGCGCATCATCTTCTGCAGGTTGCCGCCCTTGAGCTTCTTCATCATGGTACGCATCTGCTCGTACTGATTCAGCATCCGGTTGACTTCCTGCACCTGCACGCCCGCGCCCGCCGCGATGCGGCGCTTGCGGGTGGCCTTGATCAGTTCGGGCTTGGCGCGCTCGGCCGGCGTCATGGAGCTGATGATGCCTTCCATGCGGCGCATCTGCTTTTCGGCCATGCCCATGTTGGCGCCGGCAGCGGCCTGCTGGAACTGGGCCGGCAGCTTGTCCATCAGCGTGGAGAGGCCGCCCATGTTCTTCATCTGCGAGAGTTGCGCGCGGAAATCGTTGAGGTCGAAGTCGCCGCCTTTCTTGACCTTATCGGCGAGCTTCTGCGCGGCCTGCACGTCGACGCCACGCTGCGCTTCTTCGACGAGGGCGAGAATGTCGCCCATGCCGAGAATCCGGTTGGCCATCCGGTCCGGATAGAAAATCTCGAGGCCGTCGAGCTTCTCGGCCACGCCGACGAACTTGATCGGCTTGCCGGTCACATGGCGCACCGAGAGCGCCGCGCCACCGCGCGAGTCGCCGTCGAGCTTGGTGAGCACCACGCCGGTAAGCGGCAGCGCGTCGCTGAAGGCCTTCGCGGTGTTGACCGCATCCTGGCCGAGCATCGCGTCGACGACGAACAGCGTTTCCGCCGGATTGAGCGTGCTGTGCAGCGCCGCGATTTCCTGCATCATCACTTCGTCGATACCGAGACGGCCGGCCGTGTCGACGAGCAGCACGTCGTGATAATGGCGCCTGGCCCAATCGACTGCGGCACGCGCGATATCCACGGGCTTCTGATCGGGTTCGGACGGGAAGAAGTCTGCGCCGACCTGCTCGGTCACCGTCTTCAACTGCGCAATAGCAGCGGGGCGGTAGACGTCGCAAGAAACGGTAAGCACTTTCTTTTTGTACTTCTCGCGCAGCAGCTTGGCGAGCTTGCCGACCGTGGTCGTCTTGCCCGCGCCCTGCAGACCGGCCATCAGGATGACAGCGGGCGGAGTGACCGCGAGATTGAGTTCGGCGGCCTTGCCTTCGTAGTCGCCGCCGATCACCGCGGTCAGCTCGCGCTGCACCACGCCGACCAGCGCCTGGCCAGGCGACAGGCTGCTGATGACTTCCTCGCCGAGGGCCTTTTCCTTTACCTTGGCGATGAACTCGCGCACGACCGGTAGCGCCACGTCGGCCTCGAGGAGCGCGAGGCGCACTTCGCGCAGCATCTCCTGGGTGTTCGCCTCGGTGAGCCGGGCTTCGCCGCGCAGCGTCTTGACGACGCGCGCCATCCGTTGAGTCAGATTGTCGAGCATGGGGAGCGATGAACAGTGCGGCCGGAGCGGGGCGCGAAGCGGGACACGTCGCGGGGCAGGGGCCTAGTGTAAACTTCGAATATGGATATTGTACTGTATGCCCTCACTGCGCTCCTGTACGGCGGCCTCGCCGTCGCAGGCTGGCGTTCGCACCGGCACACCGCCCTGGCGCCGGTGCTCGAGAGCGTGCCGCGCCTGCCGGCAACGCCTGCGGCCAGCGCGGCCGCGGTGGCGAGGTTCAGCACGCCGGGCCGGGCGCTGCTGTTCGTCGCACTGCTCGCCCATGGCGCGCTGCTGCACACCACCATCTTCCCGCAGAACGCGATGGTGTTCGGTTTCGCGTTCGCGCTCTCGGCCATGTTCTGGCTCGGCGCCGGCATTTACTGGATCGAGAGCTTTTTCTTTCCGCTCGACGGTCTGCGCCTGCTGGTGCTGCCGCTCGCCTGCGTCGCCTCGCTGCTGCCGCTCGGGTTCGGCGGCGTGCGTGTGCTGTCATATTCAGCGGCCCCGATGTTCAAGCTGCACTTCCTGATCGCGAACATCGCCTACGGCCTCTTTGCCATTGCGGCGCTGCACGCGGTGCTGATGCTCCTGGTCGAACGGCGCCTGCACGCGACGCGCGGCGGCGCCGGAGAGCGGCAAGGCGGCGCCGCCGGCAACGGCTGGCTGTCGAGCTGGCTCGATACGCTGCCGCCGCTGCTGACGCTCGAAAAGCTGCTGTTCCGCCTGATCAGCGCGGGCTTCGTGCTGCTCACGCTGACCTTGCTCTCCGGGATCCTGTTCAGCGAGCAACTGATCGATCGCGCGTTACGGCTCGATCACAAGACCGTGTTCGCGATCCTCTCGTGGCTGATGTTCGGCGCGCTGCTGACTGCGCGCAAGGTGTCGGGCTGGCGCGGCCGCGCGGCGTTGCGCTGGGTGCTGGCGTCGTTCGTGGCGCTGCTGCTCGCCTACGTCGGCAGCCGTTTCGTTTTCGAGGTGCTGCTGCACCGTCCTGTGGTGTGATCGTTCCATGCGACAAATTTTTCTGCTGATCCTGTTGTTCGTTGTCGGCCAATGGCTGGTCAAGGCGCTGCGTCGTGCCGGCGCGCACCATTCGCAACGCACCACCGGTACCACCGGTGCTGCGGGAGGCTCTGCTGCGGCCGGCCAGCGCGCCGGTGCAGGCGCTCAACGCGGCGCCGCATCCAGGGCGCCGCAACTCGCCGCCGAGCCGATGATCCGTTGCGTCGAGTGCGGCGTGCATGCCCCGGCGAGCGACTCTGTCGTCATAGCCGGCCAGCCGTTTTGCTGCGCCGCTCACGCGCAGCGTCACGCTGCGCGGCCGGCGGGCCGCGACGCCCGATGAGCGCTGGTTTCAACGTCGACGCCGATGGCTGGGTGCCGGCTGCGCACAAGCTGCCGTCGCCGAACTTCGAGGTCCGTCCCGAAGGCGTGGTGCCGAGCTTGATCGTCGTGCACAACATCAGCCTGCCGCCTGGGCAGTTTGGCGGCAGCGCGATTGCCGAGCTGTTCCAGAACCGTCTCGATTGCGATGCCCATCCGTACTACGACACGCATCTGCGTGGCGTGCGGGTGTCCGCGCATTTCGTGATTCACCGTGACGGCGAGCTGGAGCAATACGTGTCGTGCGAGCAGCGCGCGTGGCATGCGGGCCTGTCGAATTTTCTCGGCCGTGAACGCTGCAACGATTTCTCGATCGGCATCGAACTGGAAGGCAGCGACACGAGCGCATTCGAAGCGGCGCAATACCGCACCCTCGGCGCGCTGGTGAAGGCGCTCATCGCCCGCTATCCGGTCGATGCGCTAGCCGGTCACTCGGATATCGCACCGGGCCGCAAGACCGATCCGGGGCCCCACTTCGAGTGGGCTCGTCTGCAGCGCGACACCGTGCTCGCCGATCAGTACTTCCCCTATCTCAAGTTTTCCAAAACGCGGTAACGCCCCTCTGCCGAAATTCGCCGGATGCGAGGAAAGCAAGGCACAGCCTTGTTCTCCGGGCAGCGCCTTCGCGCGGCGCGATGTGAAAGTCAACCCCGCGACGGCAAATAAATCAATTTGCGCTGTCGTGAAACTACACTATACTTGGTGCCAGAAATTCAGTTTTGCACTATATCTTGTGTTGTCAGGCGGCGCCCCGCTCCCCGAGCATGGCGCCGCAAGCATTCCGGGCGGCGAAAAAAACATTCCTGCGGCGCGGCCGGTAGAGGGCAACCGGCAGCATCCAGAAGCATTCAGGAAAGGGGCTTGGCAAGTGATCGCGACACACACGATGAAGACCATTAACGATTCGAACCTGGCTTCATTGCTGTCGCATCCCGCCACCCGGCTCAGCCGGCCCGTTTCCTGCACCCTATCGCTTGCGCTCGCGGCGGCGCAGCGTTCGTATTAATCCGCGGTTTCTCCGCACATTCCAAGACCAGGAGCTTTGCACATGCAAACCACCGATAACGCGACGACCCGGTACGAGGGCGCGTCCACTGGCCAGACCTTCGGCACCCAGGCGCCGGGCGCACAGTCGCTCGCGCCGCAAGCGACCTACGCCGACTACAAGGTGATCCGCCGCAACGGCAGCGTGGTGTCGTTCGAGCCGTCGAAGATCGCCATCGCCGTGACGAAGGCATTTCTGGCCGTCAACGGTGGTCAGGGCGCGGCGTCGGCACGCGTGCGCGAACTGGTCGAGCAACTCACGCAAAGCGTGGTGCGCGCGCTGCTGCGCAGCCGCCCGAACGGCGGCACCTTCCATATTGAAGACATCCAGGATCAGGTCGAACTCGCGCTGATGCGCGGCGGCGAGCACAACGTCGCGCGTGCATACGTGCTGTATCGCGAGAAGCGCACGCAGGAGCGCGGCCATGACGCGGAAGCACCGGCCGGCGCGCCGGGCCTGAGCGTCACCGATGGCGGCGTGACGCGTCCGCTCGATATGGTTGCGCTGCGCAACATCATCGAGTCGGCCTGTGCGAACCTGGGTGACGCCGTGAGCGCCGAGCCGATCGTCGCGGAAACGGTGAAGAACCTGTACGACGGCGTGCCGATGAGCCAGGTCTACGACTCGGCCATTCTCGCTGCGCGCACGATGATCGAAAAGGACCCGGCCTACAGCCAGGTCACCGCGCGTATCCTGCTGCACACGATCCGCCGCGAGATCCTCGAAGAGGAAGTCACGCAGGCTGCAATGGGCCAGCGTTACGCCGAGTACTTCCCGCTGTTCATCAAGCGCGGCGTGCAAGCCGAACTGCTCGACGAGAAGCTGCAGCAGTACGACCTGAAGCGCCTCGGCGCCGCACTCGACGCCGGCCGCGACCTGCAGTTCGGCTACCTCGGCCTGCAGACGCTGTACGACCGCTACTTCCTGCATAGCGACGGCGTGCGCATCGAAATGCCCCAGGCATTCTTTATGCGTGTGGCAATGGGCCTGGCACTGAACGAGATCGACCGCGAAGCGCGCGCGATCGAGTTCTACAACGTGCTGTCGAGCTTCGACTTCATGAGCTCCACGCCGACGCTGTTCAACTCGGGCACGCGCCGTTCGCAACTGTCGTCGTGCTACCTGACGACGGTGGACGACGACCTCGACGGTATCTACGAAGCGCTGAAGGAAAACGCGCTGCTGTCGAAGTTCGCCGGTGGCCTCGGCAACGACTGGACGCGCGTGCGTGCGCTCGGCTCGCACATCAAGGGCACCAACGGCAAGTCGCAAGGCGTTGTGCCGTTCCTGAAGGTGGTCAACGACACGGCAGTGGCCGTGAACCAGGGCGGCAAGCGCAAGGGTGCGGTGTGCGCGTACCTGGAATCGTGGCACCTGGACATTGAAGAATTCCTCGAGCTGCGCAAGAACACCGGTGACGACCGTCGCCGTACCCACGACATGAACACGGCGAACTGGATTCCCGACCTGTTCATGAAGCGCGTGCACGAGGGCGGCGACTGGACGCTGTTCTCGCCGTCCACCTGCCCGGATCTGCACGACAAGTTCGGCGCCGAGTTCGAAGCGGCTTACACAGCTTACGAAGACAAGGTCGCACGCGGCGAGATCAAGCTGTTCAAGAAGATCCCGGCCGCGCAACTGTGGCGCAAGATGCTCGGCATGCTGTTCGAAACCGGCCATCCGTGGATCACGTTCAAGGATCCGTGCAACATCCGTTCGCCGCAGCAGCACGTGGGCGTCGTCCACTCGTCGAACCTGTGCACGGAAATCACGCTGAACACCAGCGACACCGAAATCGCCGTGTGCAACCTCGGCTCGGTGAACCTCGTCGCCCACCTGAAGGAACAGGCGGACGGCACGCTGGCGCTCGACCACGACAAGCTCAAGCGCACCGTCAGCGTGGCGATGCGCATGCTCGACAACGTGATCGACATCAATTACTACGCGGTCGCCAAGGCACGGAACTCGAACCTGAAGCACCGCCCGGTGGGCCTCGGCATCATGGGCTTCCAGGACTGCCTGCACCTGCTGCGCACGCCGTACGCGTCGGAAGAGGCGGTCAGGTTTGCCGACACGTCGATGGAAGCAGTCTGCTACTACGCGTACTACGCCTCGACCGAACTGGCTGAAGAGCGTGGCCGTTACTCGAGCTACCGCGGCTCGCTGTGGGATCGGGGCATCCTCCCGCAAGACACGCTGAAGCTGCTGGCCGAGGCGCGCGGCGGCTACGTGGAAGTGGATTCGAGCGAATCGATGGACTGGACGCAGCTGCGTTCGCGCATCGCCACCTACGGCATGCGCAACTCGAACTGCGTGGCGATCGCACCGACGGCAACGATCTCCAACATCATCGGCGTGTCGGCCTGCATTGAGCCGACCTTCCAGAACCTGTATGTGAAGTCGAACCTGTCGGGCGAGTTCACGGTGGTCAACGACTACCTGGTGCGCGACCTGAAGGCGCGCGGCCTGTGGGACGAGGTCATGGTCGCCGACCTGAAGTACTTCGACGGCACGCTCTCGCGCATCGACCGCATCCCGGCCGACCTGCGGGCGATCTACGCCACCGCGTTCGAAGTCGATGCAACATGGCTGGTCGAAGCGGCCTCGCGTCGCCAGAAGTGGATCGACCAGGCGCAGTCGCTGAACATCTATATGGGCGGCGCATCGGGCAAGAAGCTCGACGAGGTCTACAAGCTCGCCTGGCTGCGTGGCCTGAAGACGACCTACTACCTCCGCACGATGGCGGCGACGCACGTCGAGAA
>DASZIR010000171.1:0-7376 GCA_035948995.1 Paraburkholderia sp. | reverse complement strand
AGGAGTTCTCCGGAGTGGACGCGGCTAATCGCGCGCTCGCGGTCGGTCTCGGGCCGTCCGTCCTGAAGCGCATCCGCGTCGCGATCCGGGACGGCGAAACGGTCGAAGCGGAAGTCAGCGGCAAGACCTTCGTGTTCGCGGCTAAACACTAGGCTCTATCATGAGCCAGGACGCGAAGGTGATCGCGCTCGCGGTCGTAGGGACCGTAATCTTGCTCGCGCTACTGTGCGCGGCGTTCATCGAGGTTTCGAGCTAGGAGGGTGCCGCAGGAAATTAAGAGAGTACTTAATACGCCAGTTCGAAAGGGTGGCGTATAGCATCGAGCAGGAAAACTTCATGCCTGGGCAATCCGGCTCAGGACGACTTTCGAAGGACTCAGGAAGGACGCGAGGAAGGACTTTATGGCCGCGAAGAAATGAAAAAGGGTTAGGACGTAATCGCCTAACCCTTTGATTTCCTTCGAGAATTCTGGTGGGTGGTACAGGGATTGAACCTGTGACCCCTGCCGTGTGAAGGCAGTGCTCTACCGCTGAGCTAACCACCCGAAGAGCTGTGCATTATGTCAGAGCATCTTCCCTTCGTAAAGTGCTTTTTAAGCGGTTTGCTCATCGGCAGTCGGAGCCGGCTGAAGACGCCATACGCTGGTGCCTTTGACTGCCTTATCGAGGCCATCGAGCACCGCCTGATGTGCGGCAATTTCTTCGTCGCTGGCGACGATCACCGGCAACTCGAGCGAGTTGAGCGCAACGCGCGGCGCACTCTCGCCGCCACCTGCCGACGCTTCGCCGAGCATGTCGATGACGAGGCTCTCCTGGCCGCGCGTCATCGCCAGATAGACTTCCGCAAGCAACTCCGAGTCGAGCAGCGCCCCGTGCAGCGTACGGTGCGCATTGCTGATGCCGAAGCGGTCGCATAGCGCATCCAGCGAATTGCGCTTGCCAGGGAACATCGCCTTGGCCCGCACTAAGGTATCGATCACCTCACCACACTGCGAGCTGAACGACGGCAAGCCGAGCAACGCGAATTCGGCGTCGAGAAAGCCGATGTCGAACGGCGCGTTATGGATGATCAGATCCGCGCCCTGAATGAAGTCTCGCAGCTCATTGGCGATTTCCGCGAACTTCGGCTTGTCGCTCAGGAATTCGGTGGTCAACCCGTGGACCGCCAATGCGCCCGGGTCGCTGTCACGTTCCGGATTGATATAGAAGTGCAGGTTGTTGCCCGTGAGCCGGCGGTTCACCAGCTCGACGCAGCCGATTTCAATGATGCGGTCGCCGGTGCGCGCATTCAGGCCGGTGGTTTCAGTATCGAGGATGAGTTGACGCATGTCGGATTGGCCCGCTCTAAAATCTAAAAATTGGCTTGAGAAAAACGGCAGGACCGCAACGCAAAAGCGGAAGGGCGCACAGCGCAGCCCATCAGATTTCCGCCAGCGACGCGACACCTCGATTGGCGAGCGCATCCGCGCGCTCGTTCTCCGGATGTCCGGCGTGACCCTTCACCCAGCGCCATTCAATGTCATGTTGCTGGACTACCGCGTCGAGCCGTTTCCACAGATCGGCGTTCTTCACCGGCGTCTTCGCCGCGGTTATCCAGTTTTTTTTCTTCCAGCCGTGGATCCACTCGCTGATGCCTTTCTGCACATACTGCGAGTCGGTGTGCACGACGGCCTTGCAGGGCCGCTTGAGCGCTTCGAGCGCAGCGATCACGGCCATCAATTCCATGCGATTGTTGGTGGTGTTCGCTTCGCCGCCGAACATTTCTTTTTCCTGCGCGCCGAAGCGCAGCAGCGCGCCCCAGCCGCCGGGGCCTGGATTGCCCTTGCAGGCGCCGTCGGTGTAAATGTCGATGAGTTCGGAAGTCATTTTCTCTGGTTGCGTGTGTTCGGGGTGGCGGCAGGGGCGAGGCCCGCTGCGAGGACGGGCTTTTTAACCTTCAGTGGGCCGATGAGGCGCATGCCACGCACGCGCTTGATCGCCTTCACCATATAAGTGGCGCCGAAGATCGGCCACCAGCGGTCGCCGGCGGCTTCCATGAAGGCGTAGCGCGACAGCCACTGATCGCTGACGAGGGGCGGACGATAACAGCCGAAGCGTCCGCGTTCAAGATCGAAGCCGAGCAGTTTAATCCAGTCCTTCAGGCGGGTGAACGCGATCAGGTCGTGCGCAGCCGGCACGAACGGGCGCCCCGTCATCTTGCCGACCGATTGCCTCGCTCCCCATAGCGACAGCGAATTGAAGCCCAGAATGATCAACTGGCCTTCTGGCATCAGCACGCGCTCGGCTTCGCGCAAAAGCCGGTGCGGGTCGGCGGTGAATTCGAGCGTGTGCGGCATCACGATCAGATCGACGCTTTGGGCCTCGAACGGCAGGTCCAGCAGATCGCACCAGACCGCGCTGCGGCCCGCTGGCGCGTGCTGTTCGGGCATACCGGTGTGCCCTGCGCGCGGAAATTCATACGGCGCGCTGGCGCCGCTGGCGGCGTCGAGCACGAGACCGCGACACGGCATGCGGTTCTCGCGCAGTGCATCGAGTTGCGGCAGACCGAGTTGCAGCGCATGGTAGCCGAACACGTCCGACACCACGCGGTCGAGCTGCGCCTGCTCCCATTCGAGCACGTAACGGCCCGGCGGCGAGTCAGTCCAGGCGGGCCAGTCTATAATCGTTCGGTCAGACATATTGAAGATTGCGTCGCCTATGAATGCGCTCGAGTACGTACCCGTCCCGGCGTTTGAAGACAATTACATCTGGCTCGTGTCGGACGGACACCATGCGGTGGTCGTCGATCCGGGTGAGGCCGCTCCGGTTCGCGCCTATCTGGCGAAACGGGGCTGGCGGTTGAGCGCTATTTTACTCACCCACCATCACCAAGACCACGTCGGCGGGGTGGCCGATCTGCTGGATGGCCAGGCTGTCCCGGTTTATGGACCCGCCGGCGAGTCGATCGAGCGCCTCACGTACCGGCTGAAAAGCGGCGACCGCGTGAGCATTGCCACCCCGGCGCTCGAACTGACCGTGCTTGATGTGCCCGGCCACACGCGCGGCCATATTGCCTACTTCCAGGCGGCCGATCCGGGCGGCACCCCGCACGTGTTTTGCGGCGACACGCTGTTCGCGTGCGGCTGCGGCCGGCTTTTCGAGGGCACGCCTGCGCAGATGCTGGACTCGCTGGACTCGCTCGCAGCGCTTCCCGGCGCCACGCAAGTCCACTGCGCGCACGAGTACACGCTGTCGAACATCCGCTTCGCGCTGGCCTGCGAGCCGGGTAATGCCGAACTGCAGGCATGGCGCGATAAAGCGGCCGCGCTGCGCGAGCGCGGCGTCCCGACCCTGCCCACCACGATCGCTCACGAACGGGCGGTCAATCCATTTTTGCGGGCGGATAGCCCGGCTATCCAGAGCACCCTGGCCGGGCAGTTGCATGAAACGGTGCCGGATCGACTGACTGCTTTTACGCTGATGCGCGAATGGAAGAACAGGTTTCGCTGACCCACCAGTGCATGGGTCATGTTCACCTTGAATTTCGGAAAAATCTGCCAAGCCCAAGATTTTCCTAGGTTTTTCGTATATTTCCGATTGACGTAAACGTTTCGCTTTCGTACTATCGGCAGCAAATTCCAGTCCTATGGAAACTGAGACGTTCATGAGATTTATTTTTAGTGCGTTGTTGGTCCTCATGCTCGCCGCGTGCGCGAGCCAGGGACCGACGACGGATAGCAATACCGCTGTTTCCAGTGCTGCCAGCCAGCAAGCCGTAGCCGACGCCCTTCGCAATACAGCCTCTGCCAAAGAAACGATCAATGTCGACCAGGGTTCGGTCGACCAGTTGACGAGCCCCGACGCCGATCTGTGGGCCCGTATTCGCCGTGGTTTTCAGATGCCTGACCTGCAAAGCGACCTCGTCGACATGCAGGTCAACTGGTACGCGCAGCGCCCGGAGTACGTGCAGCGCATGACCGAGCGGTCGCAAAAATACCTGTACCACATCGTCGAGGAACTCGAGCAGCGGCATATGCCGACCGAGCTCGCGTTGCTGCCGTTTATCGAGTCCGCCTATAACCCGCAGGCGCTGTCGGTCGCGAAGGCGGCCGGCATGTGGCAGTTCGTGCCCGGCACGGGCCGCACCTACAACCTCAAGCAGAACATGTGGCAGGACGAGCGCCGCGACGTGCTGGCCTCCACAAGCGCCGCGCTCGACTACCTCTCACGCCTGCACGACATGTTCGGCGACTGGCAGCTTGCACTGGCCGCGTACAACTGGGGTGAGGGAAACGTGCAGCGCGCGATCGCGCGTAACGAGGCGGCGGGCTTGCCGACGGACTACCAGAGCCTGCGCATGCCCAACGAGACGCGTAATTACGTGCCGAAGCTGCAGGCCGTGAAGAACATCGTGATGAACCCGCAGACCTATGGTCTTGCGCTGCCGTCCATCCCGAATCACCCGTATTTCGTCACGGTCACCACCGCGCACGATATCGACGTCGACGTAGCGGCCAAGCTTGCCAATATGACGCCGGACGAATTCCGTTCGCTGAACCCGTCGTTCAAGAAGCCGGTCATTCTCGGCGCAACGCAGCCGCAGATCCTGTTGCCGTTCGATAACGCAAGTGCCTTCGAACACAATCTGAAGGCGTATAGCGGCAATCTGTCCTCGTGGACCACCTACACGGTGACCGAACGTGCCGCGCCGGCCGCGATTGCCCAGAAGATCGGGGTCGACGCCGACACGCTGATGGAAGTCAACAAGATTCCCGTGGGCATGCGTCTGAAGCCAGGCTCGACGATCGTCGTGCCGCGTAGCGACGACAATGATGACGAGGATATCAGCGCCGACGTCGCAGAAAGCGCGGTGCTGGCCATGGAGCCGGACGTTCCCGACACGCGCAAGATGCTGATCCGCGTGCGTCGCAAGCAGACGATGGCGGCGCTGGCCGTTCGCTACGGCGTTTCAATCGGGCAATTGAAGTCCTGGAACCGTACGCATCGCGACCAGGTGTCGCCGGGTCAGGTCATCGTGCTGCACGTGCCGGTTGGCAAGGCCATGCCGAGCGAACCCGGTCCGGAACGCATTGCCACCAGCGTGCAAGGCGGCGGCGTGGAGCGGATCGGCACCCAGGTCGCAGACACGAAGGGCGAATCGCGCTACGATAAGAAATCAGGTCGTGGCCGCACCGGCGTCGTCAAGGTGTCGGATCCGGCGGACAAGGCCAGCAAATCATCAGCGTCGAGCGCTACCAAGGGCAAGACGTCGAAGCCGGCTTCGTCGGGCACGTCCAGCAAGGCGTCGAAGGCTGCGGCAGCAAGCCGCCCAAAGACTGCAGCCAAGGCGAAGAAGGGCAACTAGACCAAAGCGGCTCTCACGGAAGTGACCACATGCGTTGCGGGGGCAGCGCATGAATTGCGCTCCGATCACTTTTCGTTTTTTGACGCCGTCACCTGTGGTGACGGCGTTTTCATTTCAGGGTCTTTGCGTCGCAGGGTCTTTGCACCGCAGGGTCTTTGCACCGCAGGGTCTTTGCACCGGTTTCGTGCGGTTTCCTTTATTGTTCGAGGTTCTGCCAGACCCTGAACCGCCCCTCTCCCATGTCGTCGACCCAGCTCCGCGTTTTTCTGCTGTTTTCAGCCGGCTACTTCGTTTCCTATGTGTTTCGGGGTGTCAATCTGGGTTTTGCGCCGCTCATCACGCACGATATGGGCCTGTCGGCGGCTGATCTCGGCCTGCTGACGAGTCTCTACTTCCTCGGCTTCGCGGGCGCGCAGCTCCCGGCGGGTGTGCTGCTTGACCACTTCGGCGCGCGCCGCGTCACGGCCGGCACGCTGCTGTTTGCGGCAGCGGGGATCTGGGTGTTCGGGGCGGCGCACAGCATTGGCGTGATGATGCTCGGGCGCCTGTTGACCGGCGTTGGGGTGTCGGTCTGTCTGGGTGCCGCGTTCAAGGCGCTGGCGCAGCATTTCGAGGCGGCCCGGCTGCCGCTGATGAACGGGCTGGTGATGGCGGTTGGCGGCCTCGGTGGCGTGGCCGTGGGTTCGCCGTTGACCTGGGTGCTGACATTCGCCAGTTGGCGTGCGGTGTGCGCCGGGCTGGGTGTCCTCACGATCCTCGTTGCGCTCGGCTTGTGGACCATGGCGCCGGAAACCCGGGAGGGGCACCGCCAGGCCAGCCTCGGCACGCAGTTCAAAGGCACGTGGCATATCCTCAAAAGCGCGGCGTTCTGGAAGATCGCATCGTTTTCGGTGGTCACCCAGGGCGTCTTTTATGCCATGCAGTCGCTGTGGGTCGGGGCGTGGATGCGCGACGTGATGGGACTCGCGCCCCGTGAGGCCGCCGCGCAGGTATCGATTCTCGGCTTCGCGATGATGGCCGGCTGCGTCGGTTTCGGTGCGGCGGCGCGCGGTCTGGAGCGGCGCGGGGTATCGCTGTACGCCTTTTGTGGTGTCGGCATGGCACTCTTCGTCGTCACCCAGTTGCTCATCATGTTCGGCGCGCCGTTGCCGGCGGGGCTGTTATGGGCGGCGTACGGTATTTTCGGCGGCACGGGCATCCTCAGCTACGCCGTACTGGCGCGGCATTTCCCGCCGCACATGATCGGCCGCGGCAATACGACGCTCACGCTGATCATCTTTTTGCTGATTTTCGGCTTCCAGATCGGCGTCGGTGCGGTGCTGTCGTTGTGGCCCGCGACCGCAGGCCGCTATCCGCCTGCCGCACACTTCACCGCCTGGAGCATACTTGTCGTGTTGCAGGTCGCCAGCGCGGTCTGGTACGTATTGCCGAGCCGCGTGTTAGCCAAACCCGCGCACTTGCAGGCCGGGCATCAATCCTGATTTGGCCCCGCACGGTGCTGGCCGGGCTGCCGGTGAGGGCGCTGCGCGGCCCGCGCTAGCGCTTCGCAGGGCCGCCATCGAGCCGCCTGGTCTGGTATCCCGGTTCGGCTTCGCGAAGGTTCGCCGGGCAGGCTGCAGAGGCAGGCGGGTGAAGGCTTCGAGGGGCCGCACGAGGCGCCGTGACTTGCCTTGCTGCCATCCCGGATTTGGAGAGACGGGCATTTTCGAGCTATAATTCCAAGGTTTGAGCTTATCAACCCGCACCCTAGCGCCTACCTCTCCCACACCGTTCATCCGCCGCGCGCCGCCGACGCACCGCACCCAGCCGATCAGTCCACACAATGGATCCATCGCGCCCTTGCGACGTCTGCCGCGGTACGCGAGCGAGCCTGCGCGCGCATCCACTGATGCGCCTCGCTGCGGCTCGCACGGTCGGATAGACAGGTCGGCATCAGGGTGTTCCCCCAAGGAGTCTCCCGTGTTGCCGTCTTTTTCTCCCGCTCTGCTCGCGCTCGCCGACGGCACGGTCTTTCGTGGCTACTCGATCGGCGC
>DASZIR010000170.1:0-5806 GCA_035948995.1 Paraburkholderia sp. | reverse complement strand
GCAACTGCCGCTCCGGTTCGGCTGGCAGAAACAGCGTGTTGATGATGAGCGACAGGACAACTGAGTAGTTGACCGCCACCCACACCCACAGACAGTCCCGCACCAGCGCTTCCGCGTTATCGGTCCGATCGGCAAAGGTCTGCGCGTAAATCACGATCAGCGATACGAGAAAGAACACCAGCCCCAGTTTCGCCACGGCCCGAATCAGATAAGCGCCGCAAAAAAAGATCGCGCTTGCGACGATGATGCGCAGCAGCGGGTAGTCGAACGTCAGCCGGTAGACGCCGATGATGCAGGCGATCGCGCAGGTCGTGCCGATCACAATACTCAACGCGACCAGGCGGGTCATCACGATGTTCGACTGCGTGACGAAGAACACCGCTATCAGCGATAACGCCAGCTCCGGCAGTTGCAAGGTCATCGACACGACAATCACGATCGCGCAGCCGAGCAAGCAGCGCAGGGTCACGTTGGCGCGCCCCGGAAACCCGCCAAGCTCCGAGCGCAGGAAGGCGGCCAGTTGCCCGAGCGGCCGCGGCCAGGCGAGATGACGCCCGACGCCGTCGAGCCCGCTCATGACGGCGCTCCATTGGGCGTCGCGCGATTGTCGCGATTATCGCGACGTTCGGGCTGCAGCACAGCGACAGCGGACGTGCCAATCCGGAACATCTGCGGATCGGGATGGTCGACCAGAATCTTCACAGGAAAACGCTGCGCGACGTGCACCCAGTTGATGCTGCGCTGAATGCTCGGCAAACCGTTCGCGGTGCCACTGCCGTCCTGCGGATCGACGCCGAAGCCAATCGAGTCGACCGACCCGCTGAAACGGATGCGGGTATTGCTCATCAGGTACACGGTCGCGCGGGTGCCGGGCCGGATGTTGCCGAGCTCGTTCTCGCGGAAATTGGCGATCACGTACCAGTGCCGTGTATCGATCAGCGTGAAGACGGGCTTTTGCGCGGACACGAATTGCCCGACGGACGTGCGCAGCTCGACGACGCGGCCATCGAAGGGCGCGCGCACGGTCGCATATTCCAGGTTGAGCTGCGCCGTCGCGATTTCGGCGGTCAGCACCGCGCGCTGCGCAACGAGCGCGGCGACGCTGCTGACCGCCGCCTGCGCCTCGCGCGCCTGTGATTGTGCGGCCGCGAGCTCGGCGAGCGCGGCGCGTTGCGCGGTGCGCGCACGCTCCAGTTCGTCGGCGGAGATGTAGCCCTTCGCGATCAGCGGCTCCATTCTCGCCAGCGTGTCCCCCGCCTGCTTCGCGGCGGTCTGCGCACGCACGACCGCCGACTTTGCAGCGTCGGCGCTGAATCCTTGCGCATTGACGGTGCGCTGGGTCAGCGGAATCTGCGCGTCGAGTTGCGCGAGCGCCGCCTGCGCGCGCTGCAACGCGAACTGATACGGCCGCGGGTCGATCTCGAACAGCAGATCGCCCTGCTTCACCGCCTGGTTGTTGCGCACCGCGAGCGTGACGATCTTGCCGCTGACTTCGGGCGAAACGCCGATCGTGTCGGCGTACGCATACGCGTCGTCGGTGCGCGGCGCGGTATCCACGCGCCAGATCACCGCGATGAGCGCGATCACGGCCAGCACGATCAGCAGCATGGCGGGCCAGGTTCGCGGGCGCTGTTTTCCTGCGTCCGTGCTGTGGGCAGCGGTCATGGTCACACGGTCGGTTGAAGGTTGAAGGGGCTAAAGGGGTTAAAGGGGTTAAAGGGGTTAAAGGGGTTAAAGGGGTTAAAGGTTGAAACCTGCTACCCAGAGCGCGATCGAAAACAGCACCGTCAGCGCCGGGTAGACGATCGCGGGTGGCGCGAGCCAGGCGCCGCGGCCGCTGCGCGAGAGCAGCACGTGCACGCACGCGACCAGCAACACGCCGCCCGCGATGCAGAACAGCCAGTCCGGAAAATACGCGCCGAGCACGCCGACCGACGGCGCGTCGCTACAGGCAGTCAGCGTCGCGCACGACATCAGGATCGTCCACGCACGGCGCCCAGGGCGCAAACCACTCGACATCGCCGTCTCTCTCCCCGATGGCAGGCAACGAAACAATATGATTCAGCGCGTCAGGTTCACTTTCGCGAGATCGATCAGCTCACCACCGCGGCCGTCCATCACCGCCTTCATCATGAAGACGCCGAAATGCCAGGCTTCGTCGATGGTGGTCTTCGGCGGCATGATCAGTTCCTGGCGCGCGCTGACGACGTCGACGAGCGCGGGCCCGTCGTGGGCGAGCGCTGCCGCGAGCGCGCCTTCGAGTTCCTGCGGTTTCTCGACGCGGATGCCCTTCACGCCCACCGCTTCGGCCATACGCGCGAAGTTCGGATTGACGAGATCGCAGCCGGAATCGACGAAGCCCGACGCGCGCATTTCGATCTCCACGAAGCCCAGCGTGCCGTTGTTCAGCACGATCACCTTCACCGGCAACCCCGCCTGAACCAGCGTGATGAAGTCGCCCATCATCATCGTGAACCCGCCGTCACCGGACATCGAGATCACCTGGCGGCCGGGATACGCGGCCTGTGCGCCGATCGCATGCAGCATCGCGTTCGCCATCGAGCCGTGATTGAACGAACCGATCAGCCGGCGCCGGCCGTTCAGCTTCAGATAGCGCGCCGTCCATGCGATCGGCGTGCCAACGTCGCAGGTGAAGATCGCGTCGTCGGCTGCGAGCTGGCTCACGAGCCGCGTCACATACTGCGGATGGATCGTCGTGCTCGACGGATTGCTCTCGGCGAGCGAGTCGAGATCCTTGCGCGCCTGCCGGTAATGCGCGAGCGCGCTGTCGAGATGCGACGAATCGGTCTTTTCGTTTAGGACCGGCAGCAGCGCGGCAAGCGTGTCCTTGACCGTGCCGACGAGGCCAAGATCGAGCGAACAGCGGTTGCCGAGCGCTTCGGGACGCACGTCGATCTGCGCGATCGTCGCGCCCTCCGGATAGAACTGCCGGTAAGGAAAATCGGTGCCGAGCAGCAGCAGCATGTCGCACGCCTTCATCGCGGCGTAGCCCGACGCGAACCCCACCATGCCCGTCATGCCGACGTCGTACGGGTTATCGTGCTCGATGGTCTCCTTGCCGCGCAGCGAGTGCACGACAGGCGCCTTCAGGCGCTTCGCGAGCTCGACCACTTCGTCGTGCGCGCCCGCGCAGCCGGCGCCGCACATCAGCGTGACGCGCGACGCCGCGTGCAGCATACCCGCGAGGCGTGTGATCTCGTCGTCGGCCGGACGCAGCACGGGCGGCGTCGACGGTACCAGCCAGGGCGCAACCTCGGCAGTCGTCGGCGACAGCGCGACGTCGCCCGGAATCACGACGACCGCCACGCCGCGCCGTGCGACCGCAACCCGCAGCGCGCGGGTCAGGATCTGCTGCAACTGGCCGACGTTCGACACGAGTTCCACGTAGTGGCTGCACTCCTTGAACAGGCTTTCCGGATGGGTCGCCTGAAAGTAGTCGATGCCGATCTCCGAGCTGGGAATGTGTGCGGCGATCGCGAGCACGGGCACGCCGCTGCGGTGGCAGTCGAACAGCCCGTTGATAAGGTGCAGGTTGCCCGGGCCGCAACTGCCGGCGCACACCGCCAGGCGCCCGGTGAGATGCGCTTCTGCGCCGGCCGCGAACGCAGCGCCTTCCTCGTGCCGCACGTGGACCCAGTCGATCTTGCCGGAACGCCTGAGCGAATCGGAGATGCCGTTCAGCGAGTCGCCGACGACGCCGTAAATGCGCTTCACGCCGGCGTGCGTCAGGGCATCGACCAGATAGTCTGCTGCGGTAGTCATGATGGCTCCTTCTCAGCCCGTGTCGCGTTGAGTCAGGTCTTCGAGCAGTTGCAGGTCCGTGACCGTGTACGAGATGCCCATGCGAAAGCCCGCGCCATTGCGCACCGGCGCGAGCGCCGACAGCTCCTCGCCCGCCGCCTCGGGAAACGTCACCGTGCCAACGCCCGCCCAGGCGTCGACCACCTTGAGGTCGTCGGTGACCGAGAGCACCAGTTCGTTGATCGCCGGCTGGTCGTGCTGGCCGGCCGACAGGCGCGGGAAATACCGCAGGTTCACGGTCGGTCGCGACAGCAGCGTCGACGGATCGGCGACGGACTCACGCAGCGTCACGCGCGCCTCGACGAGCCGCTGACCGCTCGCCGACATGCTCGCGCCGAAGCGGCTGCCGGGCGCAACTTGCGCGGCGGCCTTGCTCGGCGCGACGTAGCTGCGCGTCTGGTATACGCTCGCGAGGCGCTTCGGAAAACCCTGAATCCAGCCGCGCGCGATCGCCGCATCGTTGTCGACGAAGATGTATGGGCACCACGCGACGCGCCGGTCACCGTATCTGGCGTCCACCAGCAGCAGGAACTCGCGGTACTGGTAGCGCGCGGGATCGAGATACTCGTCTTGCTCGCCCGTGAACTGCCAGTCGATAAAGAGCACGACCGCATGACCGTTGGTATCCGGGTCCGGCGTGAGGCCCTGCGGCAGCGTCGCTGCGGTCGCCTCCGGCGAGGCCCAGAACTCGACGCCGATCACGTCGCCCGAGTAATGCCACGGCGGCGGCGGATTCAACGATGACTTGCCGAGCGGCGTCCGCGGTACTGTATATCCCTTCAGCATCTCGTTCTCCCGGTGACGAGGCGTGCAGGCACGTGTGCCGGCAGGCCTCGGGTTACCTGCGAACATGGTGTCGCGGCTCGTCCGGGCGTGCTTTAGGAATCGCACGGTGACGTAGCGAAATTGTGCGAAATGGCGTGTCGGAGAGGCGTTTCGTCATCACCCGCGCTTGCGGGGCACACCTTCGGTGTCTGCGTGCCCCGGTCCTTTCCAGTATGCGTAGCGGACCGTTCGAATTGCCTCCGGCGCCAGTTGCCGCAAAAACTAGAACTTCTTGCGGATCCCGAGCCGCAGCGCGACCTGATTCGCCGAGCTCGATGCTTCCAGAACCGGAGCAAGATCGGCGACCGCGCCGCCTCCTGCGCGCATATACGTTGCGGATGCATATACATCGGTGCTCTTCGAGAGGAAATAGTCCGCGCTTGCATCCACCTCGTGGTATCGCGGTTCCTGCCCGGTTGCCGACACATTGCCTTCGGTATAGCTGTACGCAACGCCAAGCTGTAGCGCTGGCGTAACCATGTAGCTGGCCACGACCTCGCCGATATTGAAGGTCACATGTCCGTCGATCTTCGCGCCAATGGCCGGGTCGAGGTCGCCAAACTGTGTGTGAGTCCAGTCGGCACTGATCCTCGCCGCACCGAAAGCGTACGCGGCACCGAGGCCAAACACCTTGTAGCTGCCGGCAGCGAGACCGTAGTTGCCGTCAACCGTGTTGCCGGCTGTCCACACGCCTTCCGGTACGGCAGTGGCCGGATGGTCGATCGATGTATAGGCGCCCACCAGTTGCAAATTGCCGTTCACATACTGAAGGGCGAACGATTTCGCGCTGTTTTGCGCAAAATCACCCGCAACTCCGCCAAAGCTGTAGGTTGCGACACCGGTTAAGCCGGCGATGGTCGGAGAGACGTACTTGACGGCATTGTTGAGGTGAAAATCGATGCCATTGTTGTCCACGTCTCCCGGATGCGGGAACAGGATGCCGCCAGGCAAGGTGCCATTGGCGGATAAGGCGCCGATGTAGTCGCCCACTTCTTCGCCCTGCCGCCCTAGCGTCAGCGTGCCGAAACGGTCGTCGGACAGACCCACATAGGCCAGCCGGCCGAACTCCCGGCCGCCCTGACTGAACGCGCCGGTGTTCACGTTGAACCCGTTCTCGAGCCGGAAAATTGCCGTCATGCCGCCGCCGAGATCCTCGACG
>DASZIR010000169.1:0-28668 GCA_035948995.1 Paraburkholderia sp. | reverse complement strand
GCGCCGCGCTGAGGAAGCACGCGGCGGTGGGTCTGCTCACTTCGTTACAACGTAGCGGGTTGATTACCGCTCCCCCTGGTCAACCCCGGGCATGCCCAGTTGCCTGAACAAGCCCCGTACTTCAGTGCGGGGTGGTTGACGACTGCCCTTTCCTCGAGAACAGGTCTTGATTCTAGCCTGGTGGCCCGGCGCGACGCGGGAGATGCCGGTCACAGCGGCCCCGTACCCCAGCCCGTAGCTGCATTCGACGATTCACGCCAAGCTGAAACATCGAATACGTCGGCCAGATAAAATACAGGTGCAGCGAGCCGGTAAGCAAACACTCGCCCGCACCATCCATCAGGAGACACGCATGCCTGCCCAGCTTCCCGACGAACAGAATCATTTCCCCGGCCTGAGCCGGATTGGCGCGCTGCTCGCCGATCCCGGCCGGGCCGCCATGCTGTGGGCGCTCATGGACGGCAGCGCGCGCCCGGCCGGCGAACTGACGATGATCGCCGGACTCTCGCCGTCGGCCGGCAGCGCGCACCTCGCCCGGCTCACGGACGGCGGCTTGCTCGCGCTCGAAGTGCGCGGGCGGCATCGCTACTTCCGGATTGCGTCGCCGGATATCGCGGCCTCCATCGAAGCGCTGGCCAATGTCGCCCAGGCGAGCGCGCCGCAACGCGCGGTGCCGCAGCCCGCCCGCACGGTACCGGTCGACATGCGTTATGCGCGCACCTGCTACGACCACATGGCGGGCGAGCTCTCGGTGCAGCTGTTCGAGCGGATGCTGAGCCACAGGCTGCTGACCCTGCACGGCAACGCGGTCGACGCCACCCCCGCCGGTGCCGCGCAACTTGCCAGCTGGGGCATCGACGTCGCCGGCCAGCAAACCCGCCGGCGCCGCTTCGCCTGCACCTGCCCGGACTGGAGCGAGCGGCGTCCCCACCTCGGCGGCGCGCTCGGCGCGGCCCTGCTCGATTCGTGGTCGAGCCACGGCTGGGTGGAGCGCACCGAACGTCCGCGGATCCTCCGGATCACGCCGGCAGGCCATCGTCATTTCGACGATTTTCTGACGGACTGATCGCCAGTTCGGTGCGCCAGACCGGTCGTTTTTCTGCCGAACGGCGTGTTTAACATTTTTTGTTACACGCGAGGTAAGGAGCCTTACAAATGTCGACGCCTTGAAACAGAGCCCGGCTGTAGAGTGTTTTCACGGAGGCAAACACCCCAGCGTCCGTGCGAGAGACAACATGAAAACACTCACCACACACAGCGTTTCATTGCGCCGCATCACCGGTTACACGCTGATCGCGGCGGCAGCGTTCAGCTTCGCAGCCCAGGCGGCCGTCGCCCAGGAAGCGCCGCCTCCGAACACCGCGCCTGCAGCCACGCAAACCACGGGCAACACCGATCCGCCCGGACGCGTGGCACGCCTGAACTACACCGCCGGCGCCGTGACGACCGAGCCTGCCGGCGCGACCGACTGGTCTTATGCGCAGATCAACCGGCCGCTCACTACCGGCGACCAGCTCTGGAACGACCAGAACGGCCGCTCGGAAATGCACATCGGCTCGACAGCAGTGCGAATGGGCGAGTCGACCAGTCTCAACATCCTCAATCTGGACGACAGCAGCACGCAGCTGAAAGTCGCGCAAGGCACGCTATCGACCCGCGTGCGCGAGCTCCCGCCCGGTTCGACGTATGAAATCGACACGCCCAATCTCGCGCTCGGTGTGAACGGCCCAGGCGACTACCGCGTCGACGTCGCGCCGGACGGCAGCAGCACAACCGTCACCGTGCGCAGCGGCAGCGCCACGGTATATGGCGACAACGGCCAGGTGCCGGTCGCCGCCGGTCAGCAGATCCGCTTTGCCGGCACCAGCCTGCAACAGGTGGCAGACAATGGCGCGCCGGGTCTGGACGGCTTCGATCAGTGGGCCGCGAGCCGTGATGGGGCGGAAGACCGTTCGGTGTCGGCACGTTACGTGTCGCGCGACGTGCCCGGCTATCAGGATCTGGATGCCAACGGCAACTGGCGCAGCGACCCGCAATATGGCGAGGTCTGGGTGCCGAATGCAGTGCCGGCGGGCTGGGCGCCGTACCACGACGGCCACTGGGTCTGGCAGGCCCCATGGGGCTGGACGTGGGTCGACGACGCGCCGTGGGGTTTCGCGCCCTACCACTATGGCCGCTGGGCGTACGTCGACGATTCCTGGGCGTGGGTGCCGGGACCCGTCGTCGTCAGCGAGCCGCCGGTGTATGCGCCGGCGCTGGTTGCCTTCGTCGGTGGTGGCGGTGACGGCTTCAACTGGGGGGTGAGCCTGGCGGTCGGCGGCGTGGCCGCGGCAGGCGTTGCATGGTTCCCGCTCGGCCCGGGCGAACCCTGCCGCCCGCGCTGGGGCGGCGACTGGAGTCCGCATTACTACGAGCGCCTCAACAACACGGTCGTCGTCAACAACTACAACAAGCAGGTGAATGTGACGAACATCACCAACATTCACAACACGTACATCAACTATCGCGCGCCGGGTGCGGTGACCGCCGTACCGGCGACCGCCTTCGTACACGGCCAGCCGGTGGGCCGCTTCGCGCAGAAGGTCGATCCGCAGCAATGGCGCAACGCCCAGATCAACCCGGGCGGCCCGGGCATCGCGCCGGTCCGTCAGAGCTTTGCCCCCGGCATGCGCAATGCGACCTACCGTCCGCCTGCGGCTGTGATGGCGCGCCCAGTTGTCGCGACGCGCAGCCCGGTCGTGCCGGCTGCGTATCACGACACACTTGCGCAACATTTTGCGCAGGGCGGCGGCCGGGTGCCCGGCGCCGGCGCACCGATCGTGCATACTTCGGTGCCGGCGCATTTCGACACGGCCCAGTCACATGGCGGACCTGCAATGGGCATGCAGAACGTGCGGGTGGTTCAGTCGCACGCGCCGGGGATGACGCCGGGTGCCGTGCCGCGCATCGCTCAGGGGGCTCCGGGTGCACCGGGCACGCTGGGTGAACAGCAACGGCCGGGTGCACCTGCACCGAACGGCGCCCGTACGTTTGCCGGGACGCCGAACAACGCGCAAGCGCCGCACGGCATGCCCGAGCAGGCGCGGCCCGGCATGCCGCCTGCCCAGCAGATCGCCAATGCACGGCCGCAGCCCAGCAACGGCGTGCCGCGCCCCCCGCAAGCGGCAGGCGCCAATCCGAACGGCTTCGCGCAGCACGGCGGACCCGCGCCGGCGGGTCAGCAAGCCGCGGCCGAAGCTCGCCACGAGCCGGCCTGGACGCAGCCGCACACGCCGATGGCGCAGCAGGCGCAAGCACACGGCGAGCCGCCGCAGGCCGCCGGCCGTCAGCCGTTGCCGCAACAGCCTGGCCAGTTGCAGAATCGGCCTCAATCCGGACCACAGCCCGGCACGTTCGCCCAGCAGCAGCAGCAGCCGCTACAGCACGGCGGTGTGCCGCATCCGGCTGAGAATCCGGCCATCGCGCAGCAGCCGGTTCAGCAGCAGGCGGCACGGGCACCCGAGCTTCGCGCCCAACCGCAGCCCCAGCAACCGCCGCGTCAGGAGACACGGCCGCAACCGCAGGTGCAGGCGCAGGCGCCACGTCAGGAATTCCATCCGCAACCGGTGCAGCCGCCGCGTCAGGAGGTCCGGCCGCCGCCGCAGGTGCAGGCGCAGGCGCCGCGTCAGGAATTCCATCCGCAACCGGTGCAGCCGCCGCGTCAGGAGGTCCGGCCGCCGCCGCAAGTGCAGGCGCAGGCGCCGCGCCAGGAATTCCATCCTCAGCCCGCGCCGCAGCCGCGCCCCGAACCGCGTCCCGCGCAACAGGCACAGCAGCCGCGTCCGCAGCCGCAGCCGCAGCCGCAGCAGCACTCCAGCAACGGCCAAAACGAGCACCGCAAGGGTTGACGGAGATTCCGGAAGCGCCCGGCAAACAGAAAGCCCACGCACTCTTCTGCGTGGGCTTTTTTTGTTGCAGCGCTCAGCCGGAGAGCGCCGGCGGGATTTAGGCAAACCCAGGCAAACCCAGGTCAATCCAGATCAAACCGCCATCGGCGCACTGAGCGGCTCGTGATGGCGATAGCCGACCAGCGAGAAATCTGCCGGCTCGATTTTCTCGAGCCACTCCGGTTCGTACACGCCGGTTTGCGCGTAGTCGGGCACGCGCTCGTCAATCGCCAGACGCGGGCTCTCATAAGGCTCGCGCGTGAGTTGCCGTTGCAGCATGTCGAGCTGATTCTCGTAGATGTGCGCATCGCCGATGAAGTACGTAAACCAGCGCGGCGTATAGCCCGTCAGCCGTCCGACGAGGTGCAGCAAGGCCGCCCCTTCGGTCAGGTTGAACGGCGTGCCGAGGCCCACGTCGTTGCTGCGGATATACAGGCACAGCGAAATCTCGCGGCGCGCTGCGTTCGGCAGGAACTGGTACAGCAGGTGGCAGGCTGGCAACGCGATCTGCTCGAGTACGGCAGGGTTCCACGCATGAAACAGAATGCGCCGGTCGGCGGGGTTCTGCATGATCGTATCGAGGCACTGCCGCAACTGATCGATTGCCTTATACAGCAGTACTTTGCGGCCGCCGTCTTCGTCGAATTCGGTGATCACCTGATAGCCGCGCCCGGTCGCATCCGCGAGCTGCGCGCTTGCCGACGCGTCCAGCACCTTGTACGCTGGCCATTTACGCCATTGCACGCCGTACACGTCTCCGAGATCATCGGGGCCTTCGCGGTACGGGTTGGCAAGCCACTGCGGATTCTGATTGGCGTTGGCGTCCCACACCTTGCAGCCGAGGTCGCGAAAGTCCGCGGCGCTTCGCGACGCACGCAGGAACCCCACCAGCTCGCCAAGCGCCGATTTGAAGGCGAGTTTCTTCGTGGTGACGGCGGGGAAACCCTGCTGGAGATCGAAGCGCAGCATCGCGCCCGGCATGCTGATGGTCCGGATGCCGGTGCGGTTCTCCTGCCACGTGCCGGTATCGAGAATCGAGCGGACGAGCTCGAGGTATTGTTTCATTCGGGTTCCTTCGGCCCGGCGCAGCGCCTGGCGTTTTCGCGGGAAAACCCGATTTTAACAAGCGCGGGCGACTGGCGTCGCGCCGCGCGTTTTTCTCCGTCACACGAGTCTCAGATATGAGGCACCGAAGCCGGCTCCGCATGCTGCACGATGGGCTCGCCTTCCATGTGGCGCATCCCATGCGCGCACAGCAACCGGTATAGCGTGACCCGCGAGATACCGAGTTCCTGCGCCGCGTCGCCGAGACGCCCGCGATGGCGCAACAGCGCCAGCTCGATGGCCTGCCGCTCCGCGGCTTCGCGAGCTTGCGCAAGCGAGACCGGCACGATCTCGACATATTCCGCGAGTTCGAGATCGCGCGCCGTAATGGCACGCCCTTCCGACATCACGATGGCGCGCCGCACCCGGTTGATCAGTTCGCGTACGTTGCCGGGCCAGCTGTAATTGTGCAGCGCCGCGATCGCGTCGGGCGCGAAGCCGCGCAAACGGCGGCTTGCATCTTTTCTGAAACGTTCCAGCATGTGCCGTGCGAGTAGTTCGATATCCTTACCACGCGCGCGCAACGGCGGCTCGTCGATCTGCAGGACGCACAGACGGTGATACAGATCGGAGCGGAAGCGCCCTTCAATCATGGCGGCGTTCATATCGACGTGCGTAGCCGAGATGATGCGCACATCCACATCGATCGCACCATGGCCGCCGAGGCGCTCGACCTTGCGCTCCTGCAGAAAGCGCAGCAGGCTCGCCTGGCTTTCGAGCGGCAGATCGCCGATTTCATCGAGAAACAACGTGCCGCCGTTCGCGGCTTCGACCCGGCCGATCTTGCGCTGATTCGCGCCGGTAAAGGCCCCGCGCTCATACCCGAACAGTTCCGATTGCAGCAGATGCGGCGGAATCGCGCCGCAATTGATCGGCACAAACGGCGCGGTACGGCGTGACGAACGCTCGTGAATCGCCACCGCCGTGAGTTCCTTGCCGGTACCCGATTCGCCCGAGATGAAAACCGGCGCATCGGTCATCGCAACCTTGCGAATGGAGCGGAACAGCGCCAGCATCGCGTCGCACGAGCCGACCATTTCGCCTTCGGTGCCGCCGGGCGTGCCGTCGTTCGAGGCGGGCTCGCCCAGCGAGATCATGCCGTACGCGTGGCCCACCGAATCGACGATCCTGTCGCCCGAATAAGGCACTGTTACGTAGTCGAAACAGTAGTCGCGCACGAGCCGGCGCAGCGCAGCGTCCTGTAGCTGGCCCGGCATGGTTGCGGCGACCCAGCCGACGTTCGGCATCGTAAGGCACGATTCGAACGCAGCAATCTCATGCTGCTGGAAATGGCTCGACAGATCGAGCAATCCGCCCGCCGCCATACCGGCGCGAACCGCCCGGCGCACGTCGCGCGCCGAACCCACTACTTCAACATGCCAGCCACGCTGGTGAAACCGGGTGTTCAATTCCGCGCTAGGGTCGCGCGAAACGTAAATCAGTTGCCGCGTTGCGGGTTCCATTATTCAGATCCTCTCGTCAACGAACGTTAAGGATGACGGCACGCACCTGAACAAGTTTCAGACACGCCGACTCATTCGGAATTCGCGCGTAGCAAAAACCGAACGGCCATTCCATTCCGTGCGGACAGCTGATCCCCGATAAGCGGCGTGTGTGAATGAGACGGCCCAGCTCCGGGCTTTTTTTAAATGTGACTCTGTTTTCGAGAGCTTACTATACGCGCGCCGCTTCGAAAACAATTATGCAAATTTAATCATCTCCTCCCCCTCCCAGCAAGGCTGGGCGGGCGTTCCACAAGTCTGCGCATTTTTAATAAAACGTTTCCGGCGGCTCAGGCCAGGGATCAACCCTGAGCCTTTGCGTACCGTCGCTAATTGCGAATTACCGGTATTTCCTGCTGCCCGTTTCAGGGCTGAAACGTTTTTGCCCCGTTTTCGCTTATCAGCCGCCCACGACTTACGCCACATCCAGTCGCATCAACGGATTGCGCCCCATGGCACATGTTTCGCTAAAAGTCCTGCACCAAGGAGACACACCATGCGACTCGTTTTCCGCATCGACTTGCGCCACCTCCCGCTTCACGCTGCCCTGTGCACCGCCGTCGCGCTGGTCGCGCTGCTCCCCACCGTGAACGCGCAGGAACCTGTCACAGCCAGTTCCCCCGACACCGGGTCCGTCACCCTCGCGAGCGCGACGCCCGCAGCGGTGGCGGCCCCGGACACGGCGGTCACGAATGCGACGGCCGTCGACACGGTGGCCAGCAACGCAGCGGATACGCCAGACAGCGCCACGCAAAGCAGCGATCTCGCTGGCGACGCGCTGAGCATTCCCGCCGATGCTGCATCCGTGAACGATCTGGCGCTCGACGACCTGGTGCTGTCACGGCAGCGCGGCGGCTTCGGCGGCATGTTGATGGTCGCTGCGACGCCGCAACTGATGCGCGGTTTCAACAACGGCGGCAACGGCGTGACGCTGTGGGACGAAATTGCCCCGCCGTCGCAACTGCCGGTACCCGTCGACGTTGCGCGCTCAGCACAGGGCAACGTCACAAGCTACCAGAGAAACTAGTTGAACGACGCTCGCTCGACGCCCCAAGCCGCATCGTCCGGTCGTCCGCCTGCAAGGAACTGACATGAACGCCTCAACCCAGATGTCGTGTATCCGCAGCCCCCGCGCAGCCCTGCTCTCCGTGCTGGTCGGCGTGTTCGCTGCAGGTGCCGCGACGAGTGCAACCGCGCAGCAGGCGCAACCGGGCAACCTCGTCATCGAGCGCGACATCACACCGCGCGATGCGTTCGTCCCGGTGCCGAAAGACCAGGATCCGATCGCCGTACAGGTTCAAACGTTCCCGGCCGCCACCTTCGATACGGCGCTCGGCGCGATGGCGAGCGATCTCGACCTGAACACCGCGCACGGTTCATCGGGCGTAGCCGGCAACAGCTTCATGGCGCCGATAGTCGGGGCCAACGGCCTCACGCACATGCTCGGTGGCACCGGCAACAGCATTCCGGTGGGGGCGGGAGCCAGCCTCGGCGGCGCCGGCGGAATCGGCAGTTCAATTGCACAGTCGGTCAGCGGCGCACTCGCACCGCTCGGCTCGGCCATGGGAGCCATGAAATGAAGACGAAACACGCACCTGCAGCGAAGCGCCTTCCGTCACGCAGGCCTCCGCGCTGGCCCCTGATCGCCTGGGCGTTCCTCGGCCTTGCGAGCTTCGCGGCGCACGGCCAGACGCCGCCCGCGCAAGTCGACGCACAGTCGCTGATCGGCAACGGCGTAGCCGCCGGCACCACTGGGGTCATCGCCATCAACGAGGCGGCTGGCCTCGACAACGCGCAAGCGAATCAAGGCGTGTTCACGAATGGACAGGAGCCTATCAACCTGATCGGGAGCTCGCAGAGCGCCGCAACCAACGCGAAGGCGACGGCTGCGAGGAGCGCGATCAGCGGTAATGCATTTTCAAACACCTCTGGCCTTATCGAAGTGAATCAGTCGGCGGGTGTAGGGAATCTTCAGCGGAACAGCGCCGTTATTGGTTCTGCGCCGGTTGAAGCGGAGATCGTAGCGGATGGGGTGCTATCCGCTACGACCGCCAAAAACGGCGGCCTGCGCGGCCTGGGCGAAAACCACGACGCACGCGAGGTGTCCATCAGTACGGACGCGCTCAAGAACGTCAGTGGGATCGTGCAGATCAACCAGACAGCCGGCTCAGGTAACGTCAGTTCAAACAGTTTTGTGCTCCGTCCCCCGGCGGGCACCTTTTTCTAACGAGCCACACTCTCTTTCGGAGCGTCATCATGAAGCGCACTCTCATTGCAGCGGCTGTCCTGTCGACGATGGCAGCAGGTTCGGCATACGCCGGATGCACCGCCGGCTGCGACCCGGCTGAGCTCTTTACGGCCACGAACATCTACACCGACATTGGCGAATTCGGCTTTATCACGCTGCACGGCAAGGTCAGCGTGTCGAGCAGTTCCGGCGCCACGGTCAACAACACGCAGAGCGTGGATATCAGTGGCGTCAACATGAAGACGCCGCCGCAGAGCTACGTCTCGGGCAAGGTGACCACGACCATCGACACGTCGCATACCTGGAACAACGCGAGCGGCGGCGGCAGCGGCTGGGGCGTCGAGCAGTCGTATAGCAACAATAACTGGTCGTACAACAAGACCAACACAGAAACGCATACCTCCTCGGCGAGCGGCGGCTTTATCGCGGGCGGCGGCTTCGCGACGGGCTTCGAAACGTCGTATGCCGGCTATAACTACGTGAACACGCACGCCTCCGCGAACGGCTTCCTCGCAGCAGGCTTCATCGCCGGTCTCGGCCACACGTCGAACACGATCTTCGGCGGCTTCGCAGCCGGCTTCGCGGGGGCGCTGAACACCCACGAGTCGGAAAACTTCGGCGGCGGACTCGCGGCACAGGCAGCGGGCTACGGCGTGGCGTACGGCGGCTACGCTGCCGGCAACACGAGCACGGAAACGAACAGCGCGAGCGGCCACGGCAACGAAACGCACTCCAGCTTCGAGGCCAATTCCCATGCCTACGGATGGACGCATAACTACGACGACAACCGTGGCACCGTGACCGTCGAAGGCAGCATCACCCAGCACATCAACACAGAAAAACCGACGGTGATGTCCGCCACGATCGGCAATGGCGCTCTGGAAACGGCAAACGGCAACATCGGCGTCAACATGGCTACCGGTGTCGACAACGCGCAGTCCAATGACGCTGCCCTGTCGAACATGGATGTCGGTCCCGTGTTCGGTACGGCGCAGATCTACTCGACGCAATCGTCCGAAGGCACCGCGAAGATCGGCGACTTCAAGTTCGTGGCCTCGGTCGGCAGCGACGTGCTCAAGGGTGCCACCGGCAACATCGGGGTGAACGTGGCCTCGGGTGTGGGCAACGTGCAAAACAACAGCCTGGCGGCGTCGGCTACGACCGATAGCAGCAGCAGCAGCATGGGCGGCTGGGATCACAGCAAGGGCGGCAAGGACGGGGGCGAAGTCATCGCCAGCGATCAGAACTGCCAGACCGCCGATGCTGGCGTGAACGGCACCTTCACCGGCTCGGCAATGCTCGGTGCAGGTGCTCTGTCCAACGCCAGCGGCAACATTGGCGTGAATATCGCGTCGGGTGTAGGCAACCTGCAACACAACGGCCTTGCAGTCGCCAGCGTGTCGCATCAGTAAGTAAAGCTTCATCGCAGGAAGACACCGGTCAGCCCTCGTGCTGACCGGCTGTTTCCGCAGGGGGAATACCATGTTCGGGGTGAGCAGGGTAACGCGTTGGTCTTTTCTGGCACTGGGCGCGGGACTTGTCCTGTCGCAGCCGGGTCACGCCCAGAGTGCTCTCAACATGTATGCAGCAGCGGGCGTGCCGTTCAACGTGAACGTGCATTCGATCCGCGACATCCGCTACGAGCACATCGTCTCGCAACGCTTCGACTTCAGCTGCGGCTCGGCCGCACTGGCCACCTTGCTGAAGTACGGCTACGGCATCGACATTCCCGAACCCGAAATGATCCGCCGGATGATGGCGTTCTCGACACCGGAAGTCGTGGTGAAGAACGGCTTCTCGATGCTGGACATGAAGAAGTTCGTCGAGACGATCGGTTTGCGTGGCCGCGGGTTTCGCGTCACGTCTGAAGCGCTCTATCACCTGCAGATTCCCGTGCTCGTGCTGATGAACAGCGACGGCTATGAACACTTCGTGATCGTCAAGCACGCGGAAGAAGGCCGCATCTTCATTGCCGACCCTGCGCTCGGCAACCGCATCGTAATGGAAGACGATTTCGTCAAGAAATGGAACGGCCTCGTATTCGCGGTCGTTGGCAAGCCATTTATGGAGGATTCTCCGCTCTTGCAAGGTAACGAGTCGCTCGCACTCAAGCTGCGTGAACGTGCGCTGGAAAACGGTACGGCTGCGACTCCCTTTGTTGAATATGGTTTGATCAAGGCAGAGTTGTTCTGACTCATCATGGAACGAAACTTTCTTACCATCGGCTGCGCGTTGTGTTTCACGACGTGCAGCCTTGCCACAGTCGCACAAGCTGCCGAGCCCGGGTCGACCGTGTTTGAAGACGTTGCCGCCATCAAACTGCAGCCGGTCGACGACGCCATGCTCGCCACCCAGACCGGCAAGGGTATTGCCGGCGACATCATTTCGGGCGTCGTGGTGGACCTGCTGTCGCAATGGCAGTTGCCGAACGGCACCACGGCCGTCGCGTCCGGCGCACTCTCCATCGTGACCAACACCCTCAACCAGGTCGGCGTGCAGGTCAGTTCGTCTGCGTCCGTGACCGAGCCGAACGGCAAGTGGGGCAGCGGCGCCAACCGGAACGCCAGCGCCACCGGCGGCCAGAGCGTGAGCGTCAACGGCGTCTCGCAGGTCACCCAGATAGCCGGCAACGGCAACCTCGGCAACAACGTGGGATTGATCGATTTCGACGCGTCGCCGGGCAGCCTGTCCGGGGGGGCCTACAACAACGCAACGTCGGCCTCCGCCAGCGACGCGAGCGGCTCGGTGAAGGCCGCCGTGAGCCTCGCCAACGGCGGCATGTCGATCTCGCTGCAAACGCCGAGCGGCATCGCCACCCAGACCATTGCGCCAGGCAACGCGCAGCAAGCCGGCGTGATCGCCCAACTATTGCAGATTGCAGGCAATAACCAGCAAGTCGCCAACCAGTTGCAACTGCATTTGCAGACGCAGCCGATGTCGGCCTCGATGCTCCGCCAGATTGGCGTCCTGCAAGCCCTGCAAAACACCGTGAGGAGATGACACGGGCCGCCACCCGATCAGGAAGAAGACGAAGTACCAGAACGACCGCGCAATGCACAAGGAGACCTGCGAGGCGCAGTCAGAATACCGGGGGAACAAAAAATGATCAGATTCTCAAAGACCGCAGCGCCGCGAATGGCGTTAGCGGCGATTCCAGCCGCAGCCATGCTGTTCGCCCTGTCGCAAGGGGCATACGCGCAGGCGCTCGCGGATCAATCGCTCGAGGAGCGGATGAACACGCTGATGCGCGTCGTCAGCGAGCAGCAAAAGCAGATCAATTCACTCGAACAGCAAGTCACGAACCTTGAAATGTCGCAGCGCGGCCGCGGCGCACCGGGCTACGGTGAGCCGACCGGCAGCGCCGCAGTCGCCGACCAGCCCGGCGCGGACGGGTTGCCCGTGCCGCTGCCGCCACTGGCCCAGGTGAACCCCGGCACATCGGCGCCCGGCAGCGCCACGGGTACCGCGACCGGCGTGCCGGTCAATCCGCCGGTGCCGGAGAGCAGCAGCGCAGGCGGGCTGCCGCCGGCCACCGACGGCAGCGGCACGGTCGGCCAGACGCAGAAAGCCGCGCAACCGGTGCGCACGCAATCGGAAGACGCTGTTGTACAGAACCAGCAACACACGCCGCTGTTCGAGCACAAGCTGACCTTCGACTGGGGTATCAGCGATACCTACTACGATCGCCGCCAGTTGCAACTGTCCGGGTTCCTCGCGCTCGACGCGATTTTCCTCGGCAACATCAACCTGGGCGAAACCAAGTCGCACCAGGTGATGGCGGACCTCGACACGCGCTACGGTCTCACCGACCGGATCAGCGTTGACGTCGACGTGCCCTATATTTACCGGCACAGCAACTTCATCATCGGCGGGGCCGGTGGTGCGGCCAATACGATGTCGGATGCGTCGGCGAACTCGAGTGACATCGGCGACGTCAACTTGGGGATCTACTACGAGTTCCTGAAGGAAACCAACAATCTTCCGGACCTCGTCGGCAGCCTGCGCATCAAGGCGCCGACCGGCTCGTCGCCATTCGGCATCAAGCTCGTGCAGGTCGATGCCAACAACACCAACCTCGTCGCCCCCACCAAGCTGCCTACCGGCACCGGCTTCTGGAACGTGACAGCGGGCCTGTCGGTGTTGAAGACGTACGACCCGGTCGTGCTGTTCGGCAGCGTGTCGTACACCTACAACATTGCGCGCTCGTTCTCGGATATCTCGTCGGTGGTGGGCCAGAGCGAACCGGCGACAGTCAAGCTCGGCGACGTCGTCCAGTTCGGCGGCGGCGCAGCGCTCGCGTTCTCGGACAAGGACTCGGCCAGCATTTCCTACACGATGGCCCTCGAACCGGAGTCGCAAACCAAGGCGCCGGGCGGCACCTATTCGAAGGTGCCGGGCAGCGAGACCACCGCTGCCGCGCTGACATTCGGGTTGAATCACGTAGTGAACAAGCACTTGACGATCAACGGTTCGGTTTCGGTCGGCCTGACACCCGACACACCGAACTTCGTGGTCGGCGTTCGCTTTCCCTACACTTTTTGACGTGCCAATGATACGAGGTTGATCGTGCGCGAATCACCCCATCTGACCAGTATTACACCACCTTCCGGCGCTCATCTGTCGATTGCGCGACCAACGGAAGTCCCTGTGGGGCGACCAAAGGAAGTCCCCGTGGGACGCCCGAAGGAAGTCATCGCAGGACGTCCGCAGGAAGTCGCGCTGGGACGTCCGCATGAAGCCGCCGCAAGGGCGCAAGAGACGGCGACGCTGGCGCATACGCAAGCTGAACGTACGCTGCTCTATGTCGCGCGCACGCCGGACGAAACGCTGACCGCTCATCTGAAAAGCCGCGGCTGGCATGTCATGGTGGCGCGCTCGGCGCATGAGGTCGCACGCCTCGTCAAACCCGACGTCGTCTGCGCGGGCATCGTCGATCTGGCGAGCTTTGCGCTGCGCGACCTGGGCGGCCTCGAGCCGAGCCTGCGTCAGCAACAGATCGGCTGGATTGCGCTCGCCACGCCGGAGCGCCTTACCGACCCCGACGTGCGGCGTCTGATCCGTCATTACTGTTTCGACTACGTCAAGACACCGGTTGCAAACGCAACGATCGACTACCTCGTCAGTCACGCGTTCGGCATGGTGACGCTGTGCGACACCGACCCCGCTCCCCCCGCCGCGCCGACCGATGACGACGAAATGGTCGGTACCTGCGAAGCCATGCAGCAACTCTTTCGCACCATCCGGAAGGTCGCCAACACCGACGCCAGCGTGTTCATCTCCGGCGAATCGGGCACCGGCAAGGAGCTGACCGCGCTGGCGATCCACGAGCGCTCGCCGCGCCGCAAGGCGCCGTTCATCGCCATCAACTGCGGCGCGATTCCGCATCATCTGCTGCAGTCCGAGCTATTTGGCTACGAACGCGGTGCGTTCACCGGTGCGAACCAGCGCAAGATCGGCCGGGTCGAGGAGGCGGACGGCGGCACCTTGCTGCTCGACGAAATCGGCGATCTGCCGCTGGAAAGCCAGGCGAGCCTGTTGCGCTTCCTGCAGGAAGGCAAGATCGAGCGCCTCGGCGGCCGCGAATCGATCCCCATCGACGTGCGGATCATTTCGGCCACCCACGTCGACCTGGAAACCGCGATGCGCGACGGGCGCTTTCGCGCCGACCTGTTCCACCGCCTGTGCGTGCTGCGCGTCGACGAGCCGCCGCTGCGCGCCCGCGGCAAGGACATCGAGATCCTGGCCCATCACATGATGCACAAGTTCAAGACCGATAGCGCGCGCAAGATCCGCGGCTTCACGCCATCGGCGATCGAGGCGATGTACAACTACACGTGGCCCGGCAACGTGCGCGAGATGATCAACCGCGTGCGCCGCGCCATCGTGATGGCGGAAAACAAGCTGATTTCCGCCGAAGACCTCGATCTGGCCGAATTCACCGCGCAGCAGACCATGACCCTGTCGCAGGCGCGCGAAGCCGCCGAGAAGCGCGCCATCGAAGCGGCGCTGTTGCGCCACCGGCACCGTCTGAATGAGGCGGCCACGGATCTGGGCGTCTCCCGCGTGACGCTGTACCGGCTGATGGGCACGCACGGACTGCGCGACATGGCATGCGCGGATGAGAAGGCGCTGCTTGGCGAGGATGCCGGGGTTCAGGAGTAATGGCGGGACTGCGCACACTGCCGTAGCCGGTCCCGCGTGGGCCTCAGGTAGAATCGGAGCGATTACGTTTCCGTGTTCACTCGATGACGACGCTCACCCTGATCGTCGCTCGCGCCAATAATGGCGTGATCGGCCGTAACAACCAGCTCCCCTGGCGGCTGCCCGAAGACCTTGCGTTCTTCAAGCGCACGACCATGGGCGCGCCCATCATCATGGGCCGCAAGACCCATGAGTCGATCGGCCGGCCCCTGCCCGGACGGCGCAACATCGTCGTCACGCGCGATGCCGCACGGCGCTTTCCCGGCTGCGACACCGCCACCAACCTTGCCGATGCACTCAAGCTCGCGGCCCAGGACCAGGCGCCGGAGGCCTTCCTGATAGGCGGTGCGGAGCTTTATACAGAGGGGCTGCGGCACGCCGACAAGCTGATCATCACGGAAATCTCGGCCGACTTCGACGGCGACGCCCACTTTGCGGCGCTCGATCCGCAAGAATGGGAAGAGGTCGCCCACGAGACGCATCGGGCCCACGCGCCCAATGAGTTCGACTATGCGTTCGTGACCTATCGGCGCACAGGCGGGCGCAAGGGCGGCATGGCAGGCGAGCGGCACAGGTCCGCGTAACACTGCAGGCGGCGCAGGCGGCACAGGCGGCGCACCCCGCGCGCGCCCGGAGCGTACGGCGCAAGCATAAAAAAACGCCAGGGAAAGGACGTTCCCTGGCGTTTTTGTTTGCAGCCGGCGACGCCCGAGTGATTCGGCGCCGCCGGCTACCCAGCCTTACTGCCCGGCGATGGTCATCCGCTCGATCAGCACCGAGCCGGTCTGCTTGGTGCCGCGCACGATCGTATCCGCACCGATCGCGACGATATGGTGGAACATCTCCTGCAACGTGCTCGCCACCGTGATCTCTTCGACCGGGTACTGGATCTTGCCGTTCTCGACCCAGAAGCCCGACGCGCCGCGCGAGTAATCGCCCGTGACGTAATTGACGCCCTGCCCCATCAGCTCGGTCAGCAAGAGGCCCGTGCCAAGCTTCTTCAACATCGCCTCGAAATCGTCTTCCGGGCGCGTCTTCGAGCTGAGCAGCGACAGGTTGTGCGAGCCACCTGCGTTGCCGGTGGTCTGCATGCCGAGCTTGCGCGCGGAATAGGTGGACAGGAAATAGCCTTCGACTACGCCGTCCTTCACCACCGGGCGTTGCCTCGTGCGCACGCCCTCTTCGTCGAACGGCGCGCTGCCCATCGCGCGCGGCACGTGCGGGTCTTCCACTACCTGGACGTGCGGCGCGAACACCGGCTTGCCGAGGCTGTCGACGAGGAACGACGTCTTGCGATACAGCGCGCCGCCGCTCACCGCCTGCACGAACGCGCCGAGCAGGCCCGCGGCGAGCGGCGCTTCGAACAGCACCGGCACCTTGCGCGTATCCAGTCCGCGCGCACCGATGCGGGCAAGTGCGCGTTGCGCCGCATAACGGCCAATCGCTTCCGGGTCGGCCAGTTCTTCCGCGCTGCGCTTCGAGGTGTACCAGTCGTCGCGCTGCATGTTGCGCCCGCTGCCGGCAATCGGCGCGCACGCGACATAGTGGCGCGAATACGGATAGCCCGACAGGAAGCCGCGCGAGGTGGCCAGCACGAACTGCGAGTGCTGCGCGGAAACGCTCGCGCCCTCGGAATTGCGGATTTGCGGATCGGTCGCGAAGGCGGCGTCTTCCGCGCGGCGCGCGATCTCGACAGCTTCATCGGCGCTCAGGTTCCACGGATGATACAAATCGAGGTCACGCGGCGCCGTTTCGAGCAGTTCGCTCTCGGCGAGGCCAGCGCAGTCGTCTTCAGCCGTGAAACGGGCGATGTTGTAAGCCGCCGCGACCGTATCCTTCAACGCCTGCGACGAAAAGTCCGAGGTGCTCGCGTTGCCACGCTTGTTGCCGATAAACACGGTCACGCCGACCATCTTGTCGCGGTTGTGTTCGATCGTCTCGACCTCGCCACGCCGCACGGAGACGGACAGGCCGTCGCCTTCGGAGATTTCGGTCGCCGCGTCGGTGCCGCCGAGCGACTTCGCGTGACGCAGGATGTCCGAGGCGATTTCCTTCAGCTCATCCTGGGTATGCGGGAAAAAGCGCTGTCTGACGTCCATGTCTGCTGCCATATTCGTTGCCGTCCTGTTCGGGGCCGGGTACGGCCCTCCGGTGTGTTCTCAAGTACGTCGCTACGTATCCCGCGATCATAGCAAGGTCCGCGCTGGTGTACCTGGCCCATTCACTGGCGGCCGCGGGCACGCCGACCCCGCGCGCCCCATGCGCGGCCCGGCCCGGGCCCCCGCAAGCGGCAGCGCGGCGGGATTTGCAGGCCCGGCACGCTACAATATCGGTATGACACGCAAAACCCGCATTCAACCAATAGAACCCGCCGCCGACAACGAGGTCGACGAGAATGGGTACGACCGTCCCAGCAAATCCCAGCTCAAGCGCGAAATGCACGCGCTGCAGGAGCTGGGCGAGGCGCTGATCGCGCTGCCGAAAGATGCGCTCAAGCGCATGCCGATGCCCGAAAATCTCGACGACGCGGTGCGCGAAGCACGCCGCATCACCGATCATGAGGGCAAGCGCCGCCAGGTCCAGTACGTGGGCCGCGTGATGCGCTCGCTGCATGAGGACGAAACTGCAGCGCTGCGCACCGCGCTGGATTCGTACAACGGCATCAACAAGGCCGAAACGGCGCGCCTGCACTGGATCGAGCGCACCCGCGAGAAGCTGCTCGCCGACGACGCCGCGCTCACCGAATTCATCCGCCAGCACCCCGCCGCCGACCCGCAGGAAGGCCGCACGCTGATCCGCAACGCCCGCAAGGAAGCGCAGCAGAGCAAGCCGCCGCGCTATTTCCGCGAGCTGTTCCAGTGGATCAAGAACGCGGACGGCCCGGAGGCGGCCGACGACCAACACGATGCTCCGGAAGAAGAGGAAGACGATGACGAAGATCGCGCGTAGCCATCCCGACGAAATCGTCATCGGGCTCGTGTCGATCAGCGACCGGGCCAGCAGCGGCGTCTACGAAGACAAGGGCATTCCGGCGCTGCAGGCGTGGCTCGGCGCGGCCTTGAACTCACCCTGGCAAACCGTCACCCGGCTGATTCAGGACGACGCGCCGACGATCTCCGCGACGCTTAAGGAACTCGTCGATGAAGCCGGCTGCGATCTGGTGCTGACGACCGGCGGCACCGGGCCGGCCCGGCGCGATGTGACCCCCGAGGCGACACTCGCGGTCGGAACCAGAGAAATGCCGGGTTTCGGCGAACAGATGCGGCAGATCAGCCTGAATTTCGTGCCGACCGCGATTCTCTCGCGGCAAGTGGCTGTGATCCGCGAAACGCCTGAGCATGCGGCGCTGATCGTGAATCTGCCGGGGCAGCCGAAATCGATTCGGGAAACGCTGGAAGGCCTGCGCGACGAGGCGGGCACCGTGAAGGTGCCGGGGATTTTCGCGGCCGTGCCTTACTGCATCGACCTGATCGGCGGCCCGTACGTGGAAACGAACGAGGCTGTCGTGAAGACGTTCCGGCCAAAAAACGCGCTCCGCGCGCCGCGTCAGGACTGAACAGCGGGACTGGCGCAGGACTGAACAGCGGGACTGGCGCGGGATTGATGCGAGGCGGCGTGCGCCGCCCCGCGGTCCGCTCAGGCGGCGCGCTTACTCTTCCGCGACCGGCGCACTGGCCGACGGAATCAGGAAGTGCTCGCGGTAATACTTGAGTTCGTCGATCGACTCGTGGATGTCGGCCAGCGCCGTGTGCATCGCGCGCTTCTGGAAGCCCTTGTAGATCGCCGGTTGCCAGCGGCGGCACAATTCCTTCAGCGTGCTGACGTCGAGATTGCGGTAATGGAAGAAGCGCTCCAGGTCCGGCATCCAGCGCGCCATGAAGCGGCGGTCCTGGCAGATCGAATTGCCACACATCGGCGACTTGCCCGGCGGGACATACTGGCCGAGGAAGTCGCGGATCAGTTCGGTGGCCCGCGCCTCACTGACGGTCGACGCGCGCACCCGGTCGATCAGGCCCGAACGGCCGTGCGTGTTCTGGTTCCACTGATCCATCCTGGCGAGCGTTTCGTCGCTCTGGTGGATGGCCAGAACCGGGCCTTCGACGACTTTCTCGAGCGTCGAATTCGTCACGACCACGGCGATCTCGATGATGCGGTCGGTATCGGGCTCGAGCCCGGTCATTTCCATGTCCAGCCAGACCAGGTTCATGTCGCTGCGCACGAGCGCCGGCTGGTCGGTGGATTCGAGGATGTCAGTCATGAAGGCAGCCTTGGTGAACGGCCCGCGCGCCCTTGCAGACGCGCCTTGACGCCGTTGAAACAGTTCGTTTTAGCGTGGCCCCGCCAGCCGGCGGGAAGAAACATATAATTCTCGCATAGATACCACGGATTCCCCGGATGCCAACCCTGTACTTCACCGTTCTGTTCGCGATCGCCGTGGTGGCGATGGTCGGCACCAAGCTCTGGCTCGCGTCGCGGCAAATCCGCTTTGTCGCTGCACACCGTGAGCAGGTGCCAGGCCAGTTCGCTGCGACGATTGCGCTCACCGCGCACCAGCGCGCCGCCGACTACACCGTCGAACGCACACGTCTGACCATGATCGAGATCGTCGTCAGCGCCGCCGTGCTGATCGGGCTGACGCTGCTGGGCGGCGTGCAGGCGCTCGATCTGGCGATCTCGGACTGGCTCGGCCGCGGCTACCTCGGCCAGATCGCGCTGATCGCAGCCGTGATCGCGATCACCAGCGTGATCGACCTGCCGTTCGACTACTACCGCCAGTTCGTGATCGAACAGCGCTTCGGCTTCAACCGCATGAGCAAGGGCATTTTCTTCGCCGACCGCATCAAGGGCGTGCTGCTCGGCGCCGCCTTCGGCCTGCCGTTGCTGTTCGTCGTGCTGTGGCTGATGAACCAGGCCGGCAGCCTGTGGTGGCTGTGGACGTGGGTGGTCTGGGTCGTGTTCCAGATGCTGGTGCTGGTGCTGTATCCGACGTTCATTGCGCCGCTCTTCAACAAGTTCGAGCCGCTCAAGGACGAGGCGCTGAAAAGCCGCATCGAAGCGCTCATGAAGCGCTGCGGTTTCGCCGCCAAGGGCCTGTTCGTGATGGACGGCAGCCGCCGCTCCGCGCACGGCAATGCGTATTTCACGGGCTTCGGCGCCGCCAAGCGGATTGTCTTCTTCGACACGCTGCTCGCGCGCCTGTCGGGCCGCGAGATCGAAGCGGTGCTCGCCCATGAACTCGGGCACTTCAAGCGTCGCCATGTGATCAAGCGGATGATCGTGATTTTCGCCATCAGCCTCGTCATGCTCGCCCTGCTCGGCTGGCTCATGCAGTGCGTCTGGTTCTATGAGGGTCTCGGTGTGCGGCCGTCGCTGGTGGGCGGCAATAGCGGCCTCGCGCTGGTGCTGTTCTTCCTCGCACTGCCGGTGTTCCTGTTCTTCGTGACGCCGCTCGGCAGCTTGAGCTCACGCAGGCACGAGTTCGAAGCCGACGCCTTCGCAGCGACGCAGACGGACGCACAGGATCTCGTCAACGCGCTCGTCAAGCTGTACGAGGACAACGCTTCGACCCTCACCCCTGACCCGCTCTACACCGCGTTCTATTACTCGCATCCGCCGGCGTCGCAGCGGATCGACCGCCTGCTGCGGCACGCATGAGGGCCCGCTCCCCGAAAGCGGCGCGCGCGCCGTCCAGCACGCGCGTGGGCGGCCTCGTCATTGCGGCCCATGGGCGTCACTACCTGGTCGCGCCGGAGGACGGCAGCCCCATGCTGCAGTGTTTCCCGCGCGGCAAGCGCAGCGAGGTGGCGGTCGGCGACCGTGTGATCTATGAGCCCACGTCTGCCGATCAGGGCGTGATCGTCGAAATCGGCGAGCGGCGCAACCTGCTTTACCGCTCCGACCAGTACAAATCGAAGCTCTTCGCGGCGAACCTCGACCAGTTGCTGATCGTGCTCGCTACCGAGCCGCATTTCAGCGAGGATCTGCTCGGCCGGGCGCTGGTGGCCGCCGAGGAGAACGAACTCAAGCCGCTGGTCGTGCTGAACAAGACCGACGTCCAGGCCGAACTGCCCGGTGCGCGCGCCCGGCTCGCGCGCTATCAGGCGCTCGGCTACACGGTTATCGAGCTGTCGATCAAGACCCAGCCAGAAGCCGCGCGCGCCGCGCTCGACGAACATCTGCGCGCTCATTCGACGCTGCTACTTGGCCAGTCGGGCATGGGCAAGTCGACGCTGGTCAATCTGGTGGTGCCCAATGCGGAGGTCGCGACCCGCGAGATTTCCTCCGCGCTGAACAGCGGCCGCCATACGACGACCTTCACGCGGCTTTATCCGCTGCCGGACGGCGGTGCGCTGATCGACTCGCCAGGATTTCAGGAATTTGGCCTGCACCATCTGACCGAGGGCAAGCTCGAACGCGCGTTTCCCGAGTTCCGGCCGTTGCTGCCGAACTGCCGCTTCTACAACTGCCATCATCTGCAGGAACCGGGATGTGCGATTCTCGAAGCGGTGGCGGACGGGCGTATCGCGCCGGTGCGGCATGCGCTCTATGCACAACTCGTCCACGAAGCGAGCCAGATCGTGCGTTGAGCCTGGTGGATATCCCAGCGGCACGTCACCCAACCACCTTGGCAAACCGAGAAGCAACCCCTAACCCCCCTCACTCGCCACGGGTCGTTCCCTCATGATGAAACTGATGCGCGCGCCGAACCTGCTGATCGGACAGCATTGGATCAACGTGCTGGCGACCGCGGGCATTGCCTGCGAACTTCATAACCGCTACCTGAACGGCGCGCTCGGTGAAATTCCAGCGGACCAGTGCGCGCCTGAACTCTGGCTCGTGGACGAACGCGACGAGGCAATGGCGCGCAAGCTGATCGACCTCGCAGCGCACGGGCCCGCGGCGGGCGCCCCCTCCTGGCGCTGTGCCCAGTGCGGCGAAACGCTTGAGGCGCAGTTCACGGTCTGCTGGCAGTGCGGGACGGCGCGCGATCCGCTTGACGGGTGAAGGTGGGGAAAGGCCTGCCGCGTCCCATCGGCGCACCGGAAAAATCAAGGCCGGGGTGAGCGGCCTCAGTCAGGACGCCCCAACCCGCCAGCGTCGTCGCACGACCGATGCGCGCCTCACGCGAGCCACACCGCGATCGTCAGCATCAACAGCAGAATCATCCATAGAATCACGGCCCGCCAGACCAGCCCCACGGCCGATTGCAGCGTACGCGGCGTGCAGTCGTCACCGACCTGCATCGGGCCGCCGTCACCGGTGGCCAGCGCGTCGAGACTCGACGGCTCGGCGAGCGGTCCGCTCAGACGCGCGCCGAGGGCACCGCTGCCGGCAGCGAGCAGCACGCCGTCATTGGCGTCGGGCCACTGGCGCGCGTGATTGCGCCATGCATAGATCGCGTCCTCGAAATTGCCCACAATCGCAAAGCCCAGCGACGTCAGCCGCGCGGGCACCCAGTCGATCACGAAGAATGCCCGTTGCGCGAAGCTCGAAAACGCCGCAGTGCGGTCATCGGCCGGGCGCGACCAGGCACGCGCCAGATACTCGGCGATGCGGTACAACACCGCGCCAGCCGGCCCGACCGGCACGAGAAACCAGAAGAACACGCCGAACACGTGGCGGTGCGAGGCCACGACCGCGTGAATCAACGTATGACGGACAATCTCGCTCACCGGCATGTCGACCGTATCGAGCCCGGTCCATTCGTTGAGGATTTCCCGCGCGCGCGGCACGTCGTCGTTGTTGAGCGCGAGGTGAATGTCGGTGAAGTAATGGCTGAACTGCCGGAAGCCGAGCGTGAAATAGACGATCACGACGTTCCAGAGAAACGCCAGCACGAAGTTGATGTGATACAGGACGTAATAGACGAGCGCGACAGCCAGGGTCCAGGGCACCACCACCACAAGCCACGCGAGCACGCCGTGCTTGGGTTTGCCCGCATCGAACCCGTGTGCCGCCGACTCCGCATGATATTGAAGTAGCGCAGATACCGGATTGTTCGGCGATAGCGCGCGCACCTGTTCAATGATCAGAGCCAGCAATACGGAGAAAAAAGTCATGCGATGCGCCGTGCTTTTCGAGTTTTTACGATTGTTTTATAACGATAGCACAGGGTCGGATGCCACTGAGCGCAGTGATGGTTGCAAAGCCGCGACACCCACACCGCTGCGCGCCGGTCAGGCGGCGAGAAAACGATAGAAATTACGTAACATGCCCGCCGTGGCACCCCAGATGAAGTAATGTCCGGCCGCGTCGCCACGCGGATAAGGCATCGCAAAAAAGCGGCGCTCGCCGCCTTCCCAGCGAAACACCCGCACCTCATGATGGGCCGGGTTCATCAGAAAGCTGAGCGGCACTTCGAAGACTTCTGCCACTTCGAGCGAATCGGCCTGGACGGTGAACGGCGGATGCACCAGCCCCACCACCGGCGTCACGCGAAAGCCGGTGCCCGTCAGGTAGTCAGGCAGCGAGCCCAGCACCTCGACGCGCGCCGGGTCGAGTCCGACCTCCTCCTGTGCCTCGCGCAACGCCGTGGCCGTTGCGCTGGCATCGGACGGCTCATGCCGCCCGCCCGGAAAGCTCACCTGGCCGGCATGATCGTTGAGGTGATCGGCACGCTGCGTCAACAGTACGGCAAGCCCGTGCTCGCGCACCACGAGTGGCACCAGCACTGCAGCGAGCCGCGGATCGCCGAACTCTTTCCAACGGGCGTCGCCCGGCTCCGCCGTCCACGACAGACGCTGCTCGAAGCGCGCGCGCAGGCCATCGGGCATCAGACGCGCGGGGGCAACCGGTGGCAGATCGTCGCCCGTCGATTCGACAGGCAGGGTTTCGGGCTCAAAGACGGGGCGGGTCAACGGGACTCTCGGGGCGAGCGTGTGTAGGACATGCTGCTATTTTGACCCAACAAACAAAAAAGCACCCGTGAAGGGTGCTTTTTCTTACAGCTTTTACGCCTGGGAAGCAGCGCGGTCTTTCGAGACCAGCTTTTCCTTGATCCGGGCCGACTTGCCCGAACGGTCGCGCAGGTAGTACAGCTTCGCACGACGCACATCGCCACGACGCTTCACGACGATGCTTGCCAGCAGCGGCGAGTACGTCTGGAACGTACGCTCAACGCCTTCGCCCGACGAAATCTTGCGGACGATGAACGACGAATTCAGACCACGGTTACGCTTGGCGATGACGACGCCTTCATAAGCCTGAACACGCTTGCGCGTACCTTCAACCACATTCACGCTGACGATCACCGTATCGCCAGGGGCGAATTCGGGGATGGTCTTCTCGCCGAGGGCGCGCGCGATTTCTTCCTGCTCGAGTTTTGCAATCAGATTCATCACTGACTCCTAATGCCATCTTGTCGGCGTTCGTACCTGCCTTGCGCTGGTTTTACCTGTTGCGCTTGGCTACGGCCCCGATAGAGGATGGGTTCACATCAGGCGCCGTACACGCATGTGCGGCGCCGCCTATTCGCTCGTAACACCGGGGCTTTACGCCTTCGATGCTTCCTTCGCGAGACTTGCGAGCCATGCCTCATCGGCACGGCTCAACATCTTGCTCTTTCTGGCCTTTTCGATCAGATCGGGCCGCTTGTTCAACGTGTTGCGCAGCGCTTCGCGCCGGCGCCACAACTCGATTTCCGCATGATGGCCGCCGAGCAGCACATCGGGCACACGCACGCCTTCGTATTCCTCGGGGCGCGTGTAGTGCGGGCAATCCAGCAACACGTCGACAAAACTGTCCTGCACCGCCGATTGCGAGTCGTTCAACACGCCAGGCAACTGACGCACCACGGCATCCATCAACGCCATTGCGGGCAATTCACCGCCCGAGAGGACGAAATCGCCAAGGCTGATTTCTTCGTCCACGCAGCGATCGATCAGACGCTGGTCGATCGCTTCATAGCGGCCGCACAACACGATCAGACCGGGTTCTTCGGCAAACCGCATGACCCGTTCGTGGTTGAGCGTCGCGCCTTGCGGCGACATCATCACCACGCGCGAACCGGTGATGCCCTGCTGTGCCTGTGCGGCTCTCGCCGCACCGATCGCGTCTTCCAGCGGCCTGCCCAGCATCACCATGCCTGGGCCGCCGCCATAGGGGCGATCGTCGATGGTGCGGTAATTGTCGGTCGTGAAATCGCGTGGATTCCACGTCCGCAAACCATAGCGCTCCTGCTTCGCCGCGCGACTGGTGATACCCCAGTCGGTCAGCGCACGAAACATCTCAGGAAAGAGCGTGACGACATCGAACTGCATCGCTCTCTCCGGTCATCGAGCTGATTTAATAGTCAGCTTCCCAGTCGACGATGATCTGCTTCGCCGCCTGATCCACTGTTTTGACAAACACACCGACGAACGGGATCAAACGCTCACCGGTAACCGGCTTACCGTCTTTACCGGTGGCCGGGTATTCGATGCGCAACACCGAATGCGCACCGTTGTCGATCATGTCGGCCACTTTGCCGAGGGAAACCCCCGCAACGTTCACGACATCCAGGCCAAGCAGGTCGACCCAGTAGAATTCGTCAGCTTCAAGTGCCGGGAAATCGCTGCGGCAGATGTACACGCGGGCGCCACGCAGTGCGAGCGCCGCATCGCGGTCAGCGGTGCCACCCAGATGGGCAACGATACTGTCGCTGTGTGTCTTTGCCTGCAGTGCCGGCGCCGAACTGCGCTCGCGGCCTTTCATCAGCCACCAGCGCTTCGCGCTCAGCAACGCGTCGCCGCCTCGCCCGGCGTCCGCATGCGCGGCTACCTTGACCCAGCCTTTGAGGCCGTAAGCATCGACAATCGCGCCCACTTCCACAGCGTCGTCCGGCCAGCTTTCGGCCGCTTCGGCGCGCATCGCTGCGGCGCCGGAACCGGCACTGGCGGCATCGGCTTTCGCCTTGCCCCTGGCGCGTTCGACCGGCTTGCGCACGAATGCACCGAACGGCGCCTGGCCAGAAGCCTGCGCGCCCGAAGCCGCCTTGGCGCGACCTGAACTGCCGGAATCACGCTCAGACATGAGAGAACCTCAAGGCGAACCTCGCCGCCGACTTCGACTTCTGCCCGTTTTGCACAACCGGCGGCAAAACGCGCAGCAAGACTCGCGCATCGCACACCTCGCACACCTCGCACAAGCTGCGCGAGCCGCCGGCGATGCACATGCCAGCGACCATCAAGCAGCCGGCTGCGCCTTTTGCGCTTCTTTCACGAGACGCTCAACCGTCGGCGACAGTTGTGCGCCAACGCCTTGCCAGTACGTCAGGCGGTCTTGAGCGATACGCAGCGACTCACCCTTCGTTGCAACCGGGTTGTAGAAGCCAACGCGTTCGATGAAGCGGCCGTCACGACGGTTACGCGAATCGGTTGCGACGATGTTGTAGAACGGGCGCTTCTTGGAGCCGCCACGAGCCAAGCGGATGATGACCATACTAGAATCCTTGAAAACCGGGGTTCGGAACCACTGAAACAGTCGATTATAGCCGGAAACCGAAGCCATAACAAACACTTACCGGGATAAACTGACAGGCGCGGTTGCGCTGGCCATACAGCCGGGTCGGCCGGAGCCCGTCAAATCGCCACAATAATCCGATGGAAAGCCCGTGAAACCTGCACTCACTGCCCTGCTTCCCGGCCGGCTTGCCCTCCTCGCGCAAGCCGGTGCGGCGCACGCCGGCCGCCATCTGGCGGCGCTGCTGCTGCTCGTTTCCGGCCCGGCGCTGGCCGCCCTGCCGGTCGAACGGATCAAATTGCCGCCCGGATTTCATCTGGAAGTACTTACGGACGCGGTGCCGAGTGCGCGCGAAATGGCGCTTTCGCCCAAGGGCATTCTCTACGCCGGCAGCCTCGACGGTCACGTCTACGCGCTCGAACTGCATGACGCACACGTTACCGCGCGCCACGTGATCGCCTCCGGACTGGACATGCCCGCCGGCGTCGCGTGGCATGACGGCGCGCTTTATGTTTCCGCGGTCTCGAAGATCCTGCGTTTCGACGCGATCGACGCCCACCTGAACGCCCCGCCCAGACCCGTCGTGATCAACGACAAGCTGCCCACCGAACACCATCACGGGTGGAAATTCATCGCCTTCGGCCCCGACGGCAAGCTCTATGTGCCGCAAGGCGCCCCCTGCAATATTTGCCTGCCCGAGCGCGATCGCTATGCGATGATCGGCCGGATGGATGCCGACGGCAGTGATTACGAGACAGTAGAGCGCGGGGTGCGCAATACGGTCGGCTTTGCCTGGCATCCTGCGACGCACGAGTTGTGGTTCACCGACAACGGCCGGGATCTGATGGGCGATGACGTCCCCGACGACAAGCTCAACCGCGCCGCGCGCGCCGGCATGGATTTCGGCTATCCATATTGTCACGGTGGCGACACGCCCGACCCCGAATTCGGCAACGATCATCCGTGCAGCGCTTTCACGCCGCCGGTGCTGAAACTCGGCGCCCACGTTGCTTCGCTCGGCATGCGCTTCTATACCGGCTCGATGTTTCCAGCCGGTTATCGCGACAATATTTTCATCGCCGAACACGGCTCGTGGAACCGCAGCAAAAAGGTCGGCTACCGGGTCGTGCGGGTCGTCACGAACCCCGACGGCAGCGGCGCACATCAGGAAGTCTTCGCCGCGGGCTGGCTGATGCCCGATGAAAGCGTCTGGGGTCGCCCGGACGACGTGCTGCCCATGCCCGACGGCTCCCTCCTGATCAGCGACGATTATGCGGGGGCGATCTATCGCGTGACGTACTCGGCACCTTGACGAGGCGTGACCGTCTGGCTACGCCCGGCGTAGAATGCGCGTCGGTCCGCGCACAACGTGCGCGCCGCTCCTTTCGACCGCCTGTCACCGAACTCTCGCCCACATGTCCACCCGCGTTTCGAATTCCCCACGCTTCAGGTCCAAGACGATGACCGCCGCGCTCGCGTTTTTCTTCGGCAGCCTGGGCGCGCACCGCTTCTACTTATATGGAATGTGTGATGTGTACGGCTGGGCTCATCTGGTCTTCACCCTGCTAGGTATTCCCGGCGTTCTGCTGCTCATGGCCAGTGAACGTGCGTCGACGCTCGGCTGGGTTCTGGCGGTGCCGGGCGCGATCTCGCTGTTCGCCGCGTTCCTTGCCGCGATTGTCTATGGCCTGCGCCCCGATGAGAAATGGGACGCGCAATTCAACCCGCAAACCCAGCAGCGCAGCCGCTCCGGCTGGACCGTGATTTTCGTTGTGATCTTTTCGCTGTTCATCGGCGCAATGTTGCTGATGACGGGCCTCGCACTGTCGTTCCAGACGTATTTCGAATCGCAAGTGCAAGCGGCGAAGGCGCTGTCCCAATAGCGCCTGTGGTAGCGGGTGGTTGCACATGGTGACGCCTCACGGCCGGCCATCTCCCCGTCATCCGAATGCGCGGGAAACCTCGTCGTTCACGGCGAGGAGGGATAGCGCGCCCCGTGCGAAGCACGGCCTTTGCCCGCTTGTCCTTTGTCAATGCTATCCGTGGGTTGAAGGAAATAGCCGTATCCGTCGTTACGCTGAAGGATGCGGCAGTGCCGATGGCTGACGCCCTGCACGACACTGGAACCGGTCTGGATGTTGAATCTGCCGGTGGCGCGAACCGCAACGCGGCCGACGTGGATACCGGCCTTTTTGCCGGACGCGACGGTGGCCATGACGAGGTCGCCGGTCTGGAACCCGTTGACTTG
>DASZIR010000168.1:0-97117 GCA_035948995.1 Paraburkholderia sp. | reverse complement strand
TATCGTGAGCCTCGTGGCAGCGGGGATGGGCATTGCATGGGTGCCCCAGGTCTTCGCGCGTTTTGCCCGCCCCGGCGTGGTGTACCGGCAGGTGGAAGATATGCCGGTTTCGATCGAAACGAGTCTGATCTGGAATAGCTGCGAGACTCCAATCGTCGACCGATTTGTAAGCCATATTAAAAGTGCTCCTAATTTCTCGCCGCCTGTCTTCGATCCGATCGCATAGTTGAATGATGATTCCGGGATCGAGTGAAGGATCGAGTGCGTCGAAGAACGTACGCCACGGCTATTTATTCCCAGGCGCATAGCCGACTTCACCTCCGCGTTGGGAGAGACTCGGACCAGAGCTGTCAGCAACGCTGTTGGTTCGCGAAAGACGATCGATTATGAGGCGGCCCTCAATCGCCTTCAACGATCCATTGCCGGCACACCCAGCAGATCCTCTGCCCACTTCACCGTCGTGCGCCCGAAATACCGAGGGAGGCGTCCCGGTGTTGGATCCTTCGTCGATTTGCACGCGTACGCAAGCATTTGTGCGTTTCGAAACAAGTTCCCAAAATTTCGTTCACGTACCTTCCATTTATGCGCCGCAACACGGCGTGCATTGTGTAGACCATTACCATCTGCCACCTGGGGAGTTTTGCGATGCTGATCAAATTTTTCGATTGTGATCGACGCTTCCGGTCTGGAAGCGGTATTGTCGGGCGCTGGCGTCATGCCATTTTTGGGGTCCTCAGTCTGGTGGCGTTCTCGCTTTCGGGGCACGCCGAAGCAGCCGCGCCAGCAGTGCCGGCTGCGTGCCAGGCCCTCCGGGCGAAGTATCCGGACCTTGTCGGCAAGCCGGTCAAGGTGGCTCTGGACGGTCTGCAGCGGCCGTTTACCTATCGCGATCCTCAGAATCCCGACAAGATCATCGGCGTCGATATAGAACTCGCCAAGGCGACGTTCGATTGCCTCGGCGTACCCTGGACGCAAAGTATTGGGGTGTGGGCGGGTCTGATCACGTCGGTGACCGAGGGGCGGAATGATGTCATGTGGGACACCCTGAATTACACGCCAGCCCGCGCGAAGCAGGTGAACTATGTTCTGTACCTTTCCGCGGCTACCGGCTTTCTCGTGCATGCCGGCAATCCCAAGCACGTCGATAGCCTCGATTCCCTCTGCGGTCTGAATGCGGCGGCCGGCCTTGGCACTGTTGAGGAGGCGGCATTCCACGACCAGGGCAAGAAGTGCGTCAGCATGGGAAAGCCTGACATCAATCTGGTCACTTACACCGACCTCAACGCCGGACTGCGTCAGGTGGCGAACGGCCGCGTCGACGTCATCATGACCGATCTTGCCATGTCGAACATCCTCGTCGCCGACCAGCCACAGAACATCGCCCTCGCATTCAGCATTCTTAGCGGTTTTCACGTTGGCGTGGCAGTGAACAAGGGCGAGTCTGAACTGCTCGAAGCTATCGCTGAGGCGTTGAAGGTCACCCAGGCGAGCGGGCAGGAAAAAGCCATCCTGGCCAGATACAAAGTCGACCCGTCGCTCGAATATCCGGTTGAGATCAAGACGGAATAGCGCCTGCGATGCTGCGTTCGCTGCGCCGTGCCGGAGCGGCCGGCGCCTGGCGCTCTGCGGGGGGCGCGGCATGACGGCAGGATAACCACTGAATGGCTGCTTTTGCGACTGGCGAAGTACCGACACGTCGAACGGAGTCTATCCGTTCCGTTTCCGGGAAACGCGGGCGAAAGGAATATTTGCCATATGACATACCGATCCGTTGCTCAAGCACATGCAGGAACGAGAACGCCATGCATCGCCCTGCGACACGGGTTGCGGTATCTCCTTGCTGTCAGCGTGCGCGTCCTGAAATGGAGCCTTCTGAAGCGGGTTTTGCTGGTTGGCGGGTTCCTCGCGCTGTCCCTGGCGTCCGCCTACGCGGCGAGCGATCTGGTGGGAGGGCAGGGGGGGAACTTCGGTAGCGGCGGTTGCATAGTCGGATGCGAAGACGCTGCGCCGACGCGTGAGGCGAAGCAAGCGCCGCCGCCAGCGTTGCCGGCTTCGAAGGCCAGCACCGCCGCAACCCGATCGACGCTCACCGCGACAGCAATCCGGGAAGCGATAGACTATCTCTTCGATCCGTTCCTGGCGAAAGGGGCGCTCCTGGCTATCGAGATTGCCGCCCTCGCGATGGCAGGTGGAGCGATCCTTGGATTGATCCTTGCCTTGATGAGGCTTTCCCATGTCGGGCCGATCCGCGGCGCGGCCTGGTTTTACATCTGGTTCATGCGCGGAACGCCGATCATTCTGCAGATCATATTTCTGTATGACGCTTTGCCCGTGGTGGGCATCGAACTCAATAGCTTCACCACCGCGGTCGTCGGATTCATGATCAATGAGGCCGCCTTCAGTGCGGAGATCATCCGCGGCGGCATTCTCTCGGTCGACAGAAAGCAAAGTCTCGCCGCAGCATCCTTCGGCATGAGTCCACTCCTGACGCTTCGACGCATCATCCTCCCGCAGGCGATGCGGGCCATTCTCCCGGGCATGGCCAATCAAGGCATTTCCATGATCAAGGGGACGTCGATCGCCTCGGTGATCTTTGTGAACGAACTCACGTTCCGTGCCCAGCAGATCGTCGGACAGAATTTCAAGTTCTTCACCGTGTTCGCTGCCGCTGGCGTTTTCTATCTGGTGATGACGAGCGCTGTCGCGGTGGCGCAATACTATCTCGAGAGTGCCTTCAATCCGGAAGCAGAGCGCAAACGGCGCCACGTATTGCCGACGACGACTATCGAGGGCGCGGACAAACCGGCCGCTTCGCCGACCAGGAACCTGTGGATCGATACCTTTCGAACCGGCAATTCGGCCGCGTTAGCTTCCGACGAACCGTTCGTCGTTTGCTATAACGTGCAGAAAGCATATGGTCCGAAGGAAATACTTCGAGGCATCGACCTGGAGATCAAGCGTGGTGAAGTCGTGGTCCTGATGGGGCCGAGCGGTTCGGGAAAGAGCACGCTGTTGCGCCTCGTCAACCATCTGGAACCGCTTGACTGGGGGCAGATAACCGTTGACGGAAAATATGTGGGTTATGAAAAGAGTGCGGGTGGCGGCCTGCGCCCGACCCGCAATCTTGCCAAAGCACGGGCCGACGCCCGTATCGGCATGGTGTTTCAACATTTTAATTTATTCGACCATCTCACAGCGCTGGAAAACATCGTGGAGGCGCCGGTTCACGTCTATGGGGAGCCGGTGGAGAAAGCGCATGCGTTTGGCCGTGAGTTGTTAAGCGCGATTGGATTGGCGGGTCATGCCGATCATCTTCCCCATCGGCTTTCCGGTGGCCAGCAGCAGCGCGTGGCGATAGCCCGTGCGCTGGCCATTTCGCCTCGCCTCATGCTGTTCGACGAACCCACTTCTGCTCTCGACCCCGAACTGGTCGGCGAAGTGCTTGCCGTCATTCGCAGCCTCGCCAAGGCCGGCATGACCATGATGGTGGTCACACATGAGGTGCGGTTTGCCCGTGAAGTGGCTGACCGTGTGATTTTCATGGACGAAGGCCAGGTGATCGAGGAAGGCGCGCCGGATGAAGTACTCGATCATCCAAAGCATGAGAGAACGCAGCGATTCCTCAGGATGGTCGAAAGGCAGGATCAGGCTGATTCAACGAACCCCCGCGACGAACTGGCCAGCATCGCAGCATCAGGACAGGACAAGTGACATCTCAGACCGTGACCAGTTTGCTCGTCGACCTTAAGAGCGGAAACGTGAACGCATCCGCTCTGGTCGATCAGGCGCTGGCGCGTATCCAGGACCCCGACGGAGAAGGCAAGCGTGCCTTTATCCGGCTCTATGAGGACCAGGCGAGGGCGCTCGCTGCTGCTCAGGACATGATGGCTGAAAGCGGCGCGCCGCGGCCGCTGCGCGGCATTCCGATATCGGTCAAGGACCTGTTCGATATCGCCGGGGAAACGACTACAGCCGGGTCGATCGTGTTACGCAACGCCGAAACGGCTCGCTGTGATGCGCCGATTGTCGCGCGCCTACGGGCAGCGGGCGCTGTCATCGTCGGCACGACCAACATGTCGGAATTTGCCTTCGGCGGTGTGGGCACCAACAGTCACTACGGAACGCCTCGTAATCCATACGATCGGAGTCTGATCCCAGGCGGTTCTTCATCCGGGGCCGCAGTGTCGGTCGCGGACGGCATGTGCTCGATCGCTATCGGTACGGATACCGGAGGGTCCGTGCGGATTCCGGCCGCATTTTGCGGTCTGGTTGGTTTGAAGCCAACGCAGGTCCGAATATGCCGCCAGGGTGCTCTGCCACTGTCGAGGACGTTGGATTCGATTGGACCCATCGGGCGGACGGTCAGGGATTGCGCGCTTATCGACTCCGTCATGTCCGGTGATGAACACACCGTTTCCGCGGGGCGTCCGCTTGACCGCGTGCGCTTCGCCATTCCCGAGACGATGGTGTGCGAGGGCCTTAGCCCGGAGGTGGCGGATGCTTTCACGCGGGCATGCAAGGCGCTGGAGAAACGCGGCGCTCGACTGGTCAATGTAAAAATGCCTGAGGTAGCCGAGGCCCCGGCCCTGAACTCGGAGTTCAGTCCAACCGAGGCGTACGCGCTCTACCGGAACCTCCTGTCCTTGCACGAAAGCGACTTCGATCCTCGCGTCGGCAAGCGGATTCTCCTGCGCGGCAGCAATGTTGCCGCCTATCAGTATCTGGACATGCTTGAACGGCGCGCACTGCTCATCGGGAAATTCTCTCGCAGCATGCAGGGCTTCGACGCTTTCCTGATGCCGACGCTGCCGTTCACCGCTCCCACGATCGCCTCCGTAGAAAAGGACGACGACTATCTACGAATTAACGCGCAGATCGTACGTAATCCTTGTGTCGTCAATCAGATAGATGGCTGCGGGATCACGCTGCCAGTGGCAAGCAATGGCGCGCCGGTTGGTATAACGATCGCCGGCCTCCAAAACTCGGATCGGAACATCCTCGCAATAGCGATTTCGGCGGAGGAAATATTCAAAACTTCGGGGGGGCTGCCCGGGGCGAACATGTGACAGCGGTATATTCGCCCGAATATGATGCGGCATGCGGCAAATATGCGAAGTCAGATCAATGGGCCTGCAACTGACGGGATCCCTTCATTGACTCCGCGCGACTGCGGACTCCGAGCATTGGAGATATCTCACCGCCGGGTTTAGGCCGGCGGTGACGATCGAGAGCGGCGATCTTGTCCGGGCCGATCTATGTGGAGCACACGAACCCTGCCGGCGTTCGTGGCGCCGGCTTTTAGCGTATGTACTAAGTATAACTAAATAAAATAGCATTTGTAATATTTAGCGCCTAAGTAAGCCGTGCCGTAGGTGGTTTTCAGGGGTTTTGAAAAAGTCCGTCCGGATACCTCGTATCCAGATAAATCGTGTGATTTCTTGGAGATAGATATGAAAAAGTCGCTTGTTACATTGGGTATTTTAATTGGATTTGGCAACGTTGCACATGCGCAAAGCAGCGTCACGTTGTACGGTATAGTCGACGAAGGTCTGGACTATACGAATAACGTCAAAGGCCATGACCTCTTCGCACTGTCAAGCGGCGACGCCCAGGGTTCCCGCTGGGGCCTGAGGGGCAAGGAAGACCTGGGTGGCGGTCTGGCGGCGGTCTTCCAGTTGGAGAATGGCTTTAACGCCAACAGCGGCAAGCTGGGGCAAGAGGGCCAGGAATTCGGCCGTCAGGCTTATGTCGGCGTCACCAGCACGACGTTCGGTACGCTGACTTTCGGCCGCCAATACGATTCCCTTGTTGACTATCTTGCTCCGATGACGGCCAACGGCAACTGGGGAGGCGGGATGTTCTCGCATCCGTACGACAACGACAACACGGACAACAGCTTCCGTATCAACAACGCGGTCAAGTACGCTAGCGTCAACTATGCCGGCTTCTCGTTCGGCGCCGCATATGCCTTCAGCAATTCCACCAGCTTCGCGGCTAACCGTGCGGAAAGCATAGGCGCACAGTACGTCAATGGACCGTTGAGCGTGGCGGCCGCCTACCTTAACGTCGATAGCCCTAACGACGGCTCCGCCGGTGCGGTTGCGAATCTCGGCTCGAGCGGCACCGACGGAAGCTGGACTGCGGCTCGTCAGCGCGTGTTTGGTGCGGGCATCAGCTACACGATCGCCTCGGCAACATTCGGCTTCGCTTATACGAACACGAACCTGTTGCGGCCCACAGCGACGGAGTACGCGAACCTGGCCGCGAGTCCGACACTCGGTGCAGCATCGTCGCTCAAGTTCAACAACTTCGAGGTGAACGCCAAGTATCAGCTTAGCCCGTCGTTCTACGTGGGCGGCATGTACACCTATACGCAGGCGACCTACGATGGCACATCGGGCGGCAGTGCCAAGCCGAAGTACCATCAGTTTGGTTTGATGGCGGACTACAATTTGTCGAAACGGACTGACGTGTATGTTCAGGGTTCCTATATAAAGGTCGCAGACGGTTCGGGTGTGGCCGGTACAGGGTTGGAGTTTGCGGCGAACCCGGATGCTGCGGGTCCCTCGTCGAGCAGCAAGCAGTTTCTGGCTCGCGTGGGTATTCGTCAACAGTTCTGATAGGGCACCTTGCTCATTGTGCCGAGCAGGGGAGCGCCAGGAGTTCGCTCCCTGCACCGGCAAGAACCCGCTTGCCCGGTAAATTCGACCCGGGGCATCGGCATCTTTGACCGACGCATCGGTCGTCTACGTGTGCGCCGTACGACAAGATTTCGTTCGCTCCAACGCAAATGATGCATTTATTGAGTTCATATGATGGCCTGGACGAGAGGCATACCGGGCAAGTGTCTTGCGACGGATAGTCTTCCATTCACTTGAAAGCTGCGCGGAGATCGACCGACATGACGACCCTACTATGTACCCCCAGATTCTGCGGATATGCCGCGGTGCTGCTCGCAACTGCCGTCGGCCTGAGCGATGCGGCGCTGGCCGCGCCGCCGCAGCCCATTGAGTTCGTCGAGGCCGTGCATAACCTGGGGTACATCGATCTCTATGTCGGGCAGCACGCGAAGATCTTCGAGAAGCACGGGCTGACGCTGCACCTGACGGCCGCCGGCGGCGACACGCAGGCCTTTGCCGCCGTCCTCGGCAAGACCGCGCAGTTTGCGGTGGGCGACCCCACGATGGTCGAGATGTCGCGGGAGCGGGGCGGTCCCGGGATGGTAGTCGGCACACTGGTGCAGCGTGCCCATTACTTCGGCGTGTCGAAGACCGTCGCCGCGCCGATCACCAATCCCAGGGGTTTCAAGGGACTGACCTTCGTGACCTCGCCCGATCCGAACACCAACTACAGCGTCACCAAGAAGCTCATGCAGGACAACGGGCTGAAGCTCGGCACCGACGCGAAGATCATTGAAGTGAATCCGGGCACCGAGATCGGCGCGATGCTCGCGGGCCGTGCCGACGTGGCCGTCGCGTATCAGCCGAACGTCGCGGCGGCGATCGCGCAGGGCGCGAAGGTCGTGTTCGACTTCTCGAGCTACATCGGTCCGTTCTGCAACACCGGCGTGATGGTCCTGCCCGAGTACGCGAAGGCGCATCCCGACGTGGTCCAGGCGCTTATCGATGCGCTCGAAGAGTCGGCACGTCTGACCTACGCGAAGCCGGACTACGCCAAGCAGGTGGCGCGCGCTGAATTCCCCGATGTACCCGGCGACGTGGTCGACCGCGCCATCGACATGGAATTGCAATACAAGATCCCGGCGCAGACGATCCCCGTCGACCAGAAGCAGTGGGCCAACCTGATGGCGATGCAGAAGTACCTCGGCAACGTGCAGGCGTCGATTGCCTTTGGCGATGTGATCGACAACCGGTACGCCGACAAGGCGGCGAAGATGGCCGCGGCCGGCAGCGGCACGGCCGTCGCATCCAAGTGAGCAAGGCCGTCATGCGTGAGAGCGATACATACGGCACAACCGGCGCAACCGGCTCGACGGGCACAACCGGCGTGCCGCTGACTGCGCGCAACATCGGCAAGACGTATGGCGATGGCGACGCGAGTCCGGTCATCGGTGACATTTCGTTCAGTCTGAAGGCGGGAGAGATCGTGAGTCTGGTCGGACCATCGGGGTGCGGCAAGACCACGCTGCTGAACCTGATGAGCGGACTCGTGCGGCCGACGCGCGGGGACGTGCTATGGCATGGCAAGCCGCTCACCGATGTTCCGAAGGGCATCGGCTACATGCTGCAGAAGGACATGCTGATGTCGTGGCGAACTGCGCTTGCAAACGTCACGCTCGGACTCGAACTGACCGGTATGCCGCGCGCCGAACGCGAGAAGAAAGCCCACGCGATGCTCTACAAGGTCGGCCTCGGGCCGTTCCACGACTACTACCCGACGGCACTGTCCGGCGGCATGCGCCAGCGCGTGGCGCTGGCGCGAACGCTGGTCACGGGTCCTGACGTGATCCTGCTCGACGAGCCTTTCGCCGCGCTCGATTTTCAGACGAAGGTCGTGCTGGAAAGCGACATGGCGAAGCTCGTGCGAAGCGACGGGCGTTCTGTGCTGCTCATCACGCACGATGTGGAGGAAGCCGTGTCGTTGTCGGACCGCGTGATAGTGCTTACGCACCGGCCGTCGCGCATCAAGGCGATCCACGATATCCGCCTGCAGGGCGATCGCAGCGACATGATGGCGATGCGCGACGCGCCGGGGTTCGCTGCACTGGTGCGCGAGATCTGGTCCGAGCTCGATGTGCGCATGGCGCAAACCTGACGCGGCAACTGAAGAGGCAACTGAAGAGGAAGAGTGGGATGTTCGAGGAAACAGGCAGTGCGGCACCACTGGATTCACCGATACGCAAACCGGCGTCCGCCAGGCGGCGCCACGTTTGGAAGCATGTGCGAGGAAGACTGGTGGTCCTCGCGTGCCAGTTTGGTTTGCTCGCCGTGTTGCTCGGTCTGTGGCAATACGCGACATCGAAGCAGGCGCTCAACGCATTTCTCTTCGGTTCTCCTTCGGAGATCTGGGGTTTTCTCGTGAAGATGCAGGAGGACGGCAGCCTTGTTCACGATGCGGGCGTGACCGGCATGGAGACATTGCTGGGGTTCGTGTTCGGTAACGTCATGGGTACGGTGCTCGGGTTGCTGCTCTGGTATTCGCGCTTCGTCTCGAAGGTCGTACATCCGTTCGTCGTCGCGCTGGGTTCCATACCGGTGGTCGCGCTCGCGCCGCTCATGATCATCTGGTTCGGCACCGGGCTTGCCTCGAAACTTGCGATGTCCACGCTATCGGTCGTGGTGGTGGCGCTGGTGATCGCCTACAAGGGCGCGACCGGTGTCGACGACGACCAGATCAACCTGATGCGCACCCTCGGCGCCGCCAAGCGCCAGGTCTTCACCAAGCTGGTTATCCCCGCGTCACTGCGCGACATCTTTGCGGGCCTGAAGCTGACGGTCGGCTTTGCGCTGATCGGCGCGATCCTCGGCGAGTTCATGTCGTCGTCCGACGGGCTCGGGCATGCCATTTTCAAGGCGGGCAGTCTCTACATCATTCCCAAGGTGTTCGCCGGCGTGGTGGTGACGATTGTCCTCGCGCTGTTCCTTTCGTTTCTCGTCGGACGCCTGGAGCGTTTCCTGATGCCCTGGCACAAGTTCGACTGATCCTGCTCACCCAACGGAAACCGATGAAACCATGAACATTGCGTCCACGCACCATCAGGTCATCAGCAAGCAGCAACTGAAATACGCGCTCGCCGCGACCGACAGCTTTATCGCCGAAGTGGTGCCCGGTGAAACGTTCGAGGTGGAGACGGAGCTGAACATCGGCGGCCATCTGATCACGCATGTGCACGAGAAGCTCGATGAAACCAAGGTGACGCTGCCCTTCGTCAATCCGGCGACCGGTCCGGTGCGGCTGAAGGGTGCGAAACCCGGCGACATGGTGGTGATCGACGTGCTTGAAGTCGGCGTGCACGGACTCGGTTATACGGCGCTCTGGCCGGGCATCGGCATCTTTCCCGACTGGGTGCGCAAAAAGGAATTCGGCATTCAGAACCGCAACGTCGTGGTGGAGAACGGCGTCGTGCACTGGAGCGATACCCTCAAGCTCGAGGCCCACCCGATGGTCGGCGTGATCGGGGTGGCGCCGGTCGCCGGGGGCACGCTCACAATCGACAATGGCGTGCATGGCGGCAACCTGGACATCCAGGAGGTCACCAACGGCAACCGCATCATGTTCCCGGTGTTCCACGAAGGCGCGTACCTCTATTTCGGCGACGTGCACGCCTTGCAGGGAGATGCGGAATGCAATGGAATGGGTGCTATCGAAATTCGCGGCCATCTGACGCTGAAGGTGGACCTCCTGCCGGCGCCCAGACACATGACTTGGCCGCGCATCGAAACGCCGACGCACATCTGCACGGTCGGTTGCGCCCGTCCACTTGACGACGCCTTGCGAATCGCCTTCGAGGAAATGATCTACTGGCTCGAGGGGGAATACCGGATCCCGGCCTCGGAAGCTTACATGTTGCTGGGACAGATCGCCGAAGCCCGCTGCACGCAGATGGTCAATCCGAAGTTCACCTACATCTGCAAGGTGGCGAAGAAATACCTTCCGAAGCGCTGAGCGCGAAAAACATCCCGCTTTTCAGGACTACGACCATGGATTTGCAACTCAAGGGTTTGAAGGCGATCGTCACCGGCGGCACCAAGGGCATTGGCCTCGCGATCGCACGGACCCTTGCGAGGGAGGGCGCCGAAGTCGCGATTTGCGCGCGGGATGCAGCGGCTGTCGAAGCGGCGGCGACCGGGCTGAAAGGACTGAGCGGGGGACGGGCGCTGGGCGCGTCAATCGACGTGGCCGATGGCGCCGCCTTGAAGGCGTGGGTCGCAAGCGTCGGGGCGCAGTGGGGTGGCCTGGATATCGTGGTCGCCAACGTGAGTGCGCTTGCGATCGACAACGATATGGAATCGTGGCGCAAGGAATTCGAAACAGACCTGCTCGGCACGGTGAATCTTGTCGATGCAGCGTTGCCGTTTCTCGAGTCGAGCAAGGCTGGGTCCATCGTCGCAATCTCTAGCGTTTCCGGGCGTGAAATTGACTTCGCTGCAGGACCCTACGGTACCTTCAAAGCCGCGCTGGTTCACTATGTGCAAGGTCTAGCCCATCAACTGGCGTCGAGGGATATCCGGGCGAATACGGTGTCTCCCGGCAATGTGTACTTCGAGGGCGGCGTGTGGGACTGGATCGAGCACAACAACCCGAAGCTCTACGCCGAGGCGCTCGCGTTGAACCCAACCGGACGCATGGCGAATCCTCAGGAGATCGCTAACGCGGTGGCTTTTGTGGCGAGCCCTGCCGCGAGCTTTGTCAGCGGGACAAACCTTGTTGTCGATGGTGCGCTTACGCGAGGTGTGCAGCTTTAAGATCGCGAGCCGGATCGGTTTCACGACGTGAAAAGCGCCTTGCGGATGATGGCGTGAACGCCCCAGTTTCCGTCCACCACCTGGGTCACGCCGAAATCCACGGCCACCGACATCAGTGAAATCGCTTCATCCTCGGACAGGCCCTTGGTGGACATGAGGAAGCGTCGCGTCTTGATGAAAGCGTCACGCATGGCCTGATCGAGCGTCGACTTCTGGTACACCTCGCTCTGCGCGTTCGCGCCGAACTCGGCCAGATAGTTCGGATGACTAAATCCGTGCAACACCCATTCTTCGTCGGTTTCGACGAGCGGATAGGTGAGATCGGCGAACGGCTGGTCGGTCAGCGATTGCTTCTTGTGCAGCACGAGTTCGAAGTCACCGGTCAGCGAGCATTCGATCGCTGTGCCGCACAGCTCCGAATCGCCTTGTGACGCGTGCGGGTCCCCGATCGACAGCAGCGCGCCCGGCACGCCCACCGGCAGATAAACGCTCGCGCCGCGTGCGACCCGCCAGTTGTCCAGATTGCCGCCGAACGCCGACGGCGGAATCGAATCGATCAGGCCGTCCTGCTGTGGTGCCACCGCGATGACGCCGAAATGCGGCCGCACCGGAATGGTGACGTTCTTAAGGATGTTGTGGTTCTCGACCACCGTCGAGTGGTCGACCGGCACGCCCGGATAATCGATAGTCGGGTGGACCACGCCGAAGGGATCGCGCTGTGGCGTCCAACGGTAGTTGTAGACCGCACGCGCGTAAGCGGTGGTGCTGTCCGTCGCCGGTTCCGCGTCGATCTCGTAGATGGTGACGACTTCGCGCGGCTTCGGTTCCGTCAGCAACTCGCGATAGTGAAAGCCCCACCACGCAGCCGCATTGCTGCCGAAGGCGCGGCCATGGAATTGGGGATTCGCGCAACGCCGCGTGCGAATATCGAGAATGCGCACTTCGAGCACGTCGCCGGGCTCCGCATGGCGCACGGCGATCGGGCCCGTGCAGATATGCACGCCGAAGCCTTCGCCCGCGCCGCGGCCGAAGATCGATGCATCCATTGGACCCGCGCCGCGCCGGTTCACGTTCTTGCGCTCGGCGGTCCAGTGGAACACGCTTTCCGCGCCGGGGTCGCCCGCGACCATGCGTTCCCAGTCGTCGGACGCGTGCTGCGTCAGTGCCTCGATGGTGACCGTGTCACCGCTGTCCAGTTCAAGCACCGGTTTCAGGTTGTGGCTGAAATAGCCCCAGTGCACGGTGTTCGCGGTCGCGCGCAGCAAGTGGTGACGTGGTTTGCCGCGCGAGGCGGGCGGTGCCGCCTCCACCGCCTCAATGCCGGGATCGTCGAGCGCAACGAGCGTATCCGCGTCTGTCTCGACGTTTCCTTGCTTTGCATGCAGCAGCAAGCCGGTCGCGTTGACTGGCAAACCACGCGAGATGCGGCGCACGAGATGGCGCGCGATCTCGAGACTCGCTTCGTGACGGAACGTGCGCGGCGAAGCGCCGTAACGTTCGCGAAAGATCCGGCTGAAATGCGCGGGATCGTTGAAACCCCAACGAAAGCAGATATCGGAGACGGAAACCTTTTCGTACAGCGGATCGACGAGTTCTGCGCGGCAGCGTTCGAGCCTGCGCGAGCGCAGGTAGGTAGAAAAACTTTGCCCCGCGGTTTCAAATAGCTTTTGCACGTAGCGTGGCGACACGCGCTCTTCTTTTGCGAGCTTGCCGACGCCCAGTTCGGGATCACCCAGATTCGCTTCGATAGACCGGCACATGCGCGAAAAAATAGCCGTCTGCGATGGCGTCAGCCCACCGAACGAACCTTTGTGCTCATGCCCGGCGAGACTCGCCACGAGGAACTCGGCAAGCGCCAGTTCCAACGGACGCAGCTCGCCGGCGGAGAGTGTCTCGACACTTTCCGCTACCGACACGAGAAAGCCGGAAAAAACGTGACCGATACCGGTATCGCCCGAAAGACGTGCTGCGCGCAGTGAAAACGGCGACAGCAGGCGGGCGTTGATCGCAGCCCGCGGAACCCGCACCATGAACAGACGGAAGTTCGTACCAAACACGAGCGATGCCGCTGCCTGTGACGATGCATAGACGATGTCGCGCACGGCTACATGTTCGCGCAGGCCGTCGGTCACGAGCGTCGCGTCGCCATCGAGATGCAGGACGATCATGACGCTGTCGGTGCTATCAGCCTTGAGCTCAAGCGTCTGCGGTACGGAAGCAAGCGACGTGAGTTCGAAACCGCCCGTCGATGTCTGCGACGTCAACGTGCCGTGCAGTGTGTGCTCGGGAGCCCCGAGTCTGCTGCACCAGCCAAGCCGATCGAGCGCTGCGCTCCATGCGCGGGCACGTTCCACTTCGGGATATGACTCGGTCGTAAAGCGTGACAGGTCCAAACAAGGCTCCCCAAAAGAAAAGCGCCAAGGTAGGGAAGTCCGAAGCAACCTTCGCGCCATCGAACCTTATAGCCCGTTGTGGGCGTATCGTGCCGTTCCATGCGTGGCTTGCCGTAGTGCAGTGCATGGATGCGCCGTTGCGGCGCATCCATGCACGATGAAGCACTTTGCCAGGGCCTTTTTTTACGGTCTTTTACAGGCACGCTCGTGCCTTTCTGATTACGTTGGCCTGCACACCGGTACCAGAAGTTGTGCGCGGTCAGACAAGTCCTTGAGACTCCGTTCGCGTACGCTTTGGCACGTGCCTTGGCGCCAAATCCCCGCGTGCGTCGCTTTTCGAGGTCCGGACATGCAGCATCACATTCTTCCCGTATCGCCTGCCACCGTGCATTGGGGATACTTCAGCAAGCACGTTGCGCCAAGCCTGACGCTACGGTCCGGCGATCGGGCCACCATCGAGACGCTGACCCATCATGCGAACGACGACCACGAGCGCATGATTGCCGGCGACCCCGGCGCCGAGAGCGTGTTCCATTGGACCCGGGAGCACAAGGCGGTGCCGCGCCGCGGCGCAGGCCCGACCGAGGGCCCCTTCAGGCTCGGCTCGGGCGAGGGGATCGGCGTACACTTGCTGACCGGCCCGGTGGTCATAGAAGGCGCCGAACCCGGCGACATCCTTGAGGTTCGCATCCTCGACGTTCGTCCCCGGCCGAGCTGCCACGCTTGTCATGCGGGCCGTTGCTTCGGCTCCAACGTGGCTGCCTCCTGGGGTTTCCAGTACCACGATCTGATCGAAGAGCCGAAGCCCCGGGAAGTCGTCACCATCTTTGAGCTCGATACCGCCGGCGAGCCTTTCGCGCGCGCGGTCTACAACTACGTCTGGACGCCGCAAACCGATCCCGATGGCATCGTTCATTCGACAATCGACTATCCCGGCGTGCAGGTGAACCATGCGCTCGTGCGGCGGCGGGAAAACATTCTGCCCAATATCAAGGTGCAGGCGCGACTGCATTTCGGGACCATGGGACTGGCGCCTTCCGAGTCGGACTATGTCAGCTCGATCCCGCCGGGCTATACCGGCGGCAATATCGACGACTGGCGCGTCGGCAAGGGTGCGACGATGTATTACCCGGTCGCTGTCGAAGGTGCCTTCTTCTCGGTGGGCGATCCGCATGCGGCGCAAGGCGATAGCGAACTCGGCGGCACCGCGATCGAGACCTCGCTGACCGGCGATTTCGAATTCATCCTTCATAAAAAGGATCAACTGGGCGGGACCCTCCTGGAGGGCCTGACCCACCCCATGCTCGAAACGGAGCAGCAATGGTCCGTGTACGGCTTTACTTTTCCCAACTACCTGGCCGAACTCGGGCCCAACGCGCAGGTGGAAGTGGCGCAACACGCAAGCCTCGACAAGGCCATGCGCGACGCGTTCCGGAAGTTGCGGCGTTTCCTCATGACCGTGCATCATTTGAGCGAGGATGAAGCGATTGCGCTGATGTCGGTCTCGGCGGACTTCGGCGTGACTCAGGTCGTCGACGCCAACTGGGGCGTGCACGGCTCGATTCGAAAAAGTGTTTTTACGGGGATGTGAGCGCGTCGGACTCCGATGTTTCGCCTACACCGGCGAAGGGTTGCGTTCCTCGAAACGCCGCTGATGCCAGTAGGGGTAGGGAAGCGGCCTCGTGCTCGCCTGATCGAGTCGCGCCATCTGCGCGGCGTCGAGGGACCATCCGAGCGCACCGGCGTTTTCGCGCAACTGTGATTCGTCTCGCGCGCCGACGATTACGTTGGCGACGGTTGGGCGCTGCAACAACCAGTTGAGCGCGATCTGAGGAACTGTCTTCCCGGTTTCGCTCGCCACGGCTTCGAGTGCGTCGACGACCCGATAGACGTACTCATCGGAGACCGGCGGCCCCGCGTCTGCAGTCTGGTGCAGGCGACTCGTCGCGGGCAGCGGCCTGCCACGACCGACCTTGCCGGTAAGCCGCCCCCAACCGAGCGGGCTCCAGACAATCGCGGACACACGCTGGTCGAGCGCAAGTGGCATCAGCTCGTGCTCGTAGTCGCGACCAATCAGGGAGTAATACGCCTGATGCGCTGAGTGCCGGACGAGGCCTTCACGGTCCGACGTAGCAAGGGACTTCATCAGGTGCCACCCCGAATAATTCGAACAACCCACGACACGGATCTTGCCGGCGCGCACGAAGTCGTCGAGCGTGCGCAGCGTTTCTTCAACGCGGGTCAGGGCATCGAAGCCGTGAAGTTGATAGATATCGATGTAGTCCGTGTTCAGACGCTTCAGGCTGCCGTGGATTGCATCGCTGAGATGATGGCGTGACGAGCCGGCGTCGTTCGGCCCCGAACCCAGACGGAAAGTACCCTTGGTCGACAGGATGACGTGCGCGCGTCGGTCCGCGACGGCCTTCCCGAGAATTTCTTCCGCACGCCCGTCCGAATACGTGTCGGCGCTGTCGAACATCGAGATGCCGGCCTCGAGCGCGATGTCAACGAGCTTTCGCGCGCCTTCCACGTCGGTGTTGCCCCAGGCCTTGAAGAAGTCGTTGCCACCACCGAAGGTGGCTGTGCCGAGGCTCAGCACCGGCACCCTAAACCCTGACTCACCCAGCAATCGATGTTCCATGCCCGCTCCCTTGCCGCCGGCCGATTTGCGAATGTCAGACGATCAGCGCGACTGCGCGCACCGGACAACCGGTTCCCCCGATAGTCTTGATCGGGAACGCGCAAAACAGGAAGTCCTTGTGAACAAGCTTGTCGAGATTACAGAGCTGCTGAACCATGCAGATATTGTTCTTGAGCCACGCCAGATGAGTCGGGTCATGCCATTCATCGGGATTGTCCATCCCGATGAGGTCAGTAGCGAACAGTGTGATCTTTTTCTCTGCCATCCACTCCGCCGATTCCGCAGGGATATGAGGCCGAATACGGTTCATATTCTTTTGACCCCAGACTTTATCGACGCCGGTCCAGCAAATAAGCGCAGTACCTGGGCCCACCGGCATTCCCGACGCCTTTTCGGCAGCCTCGAAATCCTCGACCGTGATCGCCTCGCCGACCTTGCGGTGAGTGAGGTCGAGGAGGTGGCCCGGCAGGCACAAGTGCTCGACGGGGATGGACGCAACGTCCATCCCATCCTCAACGAAATGGCGAGGCGCATCGATGTGGGTGCCCGTGTGCTCGGAAATCAGGATCATTCGCGCTGCATAGCCAACCTTTCCGCCGCTCAGCTGCTTCGTCTTGGCGATCGTATCCATGACCGGAAAGGCGGTCGTCCACCCCGAAATATTTTCCATGTTCTCGGAGACTTCGTGACTTAGATCGATTACTTCCTTGATCGGATTGCGGAACATTAGCTGGCTCTCCCATTCCATCGTTTATGGTTCGGCACGAAGAGGTGACGTCGATGTGCCAGGATACGACCGGATCGGAAAAGCGTCTTGGATCAGCACGAACGATCTCTTGCCTGTTTTCCCGGCCGTCTTGGTAAGCCTGGCGACTGGTTGCCAGATGGCCACTTACTCGAACTGGGCCGGATGAACGCGGTGTGGGCGTCGCTGGCGTCGATGATGGTCATCGCGATGAGCAAGCTGGCCGAATGGCGCGCGCCGTCCTTTCGCGCGTACACGCTTTCAGACGCCGTCACTTGTATGCAACTGATGGATTCGGTGTTGTTCAATCGCTTGGAAAACCCTGATCGATACCACGCGAAAGGCGCCAAGACGGTTAGGGATATTATTAGGGCGCTGGGGCAATTCGCTGGTTTTCAGAATTGTCCAAATTGCGATCCTCAAGTGGCGAACCGAATCCAGGCAGAGCTCAATATCGCGAATGCTAAAAACGACAGGCGCAGTGCCGATTTCGTCGCATTCGTCAATGCCGCTATAGTGGTGGCAACGAACGACAGCGTTAGCGAACCTTCTCCAGGCACATTGACATCTTGGCGGACAGCAGGCTCCGGATCTCCCGGTTCGGGATTTAGTATGTACACGACTCTTTTGGGGGAGTCAATTTTATGTTGCTTGATGTATGCGTTTTGGACCAGTCTGCCCAAGGAGTGACCGATGCTGGACGAAATCAAGCTCAAGGCACTTGTCATCGCCACCTGGCGCGAGGGAGGTTTGGAGTCCTTGGTGAAAGTCGCCGCCAGGGGCACCGTTCCCGACGCCAAGTATTCGATCGGTTTTTGCACGAAGTTCAAATTCATAGCCGGTCGTACACCTGCAGAGATCGAACGAATTGTCGGATTCGCTGACCAAAGCAAGCTTAAGCAGGGTGCCGAAGTATTCCTGGTGAGCCCGCTTCCGGAGGCTCACGAGTTTGACCTCTGCGGTTATAGCCAGACGCCAGCCGGAATGTCGACCAATGACCCAAGGTACGTTCCACATCCGCTTTACCCGCCGGGAGAGGGCGCGCCTCAGTGGAATCTCGTCCATCACGACCAGTCCCATCTCGTCCACATTGTGACGCTTGCTCCGGATGAACGACTGCGATTCATGGCGTCACGACTTTCTCCCTCCCCGTAACGTGGGATCCCTCATACCACTGAGCTCACTTACACCCGCTTGCACCTTGGTGTGCCCTGACGCGATCCCGGGCTTTGGGTTGTTCCCATGAACACCACGTCGTGACAAGGCTCTCATCATCACCCCAAACCCAAACCTCAACCGCCGCCGTTATCGACTAATCCGTATCGGTTGCCACCCATTTAACCTCGGCGGTTTCCACTCAGCGTCTGCGTAATCGGGAATCGGCTGATACCGGTCAACCGCCGCGAGCGTCAGAAACCGGCACCAATCTTCGGCCTTGCTTGGCCATGGCCACTCTATGTGGATGCAGAAACGACCTTCGTCGGTAACACTCCAATGCGCCACGGGCGCTGTGTCCCTGGAAGGAATTCCAGCCTTGTCCCCAATACACCATCAGACTGCCGTCGGAGTGAGGGGTCCAGCGCGTCTCGCCACCGGAAACAGTGGCTCTCGCGACCGATGACGCGGATGCCAGCAACTGAATGAACTGTTGCAACTGCTCCTGGGTGAGTCTCGGAGGCGGAGTCGCGAGCTGCGGGCCCTGAGTGGTGGACTCGGTGCTGCTTGCCGAAGCGGATGGGGTGGTCTGAGTTGCGGTTGCTGCGGGAGCCGCGGGTGGCGGTTGCAACATCGCAGCGATCGAAGCCGGCGCGGGCGATGAAGTCCCTGCAGGAGTTGGCGCCCGTGCGAGCGGCGACGTCGAGCTCGCCTCAGACGCCGGAGTGACCACCGTCGTCGCAGCATTGCTTGGTTGGTTCGGACCCATCGTCGCGGATCGCTCACCCGACGGTTTCGAGCGACTTCCCGCCAATGCAGCACGCCCGGACCCGCTTGCCGCGTTTGAATTCGACGCGGACTGTGCAGCGCGGCGCTCCAGGGTTCTTTGTTTCTTCTGGCTTCCTTCACCCGTTGCCTCGGATGCTTTATCGAGTACGAAGTCCACTCGTTCGACGAGCGTTCCCTGTTCAGGCTTCATGGCACTTGTGCGCTGCGGTTGCGTGATGAACGCATGTTGAATCCCCGGTGCGGTAACCGTGCAAGGCCATGCCAGGGCGAGCGCCGTGTACGCCGCGAATGCAAATCTTCGGCCTTTTAGCGCCTGATTGGTCGCGTACATCGTTAACCTCTGGCCCGCATGTACACCTCACCGTAGTGCACGTACGCTGGACGCCATAATCGGCACCTTACCTGCAACTCGTGCGTCAACTCCTTATCCTGCCTTGACGCCAAAAACTCCGGTAAATCTCCGATTGCCTCGCCGGATACGATCAGGCTAACTTACGATGTTTGACGTGCAACCCAAACGGACGTTTGACCCCCCATACGCATCCGGGACCGACAATGCTCGGCACGCATAGATTGCTCACGGGCCTGATATATGCAAGCGCTGCATGCGGCGCGCTTGCACTGGTTTGCCTTGACGCCTCGCTCCCGCCAGACAGGCGACACGAGCCGGATCGCGAACCCGTCCACGGGACGGCAGGCGGTCCCGAAGCCCGCGTGTTTATCGAACGCGTGGACTTCGTTCTCGAAACCGCATCGCAGCCAAAGGCCGACGAGGCACAAAAGAAACGCAAGGCCCAGGAACACCGCGCCGCCGCACCTAAACTGGCCTCGACCAGCGGCGCCGACACGCGTGCAGCAAGTCAACCGGGACGGACCGCCCCGACCCAGGTGCAACATCAACCCAAAGTAGCCAACACGCAACCCGCTGCTCAAGATGCCGCGCAGGGCACACGCGCTCCCACAGCCGAGGCACCGTCTACGTTGCCACTAACGCCGGCACCCGTCGCATCAGCATCCAGTTCCTCCGCGAAGGCGCCGCTGGCCGCAGCGACTGCGCCGGCGCCCGCCCCCGTGGTGTCATCACAACCGCCAGGACCAACCGCCGGAACACCGCAGACGAAACCGCAGGCGCAAGCACAATCACCTGCCGCGCCAGGGCAAGCAAGCGCGAGTGTCACCGCATCGGTCAACAACCGGAACTCGACCCCATCCGCGCAGGCAGCAGGCGCTCTGCTGCCCAAACTGACCAGAGAGCAGTTGCTGACTCTGTTACCCGGCGCCGAGGTATCGCGAACCAACACCGCGGGCAGCTTCAGGCATTGGACCAACAAGCCGGACGGCACATTGACCGTCTATTGGGTGGGTCACGATGGGCACAGAATAAGGGCACGCACTGCGGATGGCCACTGGAGTATTTCCGACGACGGCCGCTTCTGCCTCCACGTCGACTGGGACGACGCGGCCGAAGACTGGTGCCGGTTCCTGATGGCGCTTCCCAACGACGAATATCAGCCGATTGCCGATACCGCGGACGCGAACTGGACGCCACCCACGGATAAATCCAACTGGCGCCCCCTGCATATCAAACGATAGCGTCCGGCTGTGCTGGCGCATGCTGACCGCGAGGCCAACGCGGTCTCCACGAAGGACGCTCACGGCGCATCATCCACACACAACTCCGGGTCGCTCACCAGGCAATCGGCGCTCGACGCGGCCGGTGTCATGCCACGCGTTTTCAGGCTCGTCTCCTGGGCGGCGATATGCAGTCCCTTCGGCAGCAATACCCACATGCGGATCTGTTCCTTGGTGTGACTCGCCTGCGTCTGCGCACTCTGCCCAAAGCCATAGAAATAGTCGGCGCGCACCGCGCCCTGAATCGCGCCACCCGAATCCTGGGCCATCATCAGCCGGTCGATGGCGCCCGGCGTTTGCGGGTCATCGCGCGTCGAGACGAACACCGGCGCACCGAGCGGCGTCGTGCGCGGATCGACCGCGACCGAGCGTCCCGCTGACAGCGGCACGCCCAATGCACCGACTGGCCCATTCGGCGAATCGGGGATGACACGGAAGAACACGTAACTTGGATCGGATGTCGCGAAGCCGTGCCGGGGTGGCGCGCTCGCCGTGGGCGTAGTGGTGGCCGGATAGGCGTTGAGGTTTCCTATGCCGCCTGCGCCTGCTCCCGCACCGGCCCCCGCGGCGTCGGACCCATAACCGCCTGTATTCCGGCTCGCCGCCGCTTTGGCGACGGCGGGCGCGGTGGACCCTCCGGTCGACGACGTAGCAGCGGCCAGCTTGAAGCCGCGCAAGAGCGGCGATACCGGCTCGTCGTCGTCAGCCGCGCCGCTGGGTGCAGCGCTATAGGTGCCATTGGCGGCATCGGTCGTCGGCGAATCCGTCGCAGTGGCGAGCGCGGCGGGCGTATCTTCGTCGGTCACGTCGATCTGCATATCCATGCCGCGTACGGTGATCCGGTGAGCACTGCTCTGGTTGTTGTGCGCGATGGGCGGCAAGAAGGGCCGGCCGTTCTGCTCGGCGTACGCGAAGCGGCGAATCGACCCGTCGCGCATGCGTACTTTGCCGGCGCCTTGCAATTGCATCGAATAGAGCATCACCGGATCGTCGACGTAGGCGAGGATCGGTGCTTTGAGCGCGCCGCCCTCGATCTCGGCACGGCTGTAGTACGGCACGATGCGGTCGTGATCGAGCCGCAGGCGGATTTTCTTGTCGCGGATATCGGGGACGCTGTCGTGCAGATCCAGCACATAGACGCCCTTGAGGTTGCCGATGGCCACATCCGGCAGGGGTATCACCGTGCGTCCTTCGATGCGCGCGGCCGTCGTGCCGCCGCGCGCGCGGTCCGGCAGGCGGCGCGCGTCCAGGTACAGCATGTCATCGGGCGTGCCGTACACCGGGTACACGTAAGCGCCGCCGTATTGCCGGCTGCCGTTCAGCAGCGGCTCGTAATAACCGGTGAGCGTGCCATCGAGGGTCTTGTCGGTATTGCGGATCTGGTAAGCGTTGAAGTTCGCCTCGAAGAACTGCCGGATCGCCGCGGCGTTATGCGCGTCCACCGTACGCGACGCCGCACAGGGCTCCGACCAGCCGCTACGCGTGCCGAGCACCGTGCAACTGCGTTTGAACGCTTCCCATGAGGCGCTGAGATCGTCGGCGGTCCAGCCGGGGAGGTCGGCAAATCGCGCTGACTCGTAATAGGCGTGACGTGTGGCGAAGCCGCCAGCGGCGCTTGCGTTGGCATTTCCGTTGGAACTCGCGTCGGAACTTGCCGGAACGGAACCGCCCGCTTGGGCCGCGGTAGAGGAGGCCGTGGCACCCGCTTGCGCCGGTGGGGCAGATGGGAGCGATGCGCCTGCTTGTGCGAGCGGCGCGACTGGGAGTGATGCCCCAGCTTGTGCGGACGGAGCGACTTGCGGTGACGCACCTGCTTGCGCAGACGCCACAGACTGCAAGCCCCCACCTGCCGACGCAGCCGAAGACGACCCGCCTCCCGGCCCGATCATCACCGTGGTGGCGGGATTGCTACTCGCACAGCCGGCCAGTATCGTGACCAGAGCGAGCAGTAGCTGAGCGTTGCGCATGCGGTCTCCTCGTGCCGGGTGTCCGGGCTGTGGCCTTGGCCGCTAGGTGGACGAGTTCACGACGTCGATCCTGAACGTCGCTGCACCGAAGGAGTCGGAGCAACCCTGCGCGCCCGCAGCACAGCGCGGCTTGCCGGCGAACGGCGAATAGCTCACGGTGCGTCGCGAGGCGGCCTCGCGCTGCGCATCCGGCGGGAAGCCTGCAAACACCGAGGTGCCTTGCAGACCGCCGTCAGAGAAATCGCGCGGGGCGCTCGACACCATCACGAGAAAGCGGTTCGGACCTGCCGGGGCGCCCGCGAGCATCGGCCAGTTTGCGCGCGGCAGCGACAACGTTTGGCCGGCGGCGATCTTGTTGTCCTTGTCGATGCCGTTGGGGAACAGCATCAGATACTGTCCCGCCGGATCGACCATGAACACGTACAGGTAGCCGGCCAGATTGCTGCTAACCTTGAATTGCAGGTGGTCCTTGTTGATACGCGCAGTCGTGCTGCGCAAGGTCGTCGTCACGTGGATCGACGGATCAGCCAGTGCGACGATCCGGTCGAATTCGCCGCCGGGCGTGAAGGGCGGTATCGCCGCGGCAACCGGCGGCGCCGGGGGCTCGACGGCGCCTGAACTGGCGGCAGCGTTTTGTGACGGTGCGGCGGTTTGTGAAGATGGCGGTGGTGCCGCTGAGGCGACCGTCGCTGCAACCGGCGGCGCCTGCGTTTGGGCAAGCGCGGTCGGCGCCGCCTGATTTTGCGCAGGAGGCTCTGCAACAGGCGAACTCGCCGGCGCGGGCGTGCTGTTCGACGCAACGGTTGTCGTCGCGGACGGATGCAGCCCGAACCACCCGCCGATCGCAGCGATCGCCACGACGCCGACGGCGATCGCTGCGATCAACGCCGGCCGCCTGCTCTTGACGTCGCCGGTGACAACAGAAGTGGAGGGCGCGGCAGATGACGCGCTGCCCACACGGCTCGAAGTCCGAGCGTTCGGGCCGCTCTGAGCGCCCTGCGAAAACGGCGCTGCTGCGGCGGCCCCGCTTGCCGTGCCGCCGCGCACTGCAAGCAGCCCGTCCCGTGGTGCCAGCGTCGCTTCACCGCTTGGGCCGCTTATTCCGCCTGCGCCGCTTACCCCGCTTGCACCACCCGAGCCGCTCGACGCACTCGTCACAAGCCCCATTTCCTCGGCCAGCGCGTGCACGCTCTGCGGCCGGTCATCCGGACGCACGGCGAGCGCGTGATCGACGGCACGCAGGAAGCGCTCCGAGTAGCGACCGGCTGCGCTCGTGGTGAGCGGCACATACGTATCGCTCATCAGACGGCCCACCGCAGGCGGCGGCGTCTTGCCCAGGATGGCGAAATAGACCACCGCGGCCAGGGCGTAAATATCCGTCCACGGGCCCTGTTTCATCGAGGCGACTTCCGCGTACTGCTCGACGGGTGCGTAGCCAGGCTTGAGGATCACGGTCAACGCCTGCGTCATGTCGCCAATCACGCGCCGCGCCGCGCCGAAGTCCAGCAGCAGCGGACGCTCGCTGCCCTTGAGCAGCATGATGTTGTCCGGCGCAATGTCACGGTGGTAGCACTGCGCGGCATGCAGCACCGCCAGCGCGTCGACGAGCGGCGACAGCAGCCCGCGCAGCCATGTTTCATCGGGCGGCTCGCGCAGTTGACGCAGCGTATCGCGCAGCGTAACGCCCTCGTAGTACGGCATCACCATGTAGGCCGTGCCGTTGGCTTCCCAGAAGCGGTAGACCTTGACGAGCGAGTGATGGTCGAACTGCGCAAGGAGGCGCGCTTCGTTGATGAAGCTCTTCAGGCCCGCGCGAAACGTTTCTTCATGACGCTCCGAGCGGACCGTCACCTCGGCGAGACCGACGCGTGAAGCAAGCGACGCGGGAATGTATTCCTTGAGCGCGACGTTGCGGCGCAACTGGGTGTCGTAGGCGAGGTAGACGATGCCGAAACCCCCCTCGCCAATCAGTCCGACAATTTCGAATTCGGCCAGACGTGTGCCGTTTGCCAGCGCCTGATGGGCGGTCCCGGCCGCAGGGGGCGCCCGCATGACCACGGTGCGGCCGTCGTCGTCCGCGGCCCCGGTGCTGGCCGGCTGACCATCAGGCTCGGATGGCGGCCGCACTATTACCGTCTTGTCATCGGGGCTAGTCATCGAGCCGCGCTCCGTGGGAAGGTCCGGCGGCTGCACGCTGCGTACACACAAGCGCCAACCTCACGCGCACGCGCGTGTATCTAGAAGACGAATGACCTCGCGAATTTTTAAAAATCGGGACTTCATTGCTCCCTCGCCATGATTTCCCTGTGACCGCGCCGCAACGATTTCAAAAACGTCCTCCCTTATTCGTTTACTTCGGGAAATTGCCAGTTTTGTGCAGGGCCGCGCCGCGCTCGCGTATCCCGCACATCCCGCGCATCCTCAACCCGGCTGCATCCTTTTATCGTCGCGCAGGAAGTCGATGTGAACGCACTCAATGGTCTGTTGATCGGGAGGACGCGTATCGCCTTGCACACCATGCTGACTGATCGTGTGTTGGCCGGCCAAAGCCGCGCGGCATGGCCGCGTGCGCTCGTCCTGTCATTGTTGCTGCTCGCGGCCAGCGGCGCAGCGCAAGCGGCGTCTGCGGGTGGCGCGGATCCTGCGCCTGCGGCCAAGGCGGCGGCCGCTGCTTCCGGCGGCGCGGGCAATGCCGCGCTCGCACCGGAATCGCAGGGCTTTCGCGAGGCTGCCGAGCGTGAGCGCGATGCAGAAACGCTGCAGTCGCTGACGGCGGAAGGGCACCTGTTACTCTCGCGCGATCACGTCAGGTTGCCGGCCTACGACTACTGCAGCATGTCGGTCGCCGCGGCTGAACGCGGCGACTTCCGCGACAGCATCGACGCCGCCGCGCGTGCCCTCGTCGTGGCGCAGCAGACCGACAACGCGGATCTCGTCGCCCTGTCCAAGCGTGACCTCGCCATTGCCTACAGCTACGCAGGCGATCTCGACGACGCCGAGCGCTATGCGAAAGAGGCGCTCGCGTCGCAGCCCAAAGCCCCCGAGCAGGTGTTTGCCCCAGCCAACAAGGTGCTCGGCGACATCGCCCTGCGCCGCGGCGATCCGCAAGCGGCGCTTGCCGCCTACAATCACGCACTCGAAACCGCTTCGCCGCGCTACAAACCGCTGGTGCTGCTTTCGGTGACGAGCGCACAGATCGCCGCGGGCGATACCGCTGCCGCGCGCAAGACCTTCGATGCCGCAGGGCCGCCTGCCACGTCCGATCTTGCGCCGGCCTACCGGCGCATCGAGGGCAACCTGTTGCTCGCCGAGGGCAAACCCGAGGATGCGAGGCATGCGTTCGAAACGCTGCTGGGCAAGGGCGATTCGAGCGATGCGAGCTACGACCAGTTATGGGCGCACGAAGGGATCGGACGCGCTTACCTCGCGCTCGACGACAAGCCGCGCGCGCGTGAGGCCTATCTGGCGGCCGTCGACGATTCGGAAAAGATCCGCGCGCGTTTTCGCAGCGACGAGTTCAAGACTGGCCTCTTCGGCGATACGCAATCCGTGTTCGAAGAGGCCATCGCGCTCACGCTCGATACCGGCAATTACGAGGCGGCCTGGAACCTGTCCGAGCGCAGCCGCGCCCGCGCGCTGCTCGATGTCGTGCGCAACCGCGTCGACGCCGGTGTCGACGACCAGCAGTTGAACGGCCAGGTGCCGGGTCTCGACGTCGTGCGCCGCATGCTCAAGCCGAACGAGGCGATCGTCGAGTTTCATAGTCTCAAGAAAGCGCTGGTGGTGTGGGTCATCCGCAGCGACGGCCTGACCGGCCACACCTTGCCGATTGCGCGAGCCGACATGGACGCGGCGGTCACCGATTTCCGCAACGCGATCGTGCGGCGGCGCCCAACCGCGCTGACCTACGGCGACAAGCTCGACGCGCTCCTGATCGAGCCGCTCGCCCTGCGCGAGAACGAGCGTTTGATCATCGTGCCGCACGGCGCGCTGCATTACCTGCCGTTCCAGGCGCTGCACAGTGCGGACGGTTTTCTGATCCAGCGCCACGCCATCGCGCTCGAGCCGTCGGCGAGCATTGCGGTGCAACTGGCGCAGCGCCAGCAGCAGGTGGCGGGCAACCTCGTCGCCTTCGGCAATCCGCAAATCGCGCCGGCGTTCGCGCTGCCCGGCGCCGAGGCTGAAGTACGGGGCATTGCGCCGCTCTTTGCGAAAAACGAAATCTTTCTGCACAGCGACGCGACACGCGTGAGCTTTCGTGACAACGCCCCGACGGGCCGCGTGCTGCACGTGGCGACCCATGCGGAGGCCGACACGATCGATCCGCTGCACTCGAGCATCCTGCTCGCCCCAGCCGCGCAACCGGCCGATGGCCCCGATCTGCTGCTGGCCAAAGACATCTACAACCTGAAGCTCGATCACGTTTCGCTGGTGACGCTCTCCGCCTGCGAAACCGGACTGGGCCGGATCGCGCGCGGCGACGAGATCCTCGGTTTCACGCGGGCGTTTTTCTATGCCGGCGCGACGAGCCTGATCGTGTCCATGTGGCCGGTTGCCGACGAATCGAGTGCGCTGACCATGCGCACCTTCTACACGCAGCTCACCGACGGACACGAAGCGATAGACGCGATGCGAACCGCGCAACTGACCGTTCTGCAGAACCCGCGGTTCGCACACCCGTTTTTCTGGGCACCGTTCGATCTGATGGGAGGCTGGCGCCTGACGGTCGCGCGCTAACACAACAATGCACAAACTCCGAATCATCGCGGCGGCCGTGTCGTGCGGCAGCGTCCTCGCGTGGGGCCAGACGGTGCCGAACGCGGGCAGCCTGCTCAACCAGACCGAACCGCGCGAGACCCGTCCCGCGCCGCCAGGTGGCGCGGCGGCGCTGCCCGCCATGCCGCAGGCCCCACTGCCCGGCGTCACGGCGGCCGGTCCGACCTTCGTGCTCAAGAGCATTACGCTCAAAGGCAACGATACGATCCCGACCGAGCAGTTGCTCGCGCCGGTGAGCGGGAAGATCGGCACCGAAGTCAGTTTCGAGGACCTGCAGACGATTGCCGCGCGCATCACGCGTGTGTACCGCGAACGCGGCTATGCGCTCGCTCAAGTGGTGATTCCCCCACAGGACGTGACTGCCGGCAACGTCGAGATGAGCGTGCTCGAAGGGCGCGTCGGCCATGTGCGTCTGAACGTGGCGGCCGGCACGCCGGTGCGCGAGAGCCTGCTGCGCCAGCGCATTGCGGCGATTCCGGTAGGCGCGCCGTTGCAGCAGCCCGAACTCGAACGCACCATGCTGCTGTTGTCCGACTTGCCGGGCATCCAGGTGTCGTCGGCCATCGAGGCCGGCAGCGAGCCCGGCACGGTCGATCTGACGATCAATGTGGCACCTGCAAAACGCTGGAGCTTCGCAGCGGACATCGACAACTACGGCGCCTCCTCGAGTGGTACATGGCGGCTCGGCGCGATTGCGCGCCTGAACTCGCCGTTCATGATCGGCGACAACCTCGACCTGCGCCTCCTGGCCAGCGAACGGATCGATACCGTCTACGGGCGGGTGGGCTACGAGGCGCCGGTCGACCCGTACGGCACGCGCGTCGGGATCGCGGTGGCGCGGCTGAACTACGTGCTCGGCAAGGAGTTTGCCTCGCTCGACGCGCAGGGCGAGGCGACCACGGTGGACCTGACGGTGACGCATCCGCTCGTGCGCACGCGTAACGAAAACCTGCTCGGGCGCGTCAACCTCGAGTACCGCGACCTGATCGACAACGTCGGCTCCGTGTCGCAGAAGAATCACCGCTCGATGATCGAAGGCAGCGTCGGCGTGAGCTACGAGAGCCGCGACGGGTTGCTGGGTGGCGGCTTCAACAGTGCGGACGTTGCGTTGCTGGTCGGCAGCCTCGATTTCAAGTCGGAGGCGAATCGCGAGCTCGACAGTTCCAGCCTCGGCCGCAATACCCAGGGCACGGAAATGCGCACGACGTTCTTTGCCAACCGGCTTAATGCGGTGACCGAGCGCCTGAGCGTTTTCGTGGGTGTCTCCGGACAATGGGCCGCCACCACGCTCGACGATTCATCGCGCTTCCTGCTGGGCGGCCCGCACGCGGTGCGTGCCTATTCGCCCTCCGAGGCGCTGGTCGACGAAGGCTTCGTCGCGTCGCTGGAAGGACGCTACGCGGTCAATGCGAAGGTCACGGTATTCAGTTTTTTTGATTTCGGGGCGGGGCGCTATAACGCGAATCCGCGTCCGGATGAGGGGACGAACAACATCACGCGCAGTGGCGTGGGCATCGGCGCGTTCTGGTCCGCGCCCGCGGGCTTTTCGCTGCAGGGCACGGTGGCGTGGCGCACGACAGGGCCGGATACCACCGGCAACGATCACGTGCCGTATTTATATGTGCAGTTGTCGAAGGCGTTCTAGGCGGTGCCGGAAGAACATGACTCCCTGTGTTCGTACAGGGACTCTGCTGAAGCGGTCGGATCAGCATCAATGAATCGTTGCTAGAGTCGGGGTCCACCCGGCGCTGGGGGCTGTCATGAGCAAGCCATGCAGTGCGCGATCGAGACGGATGGGGGCGATCGCAAGTGCGGTCGCCGCGTTGTTCGCCGCGTCCTATACGTCCTCGCCGCTAGCGAATCCGACCGGCGCGCAGGTGGTAGCAGGTACGGTGAACGTGAACTCACCGGCTGCGGGTCAGATGAACATCACGCAGAAGACGCCTAACGCGATCGTCAACTGGAACTCGTTTTCGATCGGCTCGAACGAGGCCGTCCGGATCGCGCAGCCTTCTGCCGCATCGACCTTGCTCAATCGCGTCGCCGGCAACGATCCTAGCGTCATTGCGGGCCTGTTGCAGGCGAACGGCAAGGTGTTTCTGATCAATCCGGCGGGGGTGATCTTTGCGCCAGGTTCGTCGGTGAACGTCGGGTCCATGATCGCGTCCACGCTCAATATTTCCGACGCGGATTTCCTCGCCGGCAATTATCACTTCGTCGGGGCCTCCGCCGCTGCGGTCAGCAATGCAGGTTCGCTCACGGCGCAATCCGGCGGCACCATTGCGCTGCTGGGCGCCACCGTGAGCAACACCGGCACCGTGAGCGCGCGCCTCGGTACGGTGGCACTTGGAGCGGGCGGCGACATTACCGTCGACTTTGCCGGGGACGGGCTGACCACGCTCAAGATCAACCAGGGCGCGGCGAGCGCGCTGATCGGCAATACCGGCACGCTGGCTGCGGACGGCGGCACGGTGGTCATGAGCGCGCAGACGGCCGATGCGCTGGCGGGCACCGTGATCAACCAGCAAGGCATCGTGCGTGCGCAGAGCCTGAGCGAACATAACGGGCATATCTTGCTCGATGGCGGCACAGCCGGCGTGACGCAGGTGAGCGGCACGCTCGATGCGACGGGCGGCGCGGGGCTCAAGGGTGGCCAGGTGGATGTGACGGGGTATGACGTCGCGCTGCTCGGCGGTGCGCGTGTCGATGCGAGCGGCGCGGCGGGCGGCGGCGTGGTGCACTTCGGCGGCGGCCCAGGCGGCGCGGATCCGGCCATCCGCAACGCCAACGCAATCTGGATGGCGCCGACCGCGGCGCTGCGTGCCGATGCGCTGGTGAGCGGGGACGGCGGCAATGTGGTCGCATACAGCAACGCCGCCAGCCGGATTTACGGCACGCTGTCCGCGACCGGCGGTGCGCAGGGCGGCAATGGCGGATTGATCGAAACGTCGGGACACTATCTCGACACCGCGGGTGCGACGATCGACGCGTCGGCGCCCAAGGGCAAGGGCGGCACGTGGAAGCTCGACCCGTACGACGTCTATATCGTGACGGACAGTAATTTCGACTCGGAGGTGCTTGCCTCAACAGCGACGCCAAATAGCACTAACTCGGTGACGTTTACTGCGACGATCATAAACAGCACCTTCGCTGAGTCCCAGATCGAAACGCCGCTCGACCAGGGCACCTCGGTCATAGTTTCGACCGGGAGCAGCGGCCCACAGCACGGCGATATCTACATCCAGGCGCCGATCTCGGTGTCGCAGACCTCGCCGAGCGCGACCAGCGTGCCCACCCTGACATTCAGCGCGGCGGGATTTATCGCGGACCAGGGCGGCAGCATTAGCTCGAGCTCGGGGGCGCTCAACCTGGTATTCGATGCCAATCAGTCCGGCGCCGCAGCCGGCACCAACTCGATCACCATCACAGGGGGCGCGATCAACACCAACGGCGGCAGCGTGACGATCGGTGCCGGGCAGAACGGGCAGTCTTTCGATGGCGCTTCCGTGGACGTCGAGTCCCCGATCAACACGACTGCGACCGGCACCAACGGTCTCACCACCGGCTCGGTCACGATCCACGGCATGGGCGCACCGGGCACGGACGCGGTCGTCATCGGCTACGCCACGGCGATCACCACGTCGGCGGGATCGATCGAGATCGAGGGCAATCTCGGGGCGACTCCGTCGGCCACGGCAACCGGCTCAGGCGGCGTCGAACTCACGTCCCTGTCGTCGCTCACGACGGACTCCGGAGCGATTCGCGTCTACGGCGTGGGTGTGGGTCCGATGGGATTCTGCGATACCTTTACCGCAGAGGGGATCGACATGGCCTATCAGTCGGCCATCACCACGAATACCGGCAGCATCGACCTCCGCGGCGCTTACATCGGCACCGGGACGTCGTCGCAGAACGTGAACGGAACCGGGGTCAACATCTTCGACGCGACCGTCAAGGCGACGGGCGCGGGCACGTCGGTCTCCATCGCCGGCTCGACCAACGAGCCGTTGCCCGGCGTGCAGATCACCGAGGATTGTGCCGGTTGCACGCTCGTCTCGGCGGGATCGGGCGGCAGCATCGCGCTGCGTGCGATGAACGACAACTCGACCAGCAGTCTGGTGATCCAGGGGGTAGGCTCGACACCGCTCATTGCATCCAGCAGCGGCGTATTGTCGTTGCTCCCAGGCGGGGTCAATTCCAGCACGTTTGGTTTTGCGAGCGGCGATGCCTTGCCGATCGGCCTGTTTACCACCGTGTCCGGTTTGAGCATCGACGCGGCGACGTATTTCGGCCAGTTCCAGGGCTTCAGGACCATTGTTCTCGGCAGCAGCACGCAGACCGGGAAGATCACCGTAGGCGGGGAGGGCTGCAGTAGCCAGACAACGTCATGTACGCAAGAGCCTGTGTTCACCGCGAATCTGACTCTGGCCAATCCCGGCACCGGCAGCCAGGGCATCCAGCTTCTATATGGCGCATCCTTGCCGGGCTACACGCTGACCCTCTCCTCAGCCGGCGCCGTCACGGATCCCGGCGGCATCCAGGCGGCGGGCTTGCTGCTCGCGGGGCCGGGCAGCTTTACGCTGACCGATCCGCAAAACGCAGTAGGCGTGCTGGCGATGGTCAACGCGGGCAACGTCAACTTCCTGAACTCGCGCAGCTTTGTGATCGGCCCGATTGTCACCGAGACCTTCGACGCGGCGGCCAACGCGAGCACCACACTCGACGGCACCAACTCCACCCTGACGGGGAGTCTCGTCGCGCAGGCCGCAACCGGCAATATCGGCCTCGGCGGCGGGACTGCCTCGACCGGCGGTCCTACCGGCGGACTCAACACCAACCTGAGCGCAGGCGGCTCGATCGACCTCGTGGCGGACAGCGGCGTATTCACCAATGCCGGCTCAGGCGCGCTGAGCGCCGGCGGCGCGTGGCGGATCTGGGCGCAAACGTGGAACGGTGAAACGCGTGGCAACGTACAGCCCAACACCGCGCAACCCAACTTCTACGGCTGCACGTTCGGCTCCGGCTGCAGTTGGGGCGGCACGGTCCCCTTGAGCGGCGATCATTTCGTGTACGTGGCCCGGCCTACCGTGACGGTGACGGCCAACGGTGCAACGCGTGTCGTCGGTGCGCCGAACCCGACGTTTACCTTTACCGTGAGCGGCCTCATCAATGGCGACACCGCAGCCGGCGCGCTCAGCGGCGGAGCAACCACATCCGCCACCTCATCTTCGCCGGCCGGACAATATGCGATCGATCCCAGCTTCGCTTCGGGCGTCGGCTATATCGTGAACGACATTCCAGGCACGTTGACCGTGACAGGCCCGTTGACCGTGACGGCGGCTACCGCCGTGATCGATGCAATGGCGCAAAGCGGGCTGCAAGCATTTTTCGGCACCCAGGAGCAAACCTTCGTCTACGAGAACAACCTGAAGGGCACCAATATCTGCGTCGGCTCGAACCAGCCGCTATTTACCACGGCGCCGCCGGGCGACACGCAGGACATTCTCGCGGTCGAATGGAAGCGCGTGCGTTCGCAACCGAACCTGAATAGCTGCATGCTGCTCAACGGCCAGCACGGCTGCGGCGATTTCTAGCGGCCAACGCGGTTCGTGGTCGCACGAGGTGGATCGTCATGCGGCTCACGGCGTTGCATTGCGCCCGTCGCTTGCGTAGCGTTCCCACATGGCGCAGAACGCGGCCTCCAGATTCCCGGCAAAGCGCCGCGCATCGCATAAGGGCGAGGCCAGCACGCGTGCGCGCAACGATGCGCGCATCTGCGTCAGCGCTTCGCGGTCGCTTGCATAGGCGATTGCCTTCTGCAGATACGCTTCATCGTCTGCGGCAATCCATTCGTCGAGACGAGCGGTACGCAGCAGGCTCTCGCAGATGTGCGTGACGAAGCGGTCGCCTTGCATGCCTAGTACAGGCACGCCCATCCACAACGATTCAGCGGTCGTCGTACCCGCCGGATACGGAAACGGACTGAGCGTGATATCGACGCGCCGGTACGCGGCGAAGTACTGCGCGCGCGGCGACGCACCTTCCATCACCAGTCTTGCCGCGCCGATGCCATGCATGGCAAAGCGCTCAGCCGTTGCCTGCTGCACGCTTTGTGCTTCAAGCCCAGGCGCTTTCAGGAACAGGCGCGAATGCGGAATTGCGCCCAGCAGCCGCGACCACAGCGCGACTACGTGATCGGTGAGCTTGGCCAGCTTGCCGAAGTAGCCGAAAGTCACCGCGCCGTTCGCGAGCAGCGGCAGCGGCCCCGGCTCCACGTCATATTCCGGCGGGGTGAAGCACACATAGCTGTCCGGCAGCCGCCACGGCTTCTCGACGAAATGCTGCTCCTCGTCCACGGGCAGAACATGCCGGTCACCGATGATGTAGTCGACTGCAGCGCATCCGGTAGTCGCGAAAAAACCGAGCCAGGTTGCCTGTACGGGGGCCGGTTTCCAGCAGAACACGGGCAGGCCCGTCCACGCGGTGTGACCCGCCAGATCGACCAGCACGTCGATGCCGTCGTCGTAGATCCGGCGTGCCGCGGTTTGCGTGTCCAGACCCGTGAGCAATTGCCACGCACGGAAGTGCGGTTTCAGTCTCGACGTCACCGCATCTTCCAGCCCATGCGTGGCATAGGCGCTCAGCTCGATGCGATTCGGGTCGATGTACGCCAGCACGTTCTCGAGGAAGATGCCGACCGGATGCTCCCGCAGGTCGGGCGAGACGAAGCCCACCCGCAGCGCACGAGTGCCGCACTGCGCAATGCGGGCCTGCCTGTCGTGCGAAAAGGGGCGGGCCTCGAGAGCCATCAGACTGCCATAGCGGCGCGCATCGGCGATAAATTGTGCCGGCGTGACCTGCGCGGAACCGGCCGCGCAGAACAGCAGCCGTGGCAGCGTCTGCAGCGCGCTGCCCGGGTCGAGCGCGAGCGCCTGGCGATACGCGTCGAGCGCGCCCTCCATGTCCCCCTCGGCACGCAAGATGTCACCGAGGCACAGATACGTCGAGCGGCTGGGCGAAGCCGCCGTCATCGCGCGGCGGCAGTGCGTCAGCGCCTCGGCATGCTGCCCCTGCTTGAGCAGCACCAGGGCGAGATTGTGATGCGCGCTCGCGTCGGAGGGATCGATCTCAAGCACACGCCGGTAGCTGGCGGCGGCCGCCGCCAGGTTCTCGAGTCCTTGACAGGCATTGCCCAGGTTGTTGTGCGCGTCAGCCAGTTGCGGAGCGAGCGCGACCGCGCGAAGGCCTGCCTGCACGGCAGCGGCGAACTTCCGCTGGCGGCACAGCACGACGGCCAGATTGCTGTAGGCCAGCGCGTCATCCGGCTTGAGCGCGAGCGCCTTGCCATAGCTCGCCGCCGCCTCGTCGAGTCTGCCCAGGTCCAGCAGCGCGTTGCCCAGGTTGTAGTGGGCGTCCGCGTAAGCCGGCCGCAGTTCGATGGCCCGTGCGCAACTGTGCGCCGCTGCGTCCGGCTCATGCGCTTCGCGCAGCGCCTTACCCAGGTTGTTGTGGGCTTCCGGATAGTCGGGCCCGAGCGTCACCGCGCTGCGGTAGCGCTGAATCGCCTGCGCAAGCTGGCCGTGCTCGCGCAACATGCTGCCCAGATTGTTGAGGCAGACCGCATCGGGACGCACTGCGAGGGACTGTTCCATCAGTGCGATGCCGGCATCGTATTGCCGGGCCTGGCAGGCGAGCAACCCCAGCAGATGCAGTGCGTCCGGCTGCCCGGGTTGCACCTGCAGGATCTGATGGTATATCGCTTTCGCCTGCGCCGTGCGTCCCGCCCGGTGATGGGCCAGGGCCGCGTCGAGCCGCTGTGCGTGGTCGTTCATGCTGCGCCTGGGGTACCAGGCTCACAGCGGCGCCGACGACAACCGCAGCACCGTCGCCTCCGGATCTTCCTCGATCCAGACCGCAAACGCACTGTAGTTATCGTGATTCGCCTTTGCCGCCGCCCGCACCTGCGCGGCCAGCGCGTCGAGCCACGCCGCTGGGCTCGCCGCCTGCGCGAGCGTCGTGCTCATGAACGCCTCGTCGACGTATTCCCACAAACCGTCGGTGCACAGCAGGAAGGCATCGCGATCGAGCAGGTCGAAGGTCTCTTTCAGCCCTGCGATATTCAGCTCGTCGGCGGTGCCGAGCGCGGCGAACAGCACATTGCGGCGCGGATGATGACGCATGTCCTCGGCGGCGAGCAGGCGCGCGTCCACCATCTCTTGCACCATGCTGTGATCGCGCGTTTGCGCGCAGATCTGGCCGCCGCGAAAGCAGTAGAGGCGCGTATCGCCGCAGTGCGCCCAGGCGGCGGTGCGGCACTCCAGGTCGACGGCCAGCAGCACGGCGGTCGAGCGCATGTCTTTCACGTCGCCGCTACCGCGCACCTGTTCTTCGAGGATGTTCTGATTCGCATGCGACAGCGCACTCACGAGACGCTCGCCCGTGGGCGGCAGCTCCGCGACGGTCAGGTAGCGTAAATCCGCCAGCACCGTGGCGACCACGATGCGCGAGGCGACGTCGCCGCCGCCGTGGCCGCCGGCGCCATCCGCGAGCACGCAGTAGTAGAGCCGCTCGCTCGACCAGTCGCCGAGAGAGTCCTCGTTGCGCTGCCGGCCACCCTGGTCGGTCAGGCTTGCTGTGGCAAGTTGCACACGTGGCCTCTCGTGGCGTTAGTCCGGTTCGCTCGATTGCTCGGACAGGATACCCAGCGCCGCGAGAATCGCAATGCGGTTCTCCGCGGCAATGTCGATGCCGAGCATGTGTTCGATCCACTGACCGATCGCCGTGCGGGCGAAGTCGGCCGGTATGGCGCCTTTTTTCAGCGTGACACCCAGCTTGCTCGCGCGGTAGTGGTACGACGCAATCCGATATCGTGCCGCCACCTGCGAAAGACCGCCTTTCTCGTTCGACAGCCAGCCTAGCGTGCCCGCCAGCACGAGGCGGTCGGATTCGTCGAGAGCGGCGATGAAGCCGCGCGCCGATTCGCGCACATAGGCTTCGGTGAGCCCGTACTGCATGAATACCGAGGCAATCGGATCGGGATGACCGGCCGCTTGCTGGTCGATTTCATAGGTGACGGTGCTGTCGTCGAGCGAGACGTTGCGTTGATGGCTCGCGCTGCGCAGGCAGTCGATCAGATAGCGGCGGAAATAGGCGCATACCGCATGACGGTTCGACGGCGCGCTGTGCAGTGGAAAGGTGGCGGCAGCGGTGTGTGCGGCCTCGAGCCGGAACACCTTGAGGTAGATGAACTGCGAGATCAATTCTTCCTTGTCTTCGCCGAGCGCCTGCAACTCGAGCGGGTGATACGCCGTCAGCGCGTGACGCACGATGCTGTAGATGGAAGCCATCTCGTCGCGGCTGAGGCGCGCGCGGCGTTGCCACAGTTCAGGTAACGCGGTCTCGCCGACGCCGCAAACCGCCTCTGCGCTTTCGATGTGTGCCACGTGTCACTCCGGCATGATCGGTTCCGTTCGAGTGCCCCGTGGCCTGGCGGAACGGGTGTCACCGTACGACTTTGCTGGTTCTATGGAACTGGTAGTCCTGTAATGGCAAGAAGACGCACTGAAACACTCAACCATCGCCCCCGTCAAAAGCGAACGGCTATGCGAAAAGCGTGTCTGACCGGCGCGCATACCTGCCCGATCGCGCCAGCCAGCATGAAAATTTTATTATCAGATCGGCAATACAACAATAGATCAATGCGCGTGAGAAATCGCTAAATAAATACGCTAGCATCAATCGGACAACTGCATAAATTCATTTAATTTGTATCAGGGTTTTCCTTGATCGGTCTCTCTATCGCTTAGTGTCTGTGTCGAACAGATGAACGCCTGATTGTACGCAACATTCCCACTTGCTTTTTTAATCAATCCGGGCACCCGGGCTTAAGTCTGAAAGACGTCTGAAATTGACAGAATGGGAATCGATTCAGTCCATGTATTGTGCTGGCGCACCATTGTTATTCACAGGTTTCCTATGAATCAAGGCATACATGGCTAATTTGTGACACTCGCTGAAGACTCCGTCACGACGCGTTGCGCAGATGGGTAAACCCTATGTGGATGCAGCATGCCACAGCGTACTGCCTTGCCGTCACGCACGCTTGCGCGCCTGACAGTGCACGTTTTGATCGATGCCGGGGGAAAAGAAATTCCGTTTGTTTGAAGAATTGACATGGAATGACAGTGGATCGGCCTGGCCGCTTTGTTTAAGTGTTTAACGAGGCTTCCATGGAAATTTTCCTTGCGATTTAAACGGGTCAGCCATGCAACTCATGGGCTGGCGCATGTGGCTTTTCTTTTGTAAATTGCGTGCTATGCTCATAGCGGGCTATCGCTGCATAGTCAGCGCGACAAAACAATGCGCCAGGCTGGGGCTGTGTGTATGTATTCGAATTAGAGTGTCGCGCATCCTTGGGGCTGAATTTCGGCAGTTACGGTGACCCACGCCATTGTCCATATGGCGCGTAAAAATTACTCATTCGAGTCCGATAGAAAATGGCGACGCTTGATGCCGGCGTACTGCTTGCCGAAAAATCACCTGAGAATCCTTGCGGAGGCGATGTCGAATACGACCCGGACTTCCTTGAACTGGAGCAGGTGGTTCACGGCAAGCCGGATGTGCAGTACGGCCAGACCGTCGTCGCGGCGACCCCGCCCGACTGGAAAGCGGCCCAGGCGCTGGCGCTTCGCCTGCTGTCGAAGAGCCATGATCTCCGTGTTGCCGCGCATCTCGCGCGTGCCTTGTTGAATCGCGAGGGTTTCAGTGGTCTCGCCGAAGGCCTGTCGTTGATCGAAGGGCTATTGGAGACCCACTGGGATCACGTTTATCCGCAACTCGATCCGGACGACGACCACGATCCGACGGCTCGCATCAATGCGCTGACAGTGCTGGTAGAGCCTGCGGGCATGCTGCTCGACGTGCGCGATGCACCGCTCGTCGTGTCGCGTACACAAGAGGTCGTGAGGCTGCGCGATATCCAGTATGCGACGGGAGAGGTGCCGGTTCCCGATGGTGTCGAGCCGCTCTCGCTGGCCTCGATCGACGCGAGCGTGGCCGACGCGCGCGATCAGGCCATTGCCGTGCGCGACGCATTGCTTGCGGCGCGCCGAAGCAACACACGCATCGAAACGCTCCTGACCGAGCGGGTGGGCGCGGCGCAGTCGATCGATCTGTCGCCGCTATCGAAGCTGTTGAATCACGCGGCCAGTTTTATCGCCGAACGCATCGGCAGTGAGCCGGAGGTGACTGGCGCCGTGCACGCCGGTGAGGCGCTCGCGGGTCACGGCGCCAGTCCCGCAGCAGCGGTCGCGGCGCCGTCCGGCGAGGTCGCGAGCCGCGAGGACGTAATCAGGATGATCGATCGCATTTGCGCGTACTACGAGCGTCACGAGCCGTCGAGCCCCGTGCCGCTCCTGCTGGCGCGTGCACGTCGTCTGGTGGACAAGAGTTTCATGGAAATTCTGCAGGATCTCGCCCCGGAAGGCTTAGGGCAGGCCCGGCAGGTAGGGGGTGTCGAGAGCGAGTAGTCGGCGGGTGTGTCTTCACAACGCCAGTCACGCGCCGCGCGCTATGCGGCCAGTCCGGCGTCAACCAGGGGAACAGTCGTGGCAAAGGAAAGCAGCCAGAAGTTCATCGCGCGCAATCGGGCGCCGCGCGTGCAGATCGAGTATGACGTCGAAGTCTACGGCTCGGAAAAGAAGGTCCATCTGCCCTTTGTGATGGGCGTGATGGCCGATCTGTCCGGCCAGCCGACCGACCCGCTTGCGCCCGTGGCGGATCGCAAATTCCTCGAGATCGATATCGACAATTTCGACGAGCGTCTGAAGTCGATGAAACCGCGCGTCGCCGTTCAGGTGCCCAACGTGCTGACCGGCGAAGGCAGTCTCGCGGTCGACATGACCTTCGAGAGCATGGACGACTTTTCGCCCGCCGCGGTGGCCCGCAAGGTCGACGCGCTCGGCAAGCTGCTCGAGGCGCGCGGCCAGTTACAGAACCTGCTGACCTACATGGACGGCAAGACCGGCGCTGAAGACCTGATCGCGAAGCTGCTGAACGACCCGGCCCTGCTGCAGTCGCTGGCGTCGGCACCGAAGCTGCAGGAATGAGTGTGATCAACCGAGGACTCTGACCATGGCCGAACCTAGCACCGAAGGGCAAGCGCAACCCGGCGAAGGTGCGCTCGAAGCGAGCGATTTCGCAAACCTGCTGCAAAAGGAATTCAAGCCGAAGAGCGAGAAGGCGAAGGAGGCCGTCGAGACGGCTGTGCGCACGCTTGCGGAACAGGCGCTGCGCGACAGCAACGTGATCTCCGGCGACGTGCTGGCGACGATCGAAGCCCTGATCGCGCAGATCGACACGAAGCTCACGGATCAGGTCAACCTGATCATTCACGCGGGAGAGTTCCAGAAGGTCGAGTCTGCATGGCGCGGCCTGCATTATCTGGTGAACAACACGGAGACGGATGAGTCGCTGAAGATCCGCGTGATGAATATTTCGAAGGGCGATCTATATAAGACGCTCAAGAAATACAAGGGCACCGCATGGGATCAAAGCCCGTTCTTCAAGAAGCTGTACGAAGAAGAGTACGGCCAGTTCGGCGGTGAGCCGTATGGCGCGCTGATGGCCGACTACTACTTCGACAACAGCGGACCGGACGTCGACCTGCTCACGCAGATCGCGAAGATTTCCGCGGCGGCGCACGCGCCGTTCATTGCCGGCGCCGACCCGGCCGTGATGCTGATGGATTCATGGCAGGAACTGGCCAACCCCCGCGACCTGACAAAGATCTTCCAGACGCCCGAGCATGCCGCATGGCGCTCGCTGCGCGAATCGGAGGACTCGCGTTATGTCGGGCTCGCCATGCCGCGTTTCCTTGCGCGCGCTCCGTATGGCGCCAAGACCAATCCGGTCGAGGAATTCGATTTCGAGGAGGACACGGCCGGCGCCGACAGCAACAAGTATGCGTGGGCCAATGCGGCCTACGCGATGGCGACCAACATCAACCGCTCTTTCAAGATGTACGGCTGGTGCTCGCGGATTCGCGGGATCGAGTCGGGCGGCGCGGTGGAAGGGCTGCCGGTGCATGCGTTCCCGACTGACGACGGTGGCGTGGACATGAAGTGTCCGACCGAAATCGCCATCAGCGACCGCCGCGAAGCGGAGCTGGCGAAGAACGGCTTCATGCCGCTCGTGCACAAGAAGAATTCGGATTTTGCCGCGTTCATCGGCGCGCAGTCCTTGCACAAGCCGGCCGAGTACGAAGACCCCGACGCCACCGCGAACGCCAACCTCGCCGCGCGCTTGCCCTACCTGTTCGCCTGCAGCCGCTTTGCGCATTACCTGAAGTGCATCGTGCGCGACAAGATCGGCAGCTTCAAGGAAAAGGACGACATGCAGCGCTGGCTGCAGAACTGGATCCTGCAATACGTCGACGGCGACCCGGTGCATTCCACCGAAGAGTCGAAGGCGCGCCGGCCGCTTGCCGCGGCCGAAGTGGTGATCGAGGAGGTCGAAGGCAATCCGGGTTACTACACGTCGAAATTTTTCCTGCGTCCGCACTATCAGTTGGAAGGCCTGACCGTGTCATTGCGGCTGGTGTCGAAGCTTCCGTCCGCCAAGGCGGCGTGACGGACCTCATTCAAGTTGAAAAACCTTTTGAGCGGAGAGAAACATGGCCGTCGATATGTTTATGAAACTGGGCGATATCAAGGGTGAATCCCTGGACTCGAAACACAAGGAAGAGATCGATGTCCTCGCCTGGAGCTGGGGCCTGAGCCAGTCGGGGACGATGCATCTGGGCTCGGGGGGAGGCGCCGGCAAGGTGAACGTCCAGGACCTGTCGTTCACCAAGTACACGGACAAGGGGAGCCCGGCCATCATAGGCGCCTGCACCAAGGGCACTCATATCGACACGGCCATCCTCACGTGCCGCAAGGCGGGCGGCACCGACCCGCTCGAATACTACAAGCTCACGCTCGAAGGTGTCCTGATCAGTTCGTATTCGACCGGCGGCTCGGGCGGCGAAGAGCGTTTCACGGAGAACGTTACGCTCAATTTCGAAAAGTACCACGTCGAATACCAGCCGCAAAACGCCAAGGGCGCGAAGGAAGGCGGCGTGGTCGAGACGAAGTGGAACATCGTGAAGAATGCCGAGAGCTAGCCCGGAGCTAGTCAATAGGCGCCGGCTACGCCGCGGCGTAGCGGTGCGGTGCGCGGTATTCACCTGACCCTGAGGGAGCGAAGCACAATGACGGCGGAACAGAGTTTGCGCGAAGGCGATCTTGATGAGAGCCTGCGGCAGTTGACGGTCCAGGTTCGCAACGATCCGTCGAAGGCGGCGTACCGCGTATTCCTGTTCCAGTTGCTGGCGGTGATGGGCGCGTGGGATCGCGCGCTCACCCAGCTCGATGTATCGGGCGAGCTGGACCCGGCGGCGCTGCCGATGGTGCAGACGTATCGCGAAGCCATGCAGTGTGAAGCGCTGCGCGAAGAGGTATTCAAAGGCACACGCGCACCGCTCGTTTTCGGCGAGCCGACCACGTGGCTCGCCTTACTGGTCGAAGCGTTCCGGCTCGACGCGGCGGGCGACAGTGCCGCCGCGTCGGCCGCCCGCGAGCAGGCGCTTGGCGACGCGCCGGCCACCTCGGGTACGCTGAACGGTGCGGCCTTCGAATGGATTGCCGACGCCGATACGCGGCTTGGGCCGACGCTCGAAGTGATCCTGAACGGCCGCTATTACTGGATCCCGTTTTTCCGTATCAAGCGCATCGAGATCGAGGCGCCGGCCGATCTGCGCGACCGTGTCTGGACCCCGGCAATCTTCACGTGGGCCAACGAGGGGCAGGCCGTGGGCCTGATTCCGACACGTTACGCGGGCACGCTTGCCGAGAAGAGTCACGCGTTGTGGCTTGCGCGTTTGACCGAATGGATCGATACCTCAGCCACGGCCACGCGGCCGGTCGGGCAGCGCATGCTGACCACCGACGTGGACGACTACGCACTGCTGGACGTGCGGACGATCGAGCTGAACGTCGAGGCGCCGCCGGCCGGTCAGGACGGCGCGGGTGCCGTGTCAGACCATGGCTGAGCTGACTGCCCGTGACCGCCTGCAACCTTCGCTGCTCGACCGCCTGACGGATCTTGAGCCCGAGGTCAGACAGGAAGCGCGCGAGCGCCGCGTGCTGTCGATGCGCGCGCTGCGCCAGAGCGTGCAGCGCGATCTCGCGTGGTTGCTGAACGCGAACGGCCTGGCTTCGGTGCAGGACCTCTCGGCCTATCCGTACGTGGCGACCTCGGTGATCAACTTCGGCTTTCCGGACATCGCCGGCAAGACTGCCTCGGGGGTCGACCCGTTGCAACTCGAGCGGCTGATTCGCGACGCGATCTGGGCGTTCGAGCCGCGCATCTTGCGCGATACCGTGCGCGTGAGCTCGATCCTCGCTGAAGAGACCACCGGACGCCACAACACCGTGTCGTTCCTCGTGGAAGGGGACCTGTGGGCACAACCCTACCCCGAGCGGCTCTACTTCAGGACCGAGCTCGATCTGGACGCGGCAGAAGTCAGGGTAATCGACCAGGGCGGACCGCGCTGAATCCATGAACCCGGAACTGATCAAATACTACAGTCAGGAACTCCAGCATCTGCGCGAGATGGGGGGCGAATTCGCCAAGGAGTTTCCGAAGATTGCCGGGCGTCTCGGGCTGGAGAGTCTGGAATGCGCGGACCCGTACGTGGAGCGTCTGCTGGAAGGTTTCAGCTTTCTCGCCGCACGCGTGCAGCTGAAAATCGACGCGGAGTTTCCGCGCTTCACGCAGCACCTGGCGGAACTGGTGTATCCGCAATACCTCGCGCCGACGCCGTCGATGGCGGTGGTGCAGATTCAACCGGACCTTAGCAACGCGAGTCTGGCCGATGGCGTGCGGATTGCGCGCGGCAGCGCATTGCGCAGTGCGCTCGACAAGAACGGCTCGACGCGTTGCGAATATCGCAACGCGCACGAGCTGACGCTGTGGCCTCTGGAGATCGCCGAGGCCAAATTCTTTACCCATACGGGCGCGCTCGGCGCCACGGATATCGCGTTGCCGCCAGGCGTCAAGGCGGGCTTGCGGCTGCGTTTGCGCGCGACCGGCGGGCTGAAGATCAACCAGCTCAAGCTCGACCGGCTGGTGTTGTACCTGCGCGGCACCGACGCGCTGCCCACCCGCGTCTACGAGCGCCTGCTCGGTTCGGTAAGCGGCGTGGTCGCGATGCCCGCGAAGCGCCCCGCAACGTGGCACACGCAGTTGCCGGCGACGGCCGTCAAGCCGCTCGGCTTTGCTGACGACGAGGCCTTGCTGCCGCTTAGCCATCAATCGTTCCAGGGCTACCGGCTGCTGCAGGAGTATTTTGCTTTCCCGCAGCGCTTCCTGTTCATCGGCATCGACGGCTTGCAGCCGGCCTTGCGCCGTTGTGCCGACGCCGAGATCGAAGTGATCGTGCTGCTCAACCGCGGCGACCCCATGCTCGAGCAGTCGCTCGATGCTTCGAACTTTGCGCTGCATTGCACGCCTGCGGTCAACCTGTTCTCGCGGCGCACCGACCGGATTGCGCTCTCCAATGAGCAATTCGAATATCACGTGGTCGCCGATCGCACGCGGCCGATGGACTTCGAGATCTACCAGATCGAAGAGGTGACCGGCTACGGCGCGGGCGCGCTCGGTGAGCAGAAGTTCGAGCCGTTCTATCACGCCCGCGACCTCGGTGCGGGCTACCACGCGGCCGCCTACTATCAGGTGCGGCGCGAGAAGCGCCTGCAGTCGTCGCGCCAGACGGAGCGCGGGCCGCGCACCAGCTACCTGGGCAGCGAGACCTTTATCGCGCTCGTCGATGCCGCGGACGCGCCGTTTCGCGGCGAACTCCGGCAGCTCGGCTTGCAGGTGCTGTGCACCAATCGCGACTTGCCGCTGACGATGTCGGTCGGCAGGGGCGCCGCGGACTTCACGCTCGACGTCGAAGCCCCGGTCGAGAGCGTGCGCTGCCTGAGCGGCCCGAGCCGGCCCTTGCCGTCCTATGCGCACGGCGCGGTAGCCTGGCGTTTGCTGAGCCACCTGTCGCTGAATTACGCGTCGCTGCTCGATACGGATGCGAAGGAGGGCGCGCGGGCAATGCGCGATCTGCTGAGCCTGTATTGCCCCGCTGACGATGCCGCGGCACAGCGCCTGATTGAAGGCCTGCGCTCGATCGATTCGCGCTCGGTCACCCGCCGCCTGCCGTGCACCGGGCCGATCGTCTTCGGGCGCGGCCTGGAAGTGACGCTGACGCTCGACGAGGCGGCCTTCGAAGGCGCGGGCGCGTTCCTGTTCGGCGCGGTGCTGGCGCGTTATTTCGCCCAATACGTGTCGATCAATTCCTTCACCGAGACCGTCGTGAAGACGCTCTCGCGCGGTGAAATCATGCGCTGGCCAGCGAGGATCGGACAATGCCGGACCCTCTGATTCTGCTGCGCCAGCTCGAGGACGAAGCGTTTCGCTTCGACTTCTTTCAGGCCGTGAGGCTGCTCGAAAACGCGTATCCCGGGCATCCGCGCGTCGGCGAGTCGTTGCGGCCGCGCGATGACGCGGTGCGCTTCACGCAGGAGCCGGAACTGGTGTTCCACCCGACCACGCTCGGCGCCTTCACGCCGCCGCACGACGGCCGCGCCGCGCGCCTTGCCGTCAGGTTTATGGGGCTGCTGGGGCCGCACGGGCCGATGCCGACGCATATCACGGAGTACGTGCGGGATCGGGTGCGCAACGCGAACGATCCGGCCTTCGCACGTTTTCTCGACGTCTTTCATCACCGGATGATCTCGCTGTTCTACCGGGCATGGGCCAACGCGCAGCCCGCGGTGAACCTCGACCGTCCGCGGCATGATCGCTTTTCCGTCTACGTCGGCAGCATGTTTGGCCTGGGTGAAGCCACGTTGCGGGACCGCGACGCCGTGCCCGATTTCGCCAAGCTGCATTTTGCCGGCCTGCTGGCCGGGCCGACGCGGCCCGCCGCGGGCCTGAAGCTGGTGCTGTCGCGCTTTTTCAGTCTGCCGGTCGAGATCGAGCAATGGGTCGGCCACTGGATGGTGCTGCCGCCAGAAACCGTCTCGCGCCTCGGAGCGCCCGACGGCTCGTCCGCGCTCGGCGTGTCGACACTGCTCGGCGCGCGCGTGTGGGACTGCCAGCATAAATTTCGCATCGTCATCGGGCCGTTGAAGATCGCCGACTACGAACGCTTCCTGCCGGGCGGCGAGAGCCTCACCCGTCTTGTGGACTGGGTGCGCAATTACGTGCGCGACGGTCTCGACTGGGATCTGAATCTGCATCTCAGGCAGGAAGACGTGCCGCGCCTGAAGCTCGGGCGTCACGCACGGCTTGGCTACACCGCGTGGATGCTAAGCGGTGCGGCGGCGGCCGACCAGCGCCAGTTGCGGCTCCATCCTGCCGGCGCCGCCGGCCGGCCGCGCGGGGCCACGCTTCAACCCGCGCGCGAGGCTGCGCAGGATGCCTCTCCTGAACCTCAGACACTACCGAAGGACTAGCGACATGGCCGAGATCAAGCGGGCAGCGTTGTTCGGCAAGCTGAACAAGCTGGGCTATCGTGCAATCGAGAGCGCAAACGTCTTCTGCAAGTTGCGCGGCAATCCGTATATCGAACTGGTGCACTGGTTCCATCAGATCCTGCAGTTGCAGGACTCGGACCTGCACCGCATCGTCAGGCACTTCGGCCTCGAACCGTCGGCGCTCGCGCGAGATCTGACCGCTGCGCTCGACAGCTTGCCGCGCGGCTCGACCTCGATGATCGATATCTCGTCGCAGGTCGAAGAGGCGGTCGAACGCGGCTGGGTGTTCGGCTCGCTGCTGTTCGGCGAATCGCAGGTGCGCACCGGGCATCTGGTGGTCGGCATGCTGAAGACACCGTCGCTGCGCAACGGCCTGTATGGGATCTCGCGGCAGTTCGAGCGAGTCAAGCTCGAGCCGCTGGTCGACGACTTCGAGAGCCTGCTGCGTGAATCGCCGGAAGCAGGTATGAGCGCGAGCGACGGCTTTCAGGCCGCCGCGGCATCGAACGATGCAGACAATGCGCCGGTGCCGGCCGCGATGGGCAAGCAGGAAGCGCTCAGGCGCTTTACCACCGACCTCACCGAGCAGGCGCGCAGCGGCAAGCTAGACCCCATCGTCGGACGCGATGAAGAGATTCGCCAGGTGGTCGACATCCTGATGCGGCGCCGCCAGAACAACCCGATTCTTACAGGCGAGGCGGGCGTCGGCAAGACGGCGGTAGTCGAGGGCTTCGCACAGCGCATCGTCGCGGGCGATGTGCCGCCGTCGTTGCGCGACGTGCAACTGCGCACGCTCGACGTGGGCCTGCTGCAGGCGGGCGCAAGTATGAAAGGAGAGTTCGAGAACCGGCTGCGCCAGGTGATCGAGGAAGTGCAGGCGTCCGAGAAGCCGATCATCCTCTTTATCGACGAGGCGCATACGCTGGTCGGCGCGGGTGGTGCGGCCGGCACCGGCGACGCCGCCAACCTGCTCAAGCCGGCGCTCGCGCGCGGCACGCTGCGCACGGTGGCGGCGACGACATGGGCCGAATACAAGAAGCACATCGAGAAGGATCCGGCGCTGACCCGGCGTTTTCAGGTGGTGCAGGTGCTGGAACCCGACGAGGCCAAGGCGATACTGATGATGCGCGGCATCACCTCGACGATGGAGAAGCATCACAAGGTCCAGGTGCTCGACGAAGCGCTCGAGGCGGCGGTGCGCCTGTCGCATCGCTACATTCCGGCGCGCCAGTTGCCGGACAAGGCGGTGAGCCTGCTCGATACTGCCTGCGCGCGGGTCGCGGTGAGCCAGCACGCGACGCCGCCATCGGTCGACGATTCGAGAAAGCGCATCGCGGCGCTCGAGACGGAACTGGAGATCATAGGCCGTGAAACCGCGGTTGGTGTCGAGACGGGCGAACGCCAGGCGGCGGCGTCCGAGAAACTTGCGGCGGAGAAGGCGCGTCTTGAGATCCTTGACGCGCGCTGGCAGGCGGAAAAGGAACTGGTCACCCGTATCCTCGATTTGCGTGCGCAACTGCGCGGCGAGACCGGCAAGGTCGAAGGCGCGGCAACCGTTGCCGCTCCCGCGGTAGAAGGGGATGCCGCCGAATCCGCGCGTCTGGCGCAACTCGCTGAACTGCGCGAACTGCAGGCAAAACTGGCCGAGCATCAGGGGGAGGATCCGCTGATCCTGCCGAGCGTCGATCAACAGGCGGTCGCCTCCGTGGTGCAGGACTGGACCGGCATCCCGGTCGGCCGGATGGTGAAGAACGAGATCGAAAGCGTGCTCAAGCTCGCCGAGAACCTGAACAAACGGATTATCGGCCAGGGCCATGCGACCGAGATGATCGCAAGGCGCATCCAGACCTCGCGCGCCGGCCTCGACAATCCGAACAAGCCGATCGGCGTGTTCATGCTCGCGGGCACCTCGGGGGTCGGCAAGACCGAGACCGCGCTGGCGCTTGCCGAGGTGCTCTACGGCGGCGAGCAGAACGTCATCACGATCAACATGAGCGAGTACCAGGAGGCGCACACGGTCTCGTCGCTCAAAGGCGCGCCGCCGGGTTACGTCGGCTATGGCGAAGGCGGCGTGCTGACCGAAGCGGTGCGCCGGCGGCCCTACAGCGTGGTGCTGCTCGACGAAGTCGAGAAGGCGCATCCCGACGTGCACGAGATTTTCTTCCAGGTCTTCGACAAGGGCTGGATGGAAGACGGCGAAGGCCGCGTGATCGATTTCAAGAACACGCTGATCCTGCTGACGACCAACGCCGGCACCGACCTGATCACCAACCTGTGCAAGGACCCGGAGCTGATGCCGGAACCGGAAGGCATCGCGAAGGCGTTGCGCGAACCGTTGCTCAAGGTGTTTCCGCCGGCGCTTCTCGGCCGCGTCGTGGTGATTCCGTACTACCCGCTCTCCGACGCGATGCTCGGCGCGATCATCCGCTTGCAACTCGGGCGGATTGAGAAGCGCGTGCGCGAGTCGCACAAGATTCCGTTCACGTATGACGACGACGTGGTGAAGCTGATCGCGAGCCGCTGCACCGAACTCGAAAGCGGCGGCCGGATGATCGATGCGATTCTGACCAACACGTTGCTGCCCCGCATCAGCACCGAATTCCTCACAAGAATGATGAGCGCAGAGGCGGTTTCGAAGGTGCAGATCGGTGCGCGGGACGGCGAGTTTATTTATATGTTCGATTAGTGGCCGTCCTCACGGCTTTCCGGTGCAGGGATGGGATGGCTGTCCAGGGCCTCGTTTGAGGGAGTCTTCATATGCCGCAACAAGTCAGCATGGGCGCGACGCTGCAGTGCTCGTTCGGGGCTGCGCCGTCGAGTCTCGTGGTGCTGCCGGTCAATCGGGTGATGGGCGAGGGGCCGCCGGCGGCCAACATCATGGACCACATGCCGATGGTCAACATCATGCCGTTCGGCATGTGCAGCTCACCCGCCAATCCGACGGTCGCCGCGGCGACGACTGCGGCGCTGGGCGTGCTCACCCCCATGCCGTGTGTGCCGGCGACGCTCACGCCCTGGGTACCGGGTGCGCCGACCGTACTGCTTGGCAACCAGCCGTCGCTCGACAATGTGTCGAAGTGCATGTGCAACTGGGGCGGGGTCGTCACCATCGTCAACCCGGCCACCGTCGAGACCATGATTCCCTGACATGACTGCGCAAGATACTAACCGTCACGTCACCTTCACCTGCGCGGCCGCGGGGAGCGACCTGTTGTTTCTGCGGCTCTCAGGCACCGAGGAACTTGGCCGCCTGAGCGAGTTTCGTCTGGAGTTGCTGAGCCTGCGCAACGATCTGCAGCCTGGCGATCTGCTCGGGCACGACGTCTCCGTGGCCGTCTCGCTGCCGTCCGACGGCGAGCGGCAGATCAACGGCATCATCACCGCGTTTCGCATCACGGCGCCGGGCGACCGCACGCGCAACCGGATGGCACGCTACCAGGCAGTGGTGCGCCCGCGTCTGTGGCTGCTCACGCGCGCCTCGCACAGCCGTTTCTTCCACGAGATGACGGTGCCGGACATCATCACCAAGGTGCTGCAGGACTACAACATCGACGTCAGCAACAAATGCTCCGCCACGTATCCGTCGCTGCAGCACTGCGCGCAATACCGCGAGACCGATTTTGCGTTCGTCAGCCGGCTGATGGAGCATGAGGGCATCTACTACTACTTCGAACACAAGGACGGCAAGCACACGCTGATCCTGACCGATTCGGGCGACGTGCATGTGCCGATCGAGCACTACAAGACGATCTCCTACGACGCCTGGTACGAACCGTCGAACGAGAAAGAGTGCGTGTACCAGTGGTCGTCGGGTGGGGAATTGCAGACTGGCAAGTATGAAGTCAACGAGTACGACTTCGAGAAGCCCTCGTCGAGCAACCAGCAGGGCTTGCTCTCGCGTGCGACCCGGCCGAAGGTCTATGACGCGCCGGAGTACACGATGCAGGAGCATCTGAGCGGCCACCTCCAGAGCGGCGACGGCGACCGCTATGCGAAGGTTGGTGTGGAGATCCGCGAAGCGCGCAACGACAGCATCTTTGGACGCTCGAGCGCCCGCGGCATCTGGCCGGGCGGTTTGTTCAAGCTGCAAGGCCATGCGTGCGATGCGCAGAATCACGACTATCTCGTCGTCAGCGCCGAGTATGAAATCAACTCGGACGTGTATGCGTCGGGCTACCAGAGCAATCCGGCGTTGCCGTTCTTCGACTGCAGTTTTACTGCGCTGCGCAAGGAGAACCACTTTCGCGCGGAGCGCATCACGCCGCGGCCAGTCGCCGCCGGACTGCAGACTGCGGTGGTGGTTGGGCCGGACGGCGAAGAGATCCTCACGGACAAATACGGCCGCATCAAGGTGCAGTTTCACTGGGAACAGTTCGCGCCGCCGGCGGACGCGAGTGCAAGGACGAATCGCTGCTGGGTGCGGGTGTCGCAGAGCTGGGCCGGCAAGCGCTGGGGCACGTTCTTTGTGCCGCGCATCGGCCAGGAGGTGATCGTCGAATTTATCGAGGGCGATCCGGACCGTCCGCTCGTCACCGGCTCTGTCTACAACGCCAACACGATGCCGCCCTACGACCTGCCGGCGAATGCCGCCTTCTCGACGCTCAAGAGCAACTCGACGAAGGGTGGCGGCGGCTACAATGAAATGCGCTTCGACGATACCAAGGGCGACGAGCAGCTGTTTTTCCATGCAGAGAAGGATCACGAGAGCTGGGTCAAGAACGACGCGCTGATGAATGTCGGCAACGACCGGCACCTGAAAGTCACGGGCAACGAGTTCGTCGCGGTGACCGGCGCGCGCCACGACGCGGTGACCGGCGACCAGAACGCGCAGGTGGATGGCAACGCTTCGCTGAAGGTCGGCCAGAAGCTGCAGGAAAAAGTCGGCATGGACTATGCGATCGATGCGGGCATGAATATCCACATCAAGGCGGGCATGAACGTCGTGATCGAGGCGGGCGTCAGCATTACGCTGAAAGCGGGCGGGGCGTTTGTCGTGGTGGGGCCGGCAAGCGTCGCGGTATCGGGTACGCCGATCCTGCTGAATTCGGGCGGCTCGGCGGGCTCGGGCGATGGCTCGTCGCCGACCGCTCCAACTGCACCGAAAGACGCCGATGATGGCACGAGGAAACTAAAATAATGATGAGGCTCTTCTCTGACGGAGTCTGGGGATGCAACTGACCAATCCCGTTCTTTCGCTGCGCGTCGCGAAGTTCAACGACGAACCGGTGGCCGAACCGATTACGATCGAGTTCGGGCCGGAAGGCGGCACGATCGGCCGGGCAACCGACTGCACGCTCGTGCTGCCCGATCAGCAGCGGGCGATTTCGCGGGTGCATGCGCGCGTCGAGTTTCGCGCGGGGGAATACCTGTTGTGCGATCTGGGCAGCAATCCCAGCGTGCTGAACCAGCGGGCGCTCGGTGGCACCCGCGAGGCGCGGCTCGCGGACGGCGACCGGGTACTGATCGGTGCGTACCTGCTTGAAGTGAGCCTCGCCGAGCGCGACGGCCGCGACGGCCGCACGCAGGGTCTCGCCAGTGCGCGTGATCCGCTGGCGTCGGCAGGCGTGTTGGGTGGTCTGTCGACGGGCGAGTTGCAGAACGATCCGTTCGGCGCCGGCGCGCTCGATCCGCTCGGGCAACCGGGTTTTGGCGCACAGGGGCGCATTTCGACGCGGCCTGGTTTTACCGGCTCTGAAAGCGATCACGTTTCGCCTGAGTTGCAAGCTTTTTCGATGCCGGTTGCTGCGCCGCCGCAGCAGGCAGGTCTGGCGGGCGCGTCCACGCCGAAAGCTGCGGGTATTCCGGCCGACTACGATCCGCTCGCGGATGCCCTGGCGCAATGGGAGTCGTCAACCACGATGGGGCGCGTGTCCGCGGGGCTTGCGCCGCAGCCCGCGTTGCCGGATCCGCTGCCCCATGCGGCGCCGGCGCCGCTCCCGCCGCTTGCGCCCGCGTCCGGTTCGACGCCGCTTGCCGGGCCGACGGGCTTGCCGTCCAGCCTGCTCGACGGACCCGCGTCCGGCGGCGGGGCGACGCCGTTTGATGATCTGTTCGGGGCGGCGCAGCCTGGGCAACCTGCGCCTGCTGCCGCGGCTGCGCCGAATGTGTCTCCAGCGATGAGCGCGGCGGCACCGGCGTTTGCTCCCGCGCCTGCGCCAATGAATCCGCCTTCACCGCTGTTCGCTCCCGCACCCGGACCGATGAATGCGCCGGCAGCGATGCACCCCGCTGCTGCACCGGGCATTGTTCCCGCGGTGTCACCGGCGAGTGCGGAAGCACCAGCGTTCGCCCCGACAGCGCCGCCGCTGAGCGCAGCAGTACCGGCGAGCGCGCCTGCGCCGAGCCACGCTGCATCGCCGGCGTTTGCCTTCGCGCCGGCCCATGCATCGCCACCCGCCCACGCACCCACAAGACCTCCCGTCACCACCCCCGCAACGGCCTCCGACAGCGCCACCCTCGCTTCACTGCTGGAAGGCCTGCGCCTCGACCCGTCGCGCACACCGAACCTCGCCGCGCCGGATCTGGCGCGCCTGATCGGCGTGATGTTGCGCGAAGCCTTGCGCGGCGCGATGGCCGTGTTGCGCTCGCGGTCGATGACCAAGCGCGAGGCGCGCCTCGACACCACGCTGATCGTCGCGCGGGACAACAACCCGCTGAAGTTCTTTCCGGATGTCGACAGCGCGCTCGCGCAGATGCTCACCAGCCAGAGCGCAGGCTACCTGCCGCCCGCCGAAGCGCTGGAGCGCGCGTTCATCGACATCGAATCGCACGAGCTGGCGGTGATCGCCGGCATGCGCGCCGCGCTGGCCCACGTCCTGTCGCGCTTCGATCCGGCCGCGCTCGAGGCGCAAATCGACAAGCCGGGCGTGATGGACAAGGTCCTGTCGAATCGCAAGGCCAAGCTGTGGGACCGCTTCGTCGAGATGCAGGCCGGCATCGCGCGCGAAGCCGACGATGATTTCCAGAAGCTCTTCGGCAAGGCCTTCAACGACGCTTACGAGGCGCAGATCGAAGCGCTGGCTGCAGCGCGCAAGAGCAGCAAGAAGGACCCGGCGGATCGCCCCTGACCCATTTATCGACAACGAGAAAAAATGTCCTGGAATAGCAAAGTCATCTGGTCGGAGGGCATGTTTCTGCAGCCGCAGCATCTGCAGCAGCACGATCGCTATCTGCAGACGCAACTGGAAACGCGCGCCGCCGGCCTGCGTCCCTATAGCTGGGGCTTTACGACGCTCGAGCTCGACGAGCAGTTGCTCAAGCTCGGCAAAGTCGCGCTGTTGTCCTGCACCGGCGTGCTGCCCGATGGCACGCCGTTCAACCTGCCCGCCGACGACGACTTGCCGGTGCCGATCGATATCCCCGAAGGCACACGCAACGTGCTGGTGACGCTCGCGCTGCCGGTGCGCCGCCCGGGCATCGCGGAGACCGGCAACGAGGAGACGGGGGAGAATTTCGCGCGCCATGGCATCGCCGAACTCGACGTGAGCGACAGTAACGACCCCAACGCGAGCGCCGCGCTGATGCAGGTCGGCAAGCTGCGCGTGCGGCTTGCGCTCGAGCCGGAGGTCGCCAATGCGTACACGACGCTGGGCGTCGCGCGCGTGGTCGAGCGCCTGCCGGATAACCGCGTCGTGCTGGAAAACGACTACTGTGCGCCCTGTCTCGACTATCGCGTGGCGCGCCGGCTCGCGGCCTTCCTCGACGATCTGGTAGGCCTCCTGCATCAGCGCGGCGAAGCGCTCGCCGCGCGCCTCGCGCAACCGGGTGTGACCGGCGTGGCCGAAGTCGCGGATTTCCTGCTGCTGCAACTGATCAATCGCAACGAGCCGCTCGCCGCGCATCTGTCGACCATGACCGGGCTGCATCCGGAAGACCTCTATCGCGTCGCGCTGCAACTGGCCGGCGAACTGGCGACCTTCAGCCAGCAGTCGAAGCGTCCCGCCGCCTATCCGGTCTACCGGCACGAGCGCTTGAAGGAGACCTTCGCACCTGTGATCGACGATCTGCGTGCGTCGCTCAGCATGGTGATGGATCCGCACGCCGTGCCGATCCCGCTGGAAGAACGCAAGTTCGGCTTGCGCGTTGCCGTGGTGCCGGACAAGAACCTGTTCGCCTCGGCGAGCTTCGTGCTCGCCGTGCGCGCCCAGATGCCGGCCGAAAACATCCTGACCGGCTTCGCGCCGCACGTGAAAATCGGGCCGATCGAACGCATCCGCGATCTCGTGAACCTGCAGTTGCCCGGCATCGGCCTGCGTGCGCTGCCGGTGGCGCCGCGGCAACTGCCGTTCCATGCCGGTTTCACGTACTTCGAGCTGGATCGCGGCAATGAACTTTGGAAGCAGTTCGCGAGCTCCGCCGGCATGGCCCTTCACGTCGCGGGTGAATTTCCCGGGTTGGCGATGGAGTTTTGGGCCATCCGCCGTTGATGCCTATATCGAGGACCCTCATCGTGACTTCGAATGACCCGCTTGGTCCAGCCGAGGATCCTGGTGCCACGATCCTGATTCCGACGCCCGGAGGCGCGCGTGCAGCGTTTGTTGCGGCGGCTGCCGCGGTGGCGCCGATCCCGCCGACGGCAGGCGGACTCAATCCATTGTTGCGCGCCGCCAACCCGCTGCTCGAACTGGCGCTGCCGCTGCGCCAGTTGCCGACGCATCCGAATGTCGAAGAGTTGCGCACGCAACTGATGCAGATGATCCATACGTTCGAGACGCAAGGCCGCGCCAACGGCATCGACGACGAGAAGCTCGGCGCGGCGCGCTATTGCCTGTGCACGTTCCTCGACGAGGCGATCTCCAGCACGCCGTGGGGAGCAGGGCTGTGGGGCAGCCGCAGCCTGCTCGTCACTTTTCACAACGAAGCGTCCGGTGGCGAGCGCTTCTTCCTGATCCTGCAGCGGCTCGCGCAAAATCCGACGGCCAACGTCGATGTGCTCGAACTGCTCTACGTCATCCTGAGCCTCGGTTTCGAGGGACGCTACCGGCTCATCGATGGCGGACGCTCGCAACTCGACACGGTCCGCGAACGCCTCGAACAGATGATCCGCTCGCAGCACGGCGCCGCCGAGCGCGATCTGTCGCCGCACTGGCTGCCGGTGAAGACCGAGCGCAAGCCGCTGCTGCAACTGGTGCCGCTGTGGGTCGCCGCGGCGGTGGCATGCGTGGTGCTGGTGGTCGCGCATCTGGCGCTGAGCTTCAGCCTGAATGACGCCTCGGACGGCGTCTTCGAAGCGCTGCACGGGATTCGCGTGACGCCCGCGCCGGCGCTCGCCTCGAAACTCGCGGCCGCGCCGAGCATGGCGCCCAAGCTGTCGCAATTCCTCGCGCCGGAGATCGCCCGCGGCCTCGTGCGCGTCGCGGAGTTGCCGGACCGCACCGTGGTCACGATCAACGGCGATGGACTGTTCGCGTCGGGCAGCGCGGAACTCGAACCGGCTTACCTGTCGCTGATCCAGCGCATTGGCGATGCGTTAAAGAGCGTGCCGGGCAACGTTGTGGTCTCCGGTCACACCGACAATCAGCGCGTCTTCTCCGCACGTTTCCCGTCAAACTGGCATCTGTCGCAAGCACGCGCCGAGGCGGTGAAGGACATGCTCGCCGCGCGCGCCGGAGCGCCGGGCCGCTTCACGGCCGAAGGGCGCGGCGACGCTGAACCGATCGCACCGAATGACTCGCCCGCCAATCGCGCGAAGAACCGCCGCGTCGATATTGCCGTGCTTGCGCCAGGAGCGGCATCATGAGCGCGCCGCGGGTCCGTTCGTCACACGCCGCGAGGGAGCGCGTATGAAGCTCTTGAACTGGTTCCGACGGCCGATTGTGCTGTCCCTGCTCGGTGTGCTGGCGCTTGCGCTGATCGTCTGGATCGAAGGGCCGCTCGTGTCCTATGCGGGCAGTGCGCCGCTCGAGACGCCGGGCAGCCGCTGGACCGTGATTCTCGTGCTGGTCCTGCTGTGGGCGTTGTACTGGGCCGTACGCTGGCTGATGGTGCGCCTCGAGAACGTCAAGTTCACGCGGGTGGTCGCGGAAGGGCCGGCTACGCCTGTGCCAGGCAAGCAGGAATCGGAAGCCGATGTGGCCGCGCTCAAGCAGCGCTTCGAAGAGGCGATGGCGATTCTGCGCAAGGCGCGCGTGAAGGGCAAGTTCGGCAGCCAGTACGTGTATCAGTTGCCCTGGTACATGTTCGTCGGCGCACCCGGAACCGGCAAGACCACTGCGCTGGTGCATTCAGGGCTCAAATTTCCGCTTGCCGACCGGCTTGGCAAGCAGGCGGTCGGCGGTGTGGGGGGCACGCGCAATTGCGACTGGTGGTTCACGGATGACGCGGTGCTGCTCGATACTGCGGGTCGCTTTACCACTCAGGACAGTTTTGCCGAAGCCGATCAGGCCGCGTGGCAGGGCTTTCTGCAACTGCTGCGCAAGTATCGCCCGCGCCGTCCCCTGAATGGCGTAATCGTCGCCCTGTCGGCGCAGGATCTGTTGCAACTGTCCGAGACGCAGCGTGCGTTGCAGGCCTCCGCCGTACGCGATCGTCTGAAGGAGCTGTACACCCTGCTCGGCATGCGTTTTCCGGTCTATGTGATCGTGACAAAGTGCGATCTGCTGGCGGGCTTTGCCGAGTTCTTCGACGACCTGGGGCGCGACGAGCGCGAACAGGTGTGGGGCGTGACGTTTCCGTTTGCCGAGGGTGGCACGCCGGACGAGGCGCTCGCCGCCTTCCCGGCCGAATTCGATGCGCTCGAGAAGCAGTTGCAAAGCCGCGTGCTGCACCGCATGCAGCAGGAGACCGACACCCGGCGCCGAGCGCTCGTCTACGGCTTTCCGCAGCAGTTCGCGGGCCTCGAGAACATGTTGCAAAGCTTCCTCAATGAGGCGTTCAGCACGTCACGCTTCGAGCAGTCGGCGCTGCTGCGCGGCGTCTATTTCACCAGCGGGACCCAGGAAGGGCGGCCGATCGACCGGGTCATGAGCGCGATGGCCGCGGCGCTCGGTTTGCAGCGCCAGGTGGTCTTGCCCGATCCGTCCAGCGGCCGAGCGTACTTCATCACCCGCCTGATGCGCGATGTGCTGTTCCAGGAAGCCGGGCTCGCCGGCACCAACCCCAAACTGGAGCGCCGCCGCGTGTGGCTGCAGCGCATTGCGCTCGCGGCTATCGGCGTGGTGGTAGTAGTGGCGCTGCTGCTGTTTTTCATCAGCTATCAGCGTAATCGCGCGTATATCGCCGATGTACAGCAGCACGTCACGCAATTGCAGAAACTCGCGCAGAATACCCAGGCGAGCGATAACCCGCTCGCACTGCTGCCGTTGCTCAATGCCGCGCGCGATTTGCCGGGCGGTTATGCGGACCGCGACAAGCCCGTGCCGTGGCTGTCGCGCCTCGGCCTGTATCAGGGCGACAAGCTCGGGCTCGAAGCGCAGGCGAGCTATCGGAGACTGCTGCGCCAGATCTTGCTGCCGCTCGTCGTGCGCAGCATGGAGGACGAGTTGCGCCGCGGCGATGCGAACAACCCGGACTTTCAATACGAAGTGCTGCGCACCTATCTGATGCTCGGCGATGCCGTGCACTACGATGCCGATTCCGTGCGCCTGTGGGCCGACATCGACTGGCGGCGCGGCCCGTTGCGCGATGCGAGCGACGAGCAGCGCAACGATCTGGACGGCCATCTCGCCGCGCTGTTGCAGCCGGCGCAATTCGACGCATCGCTGCCGCTCGACAAGGATCTGGTCGCGCAAGCCCGCGCGACGCTGGCGAAAATGCCGCTGGCGCAACGCATGTTCAATCGCGTCAGGCGCGACCTCGAACAGGCGAAGCTGGCGGAGTTCAGCGTCGCCAATGCGGCCGGACGTAACGCCTCACTCGTGCTGGTCAGAAAGAGCGGTGCGCCGTTGACGCGCGGCGTCCCGGGCGCTTACACGCGTGCGGGCTATCAGAAGTTCGGCCAGTTGCGCGACCAGGCGGTGATCGACGTGGCCAAGGACGACTGGGTGCTCGGACGGGAAGAGTCGGTGCTCACGCCAACGGGTATCGCGGATCTGAAGTCGGACATGACGTCGAAGTACGACGACGAATACATCCGGCAATGGGATGCCTTGTTGAACGACATTGACGTCGTACCGTTCGACGGGGTCGAGAAAGGCGCGCGGGTCGCCAATGTGCTGAGCGCGCCCGATTCGCCGTTGCGCGCACTCACGCTTGCCGCCGCGCAGGAGACCACGCTCGGCTCCGTGAAGACAGGGGGCTCGCTGACCGAGCAAGGCGTTGCGGCGCTGACCGGCAAGCTCGATGCGGTGAAGAAGCGCCTCGAGAGCGCGCTCGGCACCCAGCCCGACGATACGGCGCCGCCACCGCCTGCGCAGCTCAATCCGGTGGATGCGCATTTTCAGGCGTTGCACGATCTGGCCGGCAAACCTGGCGCGCAGGGGCCGGTTCCGCTCGATACCCAGCTCGCCGCGTTGAAGGATGCTGCCGCCTATCTGGAAGCCGCGGATGCGGCGCGCCGCCAGGGCTTGCCGCCGCCTCCCGGGGATGCCTTGACCAAGCTCAAGTCCGTCGCCCAGGGATCGCCGGCGCCGATCGCGACGGTCGCCGACACGGTGGCGAACGGTGCTTCTTCGCTGATGGTCGGCGGCGAACGCGCGCGGCTCAATGCGCTGTGGCAGTCGAGCGTCGCGCAGTTGTGCCGCCAGGCGCTCGATGGCCGCTATCCGCTCGTGCGCGGTTCGACACGCGATGCCGCGCCGGACGACTTCGGCAAAATCCTCGGCCCGGGTGGACTAATCGACGATTTCTTCCAGAAGAACCTCGCGTCGCTCGTCGATATGTCGGGACCGCAATGGCGCTGGCGCGCGGGTGCCGATTCGCTTGGCATTCCTGCGGATGTGCTGACGCAGTTCCAGCGCGCGGCGCAGATCCGCGATGCGTTCTTCCGTGCGGGCGGGCGCGATGTCTCGGTGCGCTTCTCTGTCAAGCCGCTCACGATCGATCCGGCGATCACGCAGTTCACGCTGGATATCGACGGACAACAACTGGTCGTCAAGCCGGGCGCGCCACAATCAATGGTGTTCCAGTGGCCGAGCGGCAAAGGAACAGGGCAGGCACATGTCGAGTTCGCGCCGCCGGGCAGCGGCGCGACCGCGCATGCGGACGGGCCCTGGGCGCTGCTGCATCTGATGGACGACGCACATCTCGAGCCCACAGCCCAGCCTGACCGCTTCAAGCTGAATTTCGACTCGGACGGCAGGCAGGCCCAGTTCGAGCTCGACGCGAGCAGTGTGGTCAATCCGTTCCGGCGCGCGGCGCTGGAGCAGTTCCGTTGTCTGGACCGGCTATGAGCGATACAGGGGCACCCGGGCCCGGTTTTTTCGGCAAGGTGCGCACGCATGGTGATTTCGTGTCGCGGCGCCTTGCGGCGGAATTTGTGACGCCCTGGGACGAGAGCTTGCAGCAAGGGATGGTGTTCAGTCAGCAGTGCTTCGGCGTGCAATGGCTGCCGGTTTATCTGAACGCGCCGGTTTGGTGGTTTGCGTTGGGGGCGGACGTATGCGGTCCCTTCGCCTGGGCGGGCGTCCTGATGCCGGGCGTCGACCGGGTGGGGCGTTATTTTCCTTTCACGGTTGCCGCGTCGCTGCAGGGTGTCGAGATCGCCGGGTGGATCAGGCATGCGCAGCACTGGTTCGACGCGGCGACACGGCTGGCGGTTTCGACCCTGGCTGCGGATTTCGTGCTCGAGCGCTTCGACGCTGAATTGAACGCGCTCGAGTTGGAGGAGGGCGCATGCGAGCCGGTTCCGTGGCGGCTGGCAGTGGCGGACCCGCCGGAGTTGGGAGACGGGCTCAGCAACGCGCTTCCTGACCTGCTGGCGGCGTCCGTGACGCCGGGGCGGAGTGTGTGGTGGAGCGAAGGGTCGGCCGCTGTGCCGGCTTCATTGCGCGTGACACACGGTTTGCCTGACGCGCCGAGTTTTGCCGCTCTGCTCGATGCGGCGGTGCCTGGGTGGCAGTCGGTGGTGGCGCTCACGCGCCGCTGACGGCGGCCTGTGGACGATGGTTCAGAGGGAGGGTGCGGGTCGGGATGCGAACCGCACAGCGTTTCAAATTACCGGTGGCCCGTTCGTCTTGCTTAGATGGGCTACGCGGATGTCCAGCCGGCGCCCGCCGGCAGCCTGCGACCGTGGCTGCACTGGCTAGCGCACGTGCGAATGTTTCGGAGACCGCCGTATGTTGCACTTTCTTCAATCCTCGTTTCGCGCACCGTCCATCGCGGGTGCGCTCCTCGCCGCGCTGTGCGTGGTGACACCAGGACGGGCCGCGTATGCCGCCGGACCGGTGATGACCGAAAAGGACATCAACGAACAGGAGGTGACCAAGGCACTCACGCCTGAGGCGCCGAGCGACAACATCGTGACGCGCGGCTTCGTGCTGTCGAATCAACAGCCTGGCGTTGCGCCCAAACCGCCTGGTCCGCCGAAAAAGGCCGCCGCGCAGATCCTGATTACGTTCGCGAGCAACTCGTCGACGCTCACCGACAGTGCCGAGGCTGCGCTGGACAAGGTGGCCCAGGCGCTGCAATCGGAACGGCTGTCGGCCTACAAGTTTCGTGTCGAGGGACATGCCGATCCGCGCGGCTCGCCGGACGTCAACATGAAGCTCTCGGAAGATCGCGCCGCGGCCGTCGTGACGTACCTCACGCAGAAGGACGGCATTGCACCCGAACGGCTGTCATCGGTGGGCAAGGGATCGTCGGAGCCACTGAATACGCGCAATCCGGCGGCACCGGAGAACCGCCGCGTGACGATCGTGACGGTGACGGACTAAGCGCACGCTTGCGGACGAGCACCCATGAAATCCGCCGGTGCGGGGCACGCCTGGTTGACCACGGGTTCGCTTGTATTGGCGCGGCTGGCGGTGGTTGTGGGGGCGCTCGTCGCGCCGGTGGTCGCGCAGGTGCCGCAGCCGTTGCAGCCGTCACAGCCTTCGCCACCTTCTTCGTCGCGCCAGGAGGTATTGGCCGATGACATCGACCCGCGGCCCATCGCGCTTGCTCAGCTCGAAGCGTCGTTGCCCGCCGGTGCGAGTCTGCGTCTTTACACCATCACCGATCACCCCGGCCTATATGTGATGCACGCGCCAAGTCTGGCCGCACAAGGGGCGATGTTTTCGCGCGTCGTCGCGTTGCTCGAACGCAGGGACATGCCGCGTGACCGCGTCGTCACGATGGCGGAGATCGCTGCGCATGCACGCCGCTTCGGTACGGACCCGGCTGGCCTGACGGCGGGCAACAACTTCAGTACCGCGCAGCTGGCGCATTTCTTTGAAATGGCGCGGCAACAGCACGTGGTGTTGACGAAAGGCGAGCACGTGCTGCAGGTCATCCTGGTGCGCTGGGGTTTGATCGACGAGGCAAGCGGCGCCTGGAAAGCGCTGAGCGCGCGGGACTTTCTGATCACGATTCCGGGGCTGGGCCCCGCGCCGGGCGGCGAGACGATCGACGCGCCGGTGCGCGCCGCGATTCTGAGTCACGAACTGGGGCATTGGCGGTACTTCTCCGATAGTGCTTATGCGCATGCCTGCCGGGCGTTCTGGTGGCAGCAACTGAGCTTCGAGGAGCGCGCGGAGCTGACGCGCCAGCTGGCCGACATGGGATACGACCCGAGCGACAGGATTGTGATCGACGAGACGCAGGCTTATTTGCTGCATACGCCTGCGCCGTATATGCCGCTTGCCAGTACGACGGGCGCGTACGGGATCGACGTGCAGGGCGTGCGGAAAAGGCTTGAGGAGAGAGTGGCGCGGGAAGGGCGGTAAGCGTGCGGCGGTGCCTGCATTCGAAATGCAACGTCGTGTCTCTGTCGCGGACAGGTCGTAGCGGTCTTCTTTATCTGGAAATGGTGCTTCCATGACGATCCCTGAATGGAACGACAAGAAGCCTAAGGTCAATGACGGCTCACTCCCGGTGCTCAGGGTCGATTACAAGAGAATGCCCACCATTGCAGCAGGAATCTGGCATGCGCAAATGGCGGGTTGGGACCGCATTCTGACTTACGACTATGTGCTCAATACCCAGGAACGAAAGGCTTCGAGAGGCGCGAAGCGAGCACAGATTGGCAAGGACGGCTTTCAGCGATGCGGACTGACAGCGGACGAGTATCCCTTTGCATGTACAAAGGAAAATCTTGGATCAACGTTTCTCACCAATGCTCCGAGTAACGAACAAGCCATTCAAGGGGGAGAGCTAAGCGGTTTTCTTGGACGCAACGGGGCGTATTCGAAGACCGATGGTTACTTTTACTTTGAGGTTCTGGTCATCAACTACGTCTATTAGCGCCAATCGCTACCGCTACCCCCAGATGAAAAAACCTTCACGTGAGCGATACCTGAACGACAACCCCTCCTGCCTATGCTAGAAGCGCAGCCTCGGCAACGACGTGTCATTCGTCGTGACCCAGGCGGTCCGGCCTTTCAAGGCGGAAGACAAACTGGAGGAAGACGCTCATGAAGATCTCATTCAAATTCGCATTACCCCTCGGGCTGATGATGGCCAGCGCATGCGCGATGGCCGCGAACCGGCTCACCCCGCACGAGTGCAACGCCTATCCCTTCAAGCCGACGCATGGCGAGCTCACTCACCGCGACATGATGCGTGAGCTGACCGAACTCGAGTCGGTCGGCTACCGGCCAAGTCTCGACAACTATTCGCTCGATATTACCCAGGCGCGAGAACGGCTCATGGAGAAATACAATACGGACTGCAAGCCGGATCAGACTGCGACGAACCTTCCGTCAACGGGCAGCTAACGGTTAGTGAGGACGCTTGCAAGGCGTATCGCCTCCGGAGTTCGACGAGTTCCGGAGGCGATACCGCTTGCAGCGGGTCCGTCAGCTTCTCACGCGCTGCATCCACGCAACGATCGCATCGACCACCTTGTCCTCGATACCGTAGTAACCATGTGGAGACAGGGAAGCGCATTCATTCGACGAACGCTGCGTACCCCCTTGCACGAACAGCACGGTCGCCTGCGTATTGCGCAGCGATTGCGCGATCGCATTCGCCATCGAAGGGGGCGCCACTTTGCACTGATCGTCCCGATTCGCGACCACGAGCGCGGGGACGTGAACGTCTTCAGGATGGGCATCGAATACTGTCTCGTGAGATCCCCCGACGATAGAAACGGACTCGGTGAGGATTACGCCCGCAAGCTGCGAACGGCCCGCATGCGAGGCCGTATTCATGGCCGCAATCGATCCCTGGCTCGTACCTAAAACCCATACAGGCGCGTTGCCCTGGTCATGGGCGAACGCGACGATTTTCTTCGTCACTGCGGCATAGGCGGCGGTACTGCGTTCGCCTCGCATCGATTGATGCCCGATCGCATCGACAAGGACGACACCGTAACCCTTCGCACGCCACAGATCGCGCGAACGGACCACGAAATTTTCGGCATGTTCTATATCGCCATTCTTTTCGATGCCGAGGTCGTCTGCACCGCCGGGAAACATCACGATGACGCCGCGTACCTCCGCGGGCGGAGCGTCGTAGAGAACGCGTTGGAAGCCGCCATTTTCAAGGGGCAAGTCGCGCACGAGGACGCTTCCTTGCAATGACACGCCGGCCGTTGTTTCGCTCGTGAGTTCGTCGTGGCTGGCTTCGTATGCAGACGCGCACGCGCTGGCAACGGACAGCGCCCAGAATGCGGTGGCCAGAAGGGACGTGCGAGCGCAACGATTCTTTTGTGAGAACACGCAAGGCCTCTCTGTCGGATATCTTCGGAACTTCCGCATCATCCCGGCGGGTGACAGCGAGGAGGATACGAGATGACGTCCCAGATGAACAATACCTATGAAGGGCCGTCGCCATATGTGGCACGTATATCAACTCCCTTTTGAACAGCATAGCCTTGCTTCCGGGAGCGGGCGCCTGCAACCGGGCACTGCGCGTACGGCGAAAACCGCATACCCCTTGAGAACCCGGATGCGCCCGCTGCACCCGAGAAAATGACCCGCTAGAATAGTGGCAAATCAAACAGACTGTCCGCCATGCACTCACACGAATCCCTTTCGCAACTGGACATCATTCCGGCCGAAAGACTTGCCGACCATCTCCCGGCGCATGTCATCGCCCACTTGCCACCCAACGAAGTCGTCGTTTTTGCCGTCAGCGACGACGCCTCTGACACGGCGGAGTTCAGCGCGCGCTACGGCTTCGGCCTGGAAGACTGCGCCAACACCATCGTGATTCGCTTCAGGAAAGACGGTGTCGAGCAGTATGCCGCGATCGTCACGCTGGGGTCGCTGCGCCTCGACATCAACGGTGCGGTCAAGGCCCACCTGGGCGCGCAGCGGCTTTCGTTCGCCAGGCGGGAAGCCGCGGTCGAGCATAGCGGTATGGAGTTCGGCGGCATCACGGCGTTTGGCGTGCCGGATGACTGGCGCATCCTCGTCGATGCGGCCGTGATGGAGCGCGAGCAGGTCGTGATGGGCGCGGGCGTACGCGCAGCCAAACTGTTATTGCCGCCCGCCGTGCTGCGCCGCCTGCCGAACTGCGAGATCGCAACGCTCACGCTGCCTGCCGCGTAAGCCGTGCGGGCAGCCTTCACGCGCCAATCCCGGCAACAATCGGTCTGCGCAACGCGGCGTCGGGATATTCGCCGGGGCCGCCGGTCCCTGCGCAATCAGGGCGCGCGCCGCAAATATCCAGGCGCTTCAATGGCTTGACCCGCTTGCCCGCAAGTTATCCACATCCTTGTAAACAGATTGTGTGGACAACTTGCCAGCCTGGGTTCCCCGGTCTGCAATCTCCGATTCTTCGATGGAACCGCATAAACCGTATATACTGTTTATATTGTTTATGACGTGGAGATGAAAATGAACGAACCCAACATCAAGAAGCCGACCAAGAAGGCCTTTCACTTTCCGAAGGGCGCAACGGCACAAGCCGCCACCGACGGCAAGCCGGCAGACGCACTGGCCGAAACCGCGGTGAAAGTGAAATCCGCCGCGGCACCGAAGGCATCACGCGGCAAGTCCGCGACCAAGGCGGCCGCCGTGCCTAAGGGTGACGCTGTAGCGAAGGCAGAGACTGCATCGAAGAAAAAGGCCGCGCCGAAGGCAGAAGCGGCTCCCAAGGTAAAGGCCGCGCCGAAGCAAAAAGCTGCACCGAAAGAAAAAGCCGCACCGAAGCAAAAAGCGGTGAAGGAAAAAGCGGTGAAGGAAAAAGTCGCACCGAAGCAAGAAGCTGCACCGGAAGCGACGGCGGCGCCTGCCGACGCAACGGCAACGGCAAAACCCAAGGGCGTAAAGAAGGAAACGGTGAAGAAGGAAGTCGCAAAGAAGGAAAAGGTAGTCCGCGACAGCTTCACGATGCCCAAATCAGACTACGCGAAAATCGCCGCCCTGAAGCAAAAGTGCCTCGATGCAGGGGTGTCGGTGAAGAAGAGCGAAGTGCTGCGCGCTGGACTGCTTCTGCTCGAAGGCGCAACGTCGCAGCGTCTGCTGGCGGCCATCTCGGCGGTTGAAACCGTCAAGACCGGCCGTCCGTCGAAGGAATAAGACGACCTACAGCGGGACAGAAGTTCACGCTCCCTTCGTCCGCAGCGGCTTGCCGGGTCCGCGATGAAGGGAGCGAGTGACGCTGCCCGTGCGAAAAGCGTCGCAAGCTGGCCGCCAGCACGTCACCCGCGACTTCCCCGCGAGATCTCTTCGCCTGCGCGATGCGGCAGGCGCAAGGTGACCGGAATGGAAGCGAACGAGCACAGCCCCACCACGAGAAAGGCCGGCCAGAAGTCTGTCCACGCAATGTGCGCATGACCGTGCAGCAACTGCGAAATCTGCAGCACAATCCCGCCGATCGTCACGCCAAGGCCCAGCGACATCTGCTGAACCACACTCCCGAGACTCGTCGCGCGGCCCACATCGCGGCTCTCGATTTCCGCATACGTCAGCGAGTTCAGGCTGGTGAACTGAAGCGCCGGAAAGAACCCGCCAAGCAGAACCACAAACCAGATCAGCCAGGTCGGCGTTCCCGGGAAAAACGCGCCGCAGATGGCAATGGAGAGGCCGGAAAGCGCGGCATTGACGACCAGCACCGTGCGAAATCCGAAGTGGCGCAACACCGTCGACGCGATCGTCCGCATAAACATGCCGCCGAATGCCGACGCGCACGTGATCAGGCCGGATCCGAAAGCGGTCCTGCCGAGCCCCTCCTGCAGCAACAGCGGCAGCAGAAACGGCAGCGCGCCCAGTCCGATCCGGAACAGCGAACCGCCGACCACGCTTGCCTGGAAGGTGGGAATGCGCAGGAACCGCAGATCGAGCAGCGGTAACTTGACGCGCAACGCGTACGGAACGTAGATCGCCAGCAGGAAAGCGCCGCCCGCGCACATGCCCACCGCATTGCTGTCGGACGTCATCTCCCCGCCGACCAGTGACAACCCAAGCAGAAACAACGCCGCACCGCCCGCCGACAGAAAGAATCCGATCCAGTCGAGTGGCCCGGGATGCGGCTCGCGCGTGTTGACGATATGGCGGTTGGTCAGATAGATGCCGAGGATGCCGATCGGCACGTTGATAAAGAAAATCAGCCGCCAGTGCAGGTAGGTGGTGATGAAACCGCCCAGCAACGGCCCGGCTGCGGGCCCGAGCATGGCCGGCACGCTCAGATAGTTCATTGCGCGAATGAACTCGGATTTGGGCACGACCCGGAAGATGATGATCCGCCCGACCGGCACCATCATCGCGCCACCCACGCCTTGCACGAAGCGCGCGAGCGTGAAGGTCTCCAGAGAGTTGGAGGCCGCGCACAGCAGCGAGCCGGCCACAAAGATGCCGATCGCGGTGCGAAAGATCGTGCGGGCGCCATACCGGTCGGCCAGCCAGCCGCATACGGGGATGAACACGCCCAGGCCAACCACGTAGCTTGTCACGGCGATCTTGAGGGTGACCGGATCGCGGCCGAAGTCACGTGCCATCGAAGGCAGGGCGGTTACGATCACATTCGCATCGACACTTTCCATGAACATCGCACACGCGACGATGAGCGGGGCAAGCAGGGCTTTCTGGGCAAGTGTCATGGACGCGACGGGCTTAAGGATGCCAGCGAAGTCGCGATTATGGCACCGGAATGGGGCGAAATGCGCTGAAGTGCTCCCTACATTCGCCTGCGCTGCACTTTTCCGCAAACGCAAACCGCGCGCCGGCTACGCGAGCACGCTCTGAGCGTCGCGTAGCCGGTGTCTACGTCTGCCCCAGGCCAGACCTGCGTCACACGTTCAGCGGCGGAATACTCGACTGCCTGATGAATTGCGGATCGCGGCGCCACTGGGTGGCCTGCTCGAACGCGTAGCCGAACGCCAGCAGGCGTGCTTCGCTCCACGCCGGACCGACGAACGACAGGCCGATCGGCAGGCCGCGCACGAGGCCTGCGGGCACCGTCAGATGCGGATAGCCTGCCACCGCAGCCGGCGTCGAAAATCCATCGCCCGCGCTATCGCCGTTGATGAAATCGGTCAGCCATGCCGTGCCGCCCGTCGGTGCGACGATCGCATCCAGCCGGTGTTCGCGGATTGCCCGGTCGAGACCCTCGTCACGCGAGCCCTTGCGGCAAGTGGCGAGCGCTTGCCGGTAGACCTCGCTGTCCAGGTCGCCCAACGCCTGCGCCTGGGTGAACAGTTCCTGGCCGAAGTAGGGCATCTCGCGGGCGTGCTGCGCCTCATTGAAGGCAATCACGTCGGCTAGCTTTTGCACCGGCGCATGAGGCGCAAAGGTCTCCAACCACAGCGGCAGATCGTGCTTGAACTCGTGCAGCAGCACGGCCTGTTCTTCGGTCTCGTAGCTCACCTTCGGCAGAACGATCGGATCGACCAGCTCGGCGCCAAGCAGGACCAGTTGCGCGAGCGCGTGCTCAATCTGCTGATCGATTTCGTCGTGTCCGGTAAAGAACTCGCGTGCCACACCGATGCGTGCACCGCGCAACGCGTCCCTGTTCAGCGCGCCGAGATAGTCGCCGGGGGCGGGCGCCCCCAGGGTTGCCGGGTCGCGCGGGTCGGGGCCGGCCAGCACGGCGAGCAGCAGGGCGGCGTCGCTGACGGTCCGGGTAATGGGGCCGGGCGTGTCCTGGGTGTGCGAGATCGGGATAATCCCATCGCGGCTGATCCGCCCGACCGTGGGCTTGAGACCCACCACGCCCGTGATGGACGCGGGCGACACAATCGATCCGTCGGTCTCGGTACCGATCGCCATGCGGGTCAGGTTCGCCGCGACGGCTGCCGCAGAACCGGAACTGGAGCCGCTGGTGGAGCGGTCCAGCGCGTACGGATTGCGTGACAGGCCGCCGCGGCCGCTCCAGCCGCTCGACGAGCGTGTGGAGCGGATATTGGCCCACTCGCTCAGATTGGTCTTGCCGAGAATCACTGCGCCGGCCGCGCGCAGACGTCCGACCAGATGCGCATCGCGCGTAGCCCGAACGCCATCGAGCGCGAGCGAGCCTGCGGTCGTCGCCATCTTGTCGCCGGTCGCGATGTTGTCCTTGATCACGACCGCCACGCCATGTAACGGGCCCCGCACTGTACCGGCTTCGCGCTCGGCGTCGAGCGCATCCGCAATGGGCAGCGCGTCCGGATTGAGTTCGATGATGCTGCGCAGCTGCGGACCCTGGCGGTCGAGCAGGGCGATCCGCTCCAGATAGTGCCGGGTCGAGCGCGCGGCGCTGGCTGTGCCGGCGGTCGTAGCAGGGGCGTCGCCGCCCGTCGCGGCGGAAGGCAGGGCGGTGGCGTTTCTCGTGGAGAGAGCGGAGGCCAGCACGCCTAGGGAAGCGAAGAAACTGCGTCGTCTCATAGGGAGGTTCTTGTTGAAATGTGAACGCGAATTCGTACCTGTTGCAGGGTGGCGCGAAGCCGGGCAGCCCTCTGTCTGCCTGCGTCGCCCAGGCAAATCGCAATCGCGGGAGATTACCTCAACAAAATTCGGCCCCGGCGAAAGGCCGTTTTGAACGTATGGCGTGCATTGCTATTCTCTGCGCGATCTCTTTTGCATAGCCCGTCCGTTGTCCGTCGCGGCGGCCTTGACGAGGCGCCTTGACGAGGTACCAATGCGCTAACATAGCGTGACGCAACGGACAGCAAAACAACAAAAGGCATGCAACGAATCAAACAGATCCCACGCGCGGACTGGCCGCAGCGTCTCGATGACATAGGTTTTCGCTTTCATTCGATTGACAAGGACGGTGTCGCTCAGGCGCCCGATGCGAGCCAGTTTCCCTATTGGCTCGAAGACGCAGCCTACGTCTTCAGCGAGGCCGAAATCGAGGCGTTATGGGCTGCCACCCGCGAACTTCATGCGCGCTGTCTCGAGGCCGTCGACTACGTGATCCGCGCGAATCTGTTCTCGCGGATGGCGATTCCCACGGCGTTCGAAGGATTGATCCGTGCTTCCTGGGAGCGGCGCGATTCTTCTGTCTACGGACGTTTCGATCTGACGCTCGACGTGAACGGAGTGCCGAAGCTTTACGAATACAACGCGGACACGCCGACGTCGCTGATCGAATCGAGTCTTGCACAATGGTTCTGGAAGACTGAAGTCCAACCGGCACACGATCAGTTCAACAGTATCCATGAAGCCCTCATCGAACGCTGGGGCGTGCTGCGCAAACAGTATCCGCAGATCCGGACGCTCCACTTCGGCTGTATCTTCGACAGCCTGGAAGACATCGGCAACGGCGAATACCTGATGGACACCGCCGTTCAGGCCGGCTGGCAAGTCAAGATCCTGGACATGAGGCGCATTGGCGTCGACGCTGCCAGCCAGTTCTACGATGAAGAGGACGAGCCGATCCAGTTGATGTTCAAGCTGTATCCCTGGGAATGGATGATTCGCGAGCGTTTCGGGCGGCATCTGATCTCGAGTCCGACACGCTGGGTCGAGCCGCCGTGGAAAATGATCCTCTCCAACAAGGCGATTCTGCCGATCCTCTGGCAACTGTTTCCCGATCATCCGAACCTGCTGCCGGCGTCCTTCACGCCTTACCTGTTCGACGGCGCCGCGCATGCGAAGAAGCCGTTCTTCTCGCGCGAAGGCGCAAACGTGTCGCTCGCGCTCGATGACGGACAGGTGATCGCCCACGATGGCCGTTACGGAGAAGAAGGCTTCATCTATCAGGCCTACGCGCCGCTGCCGCGCTTCGGTGAGCGCTATGCGACGCTGGGCTCGTGGGTGGCCGGCGATGAAGCGGTCGGGCTTTGCCTGCGCGAGGATTTTCATCCGATCACGAAGAACACCAGCTATTTCGTTCCGCATTACTTCATCAAGAGCTGAGTCGATGAGTACGCATAAAACACAAAAACGACCCACACTGATGCTGATTGGCGCCGCGGGGGTGCTGGCAGGGGCAGGTCTTGTCGCAGGGTGCGACAAGGATGCGCCGGTGCAGGTTGAACGGGCATCCTATGCATCGAAAGCCGATTGCGAAGGCGACTGGAATCGCTCCGACGATTGCACGCTCGTCGTAGATGGCGGTCAACCCGCTTCCGGCGCGTCGAGTTCAGGGGGCGGCGTTCATGGCGGCGGCGGTTCTCACTGGTACGGACCGTACTACACGCGCAGCGGCCGGGTTTATCACGCGAACGGCGACGAGAGCAGCGAAAGCGTGCACCTCTCTCATTCGACCGGCGTGAGCGAGTCCACCTCGTCGGAACACGCGCTGTCCGGACGGGGCGGCGCGGAAGGACTCTCGCGCGGTGGTTTTGGCGAGTCGGCTCATGCGGGTGGAAGCGGCGAAGGTGGCCACGGCGGCCACGGCGGCTAGGCCGACACGACACCCGCGAGCCACGCTCCGGCGCCAGGAGCAAATATTGCTAGGCTTGCGTGGCCTGGACACGGCGTGGCGTGTCCGCCTTTCGACGTGGAGGTAATCGATGTCAACAATGCAAATCTGTCGTGGGCTGTTGCGTACCGTGCTGACGGCTGCTGTGCTGGGTATGTCTGCAGAGGCGTGGAGTGCGGATCCGGCGCCGCTTGCTGCCACCTCCACTGGCACTGTCGGTCCTGTGACGCCAGGCGCGTCGGCCAGCACGCCGGCGCCTGCCGGTGACGATACCTTCCTGCTGACCATTTGTCTGCGCCACGACGAATCGAAACCGTTGCCGAAAATCAATGACGAATTGCGCTCGCAGGGTTTCTTCAAAGCCTTTCCGCCGCCCGGTATCGAGGTCGTGTCGTGGTACGTGATGATGGGCATTGGCCAGGTCGTGACCTTGCGCGTGCCGGCGAGCCGCCTGCGCGAAGTCAACCGCGCGATCGAAAACACCGCGTGGGGCGGCTATCGCACCGAGTTCTACCCGACCTACGATTACAAGGCCGTCGCGCAACAGATGCGCGTGACAGAGGGGAAGTAGCGGCGGGTGTCGCGACGCGGGTGCGGCGTGCTTGAGGCTTGATTGAGGCCTTGTCGCACAACGGCGAAGCTATGGCGCAAATGTCACGGGTTGCGCGGTCAAGATGAGCGGACTTTGATCCGTCGATTTCCTCCACGACCCGGGACGAACTTATCTCATGTGGCTTCCGAAACGCGTCAGCGTGCGGACCCGACTGAGGCGCAAGTTAAAGCAGCCCTTGCTGGCCGCGGTGGCCCGCTTGCCGGAGCCCGCGCAGCGGGCGCTGTTCGTGCCATGGGTACGCCGCATCGGCATTCGCGTGCCGGTGTTGCGCGCCGTGTATCTGGGTTGCTTCCGGCGTCACCCGATCGATCTGCTCTACGGCACCGATACCAGCGGCATTGTGGATGCCGGGCAGCTCCAGCGCGATGCCGATGCGAGTCTCGTGAGCCAGCTCAATCCGTACATGGGGTCGCAGCCCAGCATCGTGAGGCGTGCGCTTCAGGCGCTGGGCGATACGAGCGGCTACACCTTCATGGACATCGGCTGCGGCAAGGGCCGCGCGATGATCGTCGCGTCGGAGTTCGCCTTTGAGGCGATTCTCGGCTACGACATCAGCGCCGAACTGGTGCGCATTGCCAACCAGAACGCACTGACCATAGCGCGGCGCTTTCCAGAGCGTCCCACGATGCACGCGGTCGAGGCCAACGTGAGCGACCTCGTGTTGATGGGGCGCAGGCTGGTGGTGTTTCTCTACAACCCGTTCGACACCGCGCTCGTCGCCACGATGTTGCGCAACATCGAGTCGGGGCTCGCGAGCGGTGCGATCGAGCATGTGTTTATCGTCTATGACAATCCGGTGTCCGGGCACGTGTTCGACGCCTCCACGGCGTTGACGCGCTGGTTCGCGGGGACGCTGGATTACGAGCCGTCCGAACTGGGTTATGGGCCGCAGACGCAGGACGCGGTCGTGATCTGGCAAAGCGTGCGGTGTGCGCGGCCCAGTCAGTTTTCTGATCGTGGCCGGCCGATTGTTGCCAGGGACCGGATGAGTGCTGTGGTCGCATGCGTGGATTACAGCACGGTCCTGCCTGGGTGATTACGTGGCCACTGCTCCGTTTACAGCGGCCCGTACCGCTTTGCAGTGCCGCACCAGATTTGCCTGTGACAGGACAAATTGCTTGAGCGGCGTATCGATGTCGTAGAAGTAGATGTTGGAAACAAAGCCATACACACTGGCGTCGGTGCTGGACGGTTCCGCACCGAACAGGAAGGCGTCATCGTCGATCAGATTCGACAACACCTGCAGATCGGCGACGCCCCGCGCATACACGTCCTGCGCCTCGAAGCGGCCGATACCCTGATAGTGATAACGCTCGAAGTTATATTTTCTCGCTCCATCGAGCGCTTCTGCGGTGACGCCGGGATGCGTCGTCAGGATCGCGTCCTTGAAGGTGGGCCAGTAGCGCGGATCGGCCCAGCGCGAGTACGACATCACCCAATAGAGATCGTCCAGCGTGCGGCGGATCAGCAGATCGAGATCGCGCTGCGGATGCGTGAGTTCATCGTCGATGGGTGAGGCGTACTTCTGCTTGAGATGCGCGATGATCGCGTCGCTGTCCCCGATCGTTTTTTCCTCGTCGACGAGATAGGGCAACTGCGCGCGCGGCGCCGCTTTCGCATCGAGGGTATGGCGATGATCGAAAGGCAATCCGCATAGACGCAGAAAGGCGAATACTTTCTGCCCGTAGGGGTTGTTGTCTTCAAGCCCATACAAGCCCGGGTACGAATAGAGCGTGATCATGAAGTACTCCGTGCAGTGCGGCGGGCACCCGGCGATGCGCCGGATAGATCATGCGAATGCCGCCGGAATCGGACGCTGGCAGGGCGAGGTGGCTGTCACGGGCGCACAGCGCGCCGATGGGGTGACCGTCAGTTCCTAAGATAGACGCTTGCCCGGTACTGCGCAATCGAGCTTTGTGCCAGGCGCTGCCGTCGCTTTTGTCCTGTCGTAGCCTCGGCACGGCGCGCTGGGTGCTGGCCGACTGCCTGGTCGAGCAGATGGCCGGTCCGGATGGTTCGGATGGCTTGGGTACTAACGCGCCGCTTGCATGAACGCGCGCACTTTTGCTTCATCCACAGGATTCCACCACACGCCCCCCACTTTCAGCGAACTCGCAACGATCACGCCGTCGACGATCGACAGAATCTCCGCGACATTACGCTCGGTGCAGCCGCTGCCGACCAGCAACGGCAAGGTCGTCGCGGCGCGGATCTGTCGCAGATAGTCGGGGCTGGCGGCGTCGCCGGTGCGCTGGCCGGTCGCGATGATCGCGTCGGCATCGAAGAACTCGACGTCGCGCACCAGTTCTTCCAGCGCGCGGTCCGCGACGATCGCGTGCGCGCCGTGCTTGACGTGTGCATCCGCGAAGACGCTGATGCCGTCGGCGCGCAGGCGGGCCCGGTAACGCAACGCGCTGGCCGCCGCGCCTTCTATGAGCCCTTCGTTCGCGACATACGCATTGGCCCACTGATTGACGCGCACGAACGCCGCCTGGCTCGCTGCCGCGATCGCCAGCGCCGGAATCGCTGCATTCGCGAGCACGTTGATGCCGATCGGCAAGCCGGTTTCCCGCCCGATGCGATCCGCCGTCACCGCCATGAACGCCGAGGTTTCATGCCCGATGTCGTCCGGCTTCGAGAACGGCACGTCGCCGTGATTCTCGATGATCAGGCCATCGACGCCGCCACTCGCATACGCAATCGCATCGGCGCGCGCCGATGCGTACAGCGCTTCGCTCGCCGCGCCCTGATAGCGCGGTGAGCCGGGGAACGCCGGGCAGTGAATCACGCCGATCACGACACCGCGGGAGCGTCCAAAAATCTGCTGGACGCAGTCGAGGCGTCCACGGCCAACACCCGAAGAAGTTTCCATATCGATTCAACCTGCCTGAGAGGGAGGGACTGACGCTTGCAGTAAATCGCGCAACATGGCGCGGTCGGGAAAGCTGGCCTGCGCGCCGCGTCGTGTGACGGTGTAGGCGGCCACCGCCTGGGCCCAGCGCAGTGCGAGCGGCATCGCCAGCTGTTGCGCCAGCGCGGCGAGCAGGGTGCCGCAAAAGGCGTCCCCTGCGCCGACCGTATCGACGGCGGCGGCGCGCACCGCTGCAAGGTGCTGCGTACCGCGGTCGTTGCACCAGAGCACACCATCCGCGCCGAGCGTTACGCAGACATCGCGCGCGCCCGCTCGATGCAGCGCGGCGGCTGCGTCCGATGGCTCATTCAGCGCGCTCAGCGCTGCCGCTTCGACGCGGTTGACCACGAGCACATCGACGTCCGCCAGCAAGGGCACGCAATCGAAACGCACGGGGCCGGGATTGAGCAGCGCGCGGCGTGCGCCAAGCCGCGCTGTGCGCAAGACGTCGGCTGTGACGTCCGCGCTCAGATTGCCTTGTAGCGCGATCCAGTCACCGGCGCGGGTGGCATCGAGCAGGATGCGCGGCTCGGGGCGATAGCGCGCGGCGGCTTCGTTGCGCGTGACGATGGTGTTTTCACCGTGGGCATCGACGGTGACCATGGACAGATCGGTCGGGCAGGGCACGCGCATCACATACCGCGTATCGATGCCTTCGGCGTTTAGCTGAGCGATCAGACGCGCTCCGTCTGCGTCGTCGCCGACCGCGGCGAACAGTTGCGTCGAGGCGCCCGCGCGCGCTGCGGCCACGGCCTGATTGGCGCCCTTGCCGCCGAAGTCGGACACGGTCTCTAAAGCGAGCGAGGTTTCGCCGGCCAGCGGCAGATGCTCGACATGCAAGCTCAGATCGATTGCCGCATTGCCGACCACGCAGACGCGCAGGGCGGGGTCGGTGGTTTCGCTTTGCGCACGGGTCGCGCTCATCGTGCGACCCAGTCGGTCAGAATCTCGCGATACAGATCGACCGCTTCGACAAGGCGATCCACACGGCAGTACTCATCGGTCTTGTGCGCCATCTCCGGCTCGCCCGGGCCGAGAATGAGGGTTGGCGGATGGCCGGTGGCCGGCGCGAGCACGGCGGCGTCGGTGAAAAACTGCACCGTACGTGGAGCGGCCGAAGCGCCGCCGCGCGCGCGGGCAAGTTCGGTCACGCGGGCAATCCACGAATTCTCAGGATCCGAGTAGACGGGCGGCAAATCGATCACCGGCGCGAGTTCGATATCGCCGAGATGGTCGCGCAAGCGGCCCGTGACGCATGCGTGCTGGATACCTGGAACCGTGCGCATGTCGATCGAAAACTCGGCGCGATCGGGGACCGAATTGATGTTCAGACCGCCCTGAATCGTGCCGACATTCAGCGTCGGCGCGCCCATCACCGGGTGTGCCGCGCCGACTTCGAACTGCTGGATCTTGCGCAGCGCTTCGGCCACCTTATAAATTGCGTTGACGCCCTCGTGCGGCATCGCGCCGTGCGCCGTCACGCCGTGTGCGATGCCGCGCAGCCAAAGCGCACCCTTATGCCCGACCACTACGCGGTTGCTGGTCGGCTCGCCGAGGATCAACGCGCCCAACGGCTCGAGCAAGGCAGGCTCGGCACACGTCAGCGCGCCTGCGCCATCGCAACCGGTTTCTTCGCCACCCGTCAGGATCAGTTGCAGACCTGTGCTCGCACGCAACGCTTCGACCATCGGCATGCACGCGACGATGAACGCCGCGATCCCGGCCTTCATGTCGCTGGACCCGCGCCCGTAAAGGCGCCCGTCGCTCACTTCGCCGGTATGCGGATGGTGTCTCCATGCAGCCGTGCCGAGCGGGACGGTGTCGAGGTGGCCGGTGAAACCGAGCGGCGCCGCGCCTTTAGACCCCGCGAGCTTTGCGACCAGATTGAAGCGCCGCTCGCCGAAACGCTGCAGGTTCACGTCGAAGCCCGCAGCACTGAGGGTCTGCGTCAGGTATCGTGCGCACCATTCTTCGTCGCCAGGCGGGTTGATCGTGTCGAAGGCAACCAGCTTGCGAGTCAGTTCGATGGGGTCGAGCGCGGGCATCAAGGGCCTTTTGTGATTATGGCGGCTATTGCGCGGCCGAGGTGAGCCAGTCGAGACAGTTCAGCCACAGTCGCGCATTGCCGTCCCAATCGGAGAATTCCGGCGGCAGCCAGTGATGCGACATGTCGCTGGTCCACGCGAGCGTGCGGCCCTTGCCATACACACCGGCGACGAGCAGCGGGTGCCCCGTCTCCGGAACGGTTGCGATGAGCGTGGCGCCGGGTTTCAACTGCACTTCGTTGTAGCCGAGCAGATGCGGCCACGCGGTGCCGAGTCCGTCGACCAGCGGATGCGAGGCGACCACCTGCGGCGTGAATCCTTCGGGCACTTCAACGCGGTCGTCGTAGGGCAGGCAGGTCACCGGCAGCACCTCTTCCACGGGCGTGCCGCGAAACCGCGCGCTGCCGTTGATGCCCTGAAAGCTCAGGTAGCCGCCGATCATCATCAGGCCGCGGCCGGCCGCCACATACTCGCGCAACAGCTTCAGGCGGTTCGGCGTGCGCTGGCTTTTGGCCCAGGTATCGGGGTGCAACAGCAAGGTATTGGCGCCGATGTCGGACAGAATAATCGCGTCATACGCAAGCAGGCCTTCGAGCGTCGTCGGAAACGCTTCCTGCGCTTCGTGGCTCGGCATATGCGTAATGGCGTAAGGGCTGTCTTTCAGCGCATCGAGGAACAGCCTGGCGCCGTTGTGATACGTCACCGTCGGAAACTGGTCGAAGCCTTTGATGTGCGTCGAAGTGCTGGTCCAGCTTTCACCCGCAAGCAATACCGAATGAGCGGAATGAGCGGATCGGGTCATGCGAATCTCCTGTGAGGCGCGCGAGCCGCCGTGTCGGCGGCGGCACACGCGGCGTTAAACCGGTTTACCGTGCAGTGGGCAAACGCAAAAGAGTGGCGATGGAACATGCCCACACACGCTTAGCGTTGCCGTGAAAAGACCTTCGCCGGATTGGCGATCATCAGTGTTTCGATTTGCGGGTTCGTTACACCGTGGCGTCGCAGCCGCGGGACGAAGTACTTGAGGATGTAGCCGTAGCCATGGCCGCCGTAGCGGGTCAGCATGGTCTTGAGAAACACGTCTTGCGACATCAGCACGCGGTCGATGAAACCGGCATCGATCAGCGCCTTGATGGCGCGTGCGTTCTCTTCGTCCGATGGCGACTGCGCATCCTCGTCGGCGTAGTAGTAGTCCATGCCGATCATGTCGTACTCGAGCCAGGCCCCGCGGCGTGCCAGCGCATGCTGGTATTCCTTGTCCATATGGCTCGGGTTCATGTGGCAGAGCACCGTGTGATTCAGATCGGCACCTTCTTCCTCGACGATATCCAGCACACGGTGTCCGTGCCGCACCCAGCCGGGCAGGTGGACCGACAGCGGCACGCGGGTGGCCGCGCTGGCGCGCGCCGCGGCCCGCAGCGACTTCTCTTCGTTGGCCGTGAAGGCTGCCGATACGCCGATTTCGCCAATCAATCCGGCCACCACCTCGGGCTTTTCATCCGCGCCACCGACTTCGAAAATCAGTTGCGCGGCCAGATCGTCGATCGATCGCTCGCTGACGTAGCGGGGGTGCGTCGGCTCCAGATAGAAGCCCGTGGACATCACAATGCTCAGGCCCGTGCGCCGCGCGATTTTCTGCAACGCGGCGGGGTCGCGGCCGATGCCGAGATTGGTTGGGTCCACAACGGTTTGGCCGCCGAGTTCACGAAAGCGCATTAGCTCCTCAATCGCGGCTTCGACATCGAACAACTGGCAGTTGTCGCGGTTCATCAGCGGATTCATGCGCAGTGCGCCGAGAATGCCAATGTGCACTTTCTGTTCGCCGATATCGCGGTCGCCACAGCACGCAGGCGGGACCCACTTGCCGGAGGCATCCAGCAGGATGTGCTCGTGCATCAGCGTCACGCCCATCTGCTCGACCGGCAGCGGCCCGAGCACGGTCATCACATGGCCGCTGTCCACGCCGACCGGCAGGGGCGAAGCGTGACGGAAGATCGACGTCATCGCTCAACCCTTCCGGCCGCGTTGCGGGGAGAAGATGCGCGTGTTCAGCCAGATGGCGAGCAGCATGATCGCGCCCTGGATGATCTGCGTATAGAACGGCGACACGTGGATCAGGATCAGCCCATTGCCGAGCACGGCGATGGTCAGCGCGCCGAGCAGCGTGCCGAGAATGGTGCCGCGCCCGCCGAACAGGTTTGTGCTGCCGAGCACGACGGCGGCGATCACTGCGAGCTCGAAGCCGACGCCCTGATTCGACGAACCACTGCCGAGCCGCGCGGTGGTGATGAGTCCGGCGAGGCCCGCCGCGGCGCCGCTCAGAATGTAGACTTTCAACGTGACGATGCGCACATTGACGCCCGCGCGCCGTACGCCTTCGGCATTGGTGCCGATACCGACCACGTAACGCCCGAAGCGCATATGACGCAGCGCGAACCAGCCGGCGAACAGCGTGGCGATGGCGATGACCGCGGGCATCGGCACGCCGAGCAGATGTCCGCGGCCGAGTTGCACGAACCAGCCGTCGTTTTCGACCGGCACCGAGTAGCCTTGCGTGATGAGCAGCGCAAGACCGCGCACGACCGACAAGGTGCCGAGCGTCACGATGAAGGCCGGCATGCCGGCCCATGCGATGAAGTAGCCGTTGATCGCGCCGATCAACGCACCGAGCAGGATGCCGCCGATCAGTACGACGGTGTCCGAAGCACCCGCATGCAGCGCGATGGCGGCGAGTGCGCCCACTAGCGCGAGGGTCGAGCCGATCGACAGGTCGATGCCGCCGGTGGTGATCACGAGCGTCATGGCGGTCGCGACGATCAGGAGTGGGGCGCTCTGGCGCAACACGTTCAGCAGGTTGCCGGTGGTGAGAAACGTATTGGTGGCGAGGCTGAAGGCCACCGCGCAGCATACGAAGAACACCGCGATGCTGGCGACGCCCGCATTGCCGCCGAACAGATGCTGCAGCGACCGGCGCGGCGCGTTCTGGTCCTTTTCCTTGGGCATGGCGATTTCCACGATCAGTCCTCCGCGAGAGCCCGCGCCGAGCGCGCCTTGAATTTACGTCCGACGATCAGATCGACGATCTCTTCGAGATTCGTTTCGCCAATCTTGCGGTCCGCCACGTTCTGGCCTTCGTACATCACGCTGATGCGGTCGCAGACGAGAAACAGGTCCTGCAGGCGATGGCTGATCAGAATCACGCTGACACCGCGCTGGCTGATCGTATGGACCAGTTCGAGCACCGCTTCGACTTCCGCTACGGCCAGTGCCGCGGTCGGCTCGTCCATGATGAGCACTTTCGGATCGAAGGAGACCGCGCGCGAAATCGCTATGGCCTGCCGCTGACCGCCTGAGAGATTCTCGACATCGAGCCGCGTGTTCGGGATACGGATGCCGAGCCCGTTGAGCATGTCGCGCGCATCGTGATGCATCTTCGCGTGATCGAGCATCGGGACGCCGAGCACGCGCCGCATTGGCTCGCGGCCCAGAAACAGGTTGCCGGCTACATCGACGGTATCGCACAGCGACAGGTCCTGATAGACCATTTCGATGCGATGCGCGCGGGCGTCGCCGGGGTCCTCGAAGCGCACCGGCTTACCGTCGATTTCGATGCTGCCGCTGTCGGGAATCACCGCGCCCGCCAGCACCTTGGACACCGTGGACTTGCCCGCGCCATTGTCGCCGACGAGACCCAGCACTTCACCGGGGGCCACTTCCAGATTCACCCCGCGCAACGACTGGACGGCGCCGTAGCTCTTGGTGATGTTCTCCATGCGTACGCGTGGAGGGATTGCATCGCTGTTCATCTGCGTTTCCTCGACCGGCGGACCAGCGGGCCGGCCGACCGGTGACCGGTGGCTCCTGGCAATCCGCATGCCGGCTTGCTGAAGGTTTGACGAAGGGAGCGACGGACGCCCGGCGCAAACCGGGCCGCGCCCCCAGGACCTGCACCCGCTGCTTACTTGAAGATAGCGCGATATTTGTCCACATTCGCCTTCGTCACGATTGTGACGGGTACCGAGATGTTCTTTTCGACCGGTTGCTTCGCGATCAGTTTGAGCGCGGCGCCCACGGCCGCCTTGCCTTCGCCTTCCGGATCCTGCTGCACGACGGCGGTGACGAAGCCCGCGTCAATGCCCTTGATGGCCTGCGCGCTCAGATCCCAGCCGACGATTTTCAGGTGATCGGTGCTGCCTTGCGAGAGGGCCGCTGCCACGAGGCCGATCAGCGCGGGCTCGCCGGTTGCGTAGACGACCTGCAGATTGGGATTGCCCGAAATCAGGTTTTCGGCTGCAGTTTGCGCCTGATCCTGAACGTTTTGACCGTCCACGGTGGCCACGATCTTGGCACCCGGCGCGCTCGCGACGCCTTCCTTGAAGCCGTCGAGACGCACGTTCTGGATGAACGAGTTCAGCGCGCCTACTACGCCGATCTGCGCTTTGCCGCCCAGATTCTTGTTGATGGTGTTCGCCGTGTATTTACCGATGTCCACGCCCACCTTCTTGTTGTCCACGCCAACCTGCACCGCATTGTCGCCGTTGACGATGGCGTCGATGGTGATGACCGGAATGCCGGCCTTCTTCGCTTCGCTGATGGCGGGCTTGATGCCGTTGACGTCGATGGCGACTACGAGGATCGCGTCGACCTTCTGCTGGATATACGTCTCGATCGCGTTGTTTTGCGCGTTCGGATCGTTGTTCGAGTTGTAGATCTCGAGATTGACGCCGGCCGCTTTCGCGGCGGCCTGCGCGCCCTGATCCATCTGCGTGAAGAAGAGGGCCTCCTGGTTGATCTGCACGAGGGCAATCTTCTTTTTGTCCGCGGCGCTGGCGGAAGCGGCGGCGCCGAGCATCGACAGCGCGAGCAGGGTGACGGCGAGCCGGCGCAAAGGATGTGCTGCGTTCATCGAAATCCCTTTTCTGAGTAGACGGAGCCGCGCTCAGGAAGGCGCCGCTCCGGGAGTGGAAAAGACTTTCAAGGACGCAACCGACATTGCGCCCGCCTTCTTGTAAACCGGTTTATTAAAGTTAAGTGGCGAGTATTGGGATGTCAACCGTTTCAATAAAGACTACGGGAAAGTACGGGGAATGTGGTGGCGGTGGGGGGCGCCTACCGCTTGCGCGGCGGCGCCACGGACGCGCGCTCGATCAGGCACACCGGCAGGCGGTGCACCGGCTTGCCCGGCGCGGCGGCCGCGGCTAGCGCGTCGTCGGCACCGGTGCTGTCACCGGCAAGCATGGCCAGCAGGATCGCGACCCCGGCGCGGCCCAACTCGCGTGCCGACTGCCTGAGCGTGGTGATGGGCGGCATCAGCAGGCTGGCGAACTCCATGTCGTCGAAGCCGACAATCGACATATCGCCCGGCACGTCCAGACCCCGATCGCGCAGCGTTTCCAGCATGCCGACCGCGAGGTAATCGCTGCCGGCGAACACGGCGGTGGGGGCGGCCTCGCGCGCGATCAGTTCGGCTGCGGCCACCTGGCCGAAGCGGCGGTCATAGGCGCCGAACAGCACGAGCGACGCGTCGAACGGGATGCCGGCCTCGTCGAGCGCCCGCCGGTAGCCTTCGAGGCGCTCGCGCACGGTGAAGAGCGTTTCCGGCCCCGTGACGTGGGCGATTCGCGTATGGCCGGCGTCGATCAGATGACGGGTGGCCAGATAGCCGCCCTCGGCGTTTTCGACGAAGACTTTCGGCACGTCGACGCCCGGCACGTCCTCATCGATCAGCACGATGTTGCTGCGCTCGCCGATCAGCTTCTTGAGCGAGCCGTCGTCGGGGCGGTTGGTGGCGAAGATCAGGCCGTCGAGATGCTGGGTGTCGAGCCAGCTCAGATAGAGCGCTTCGCGTTCGAGCCGGTTGCGCGTGATACACAGCGACAGACCGAAGCCGCCTTCGGAGGCCGCTTCCTCGACCGCGTCGGCGAGTTCGCCGAAGAACGGGTTGGCCACATCGGGCATGGCAAGGCCGATGGTCTCGCTGCTGCCGATGCTCAGGCGCCGTGCGAGACTGTTCTGCCGATAGTTGAGGGCGATCACGGCGTCGTCGACGCGCTTCTTCGTTTCCGCCGGCAGCGTGAGCGTGCCGTTGAGGTAACGCGAGACGGTCGCCTTGGACACGTTGGCTAATTCGGCGACGTCGCGGATCGTGGATACTTTGGCCAAGAGAGGTTCCCGGAATTTTCGCGGCTAGTGTACCGTGCGCGAAAAAAGGCGGCCTTCGGCGGGCCTCGGCGGCCCTTCGCCGACTTCGGCCACCTTGAGCCGCTGCATGCCACTTTCGGCCACTTTCAGCCGCCGTGGTGAGCGGCGCCTCATTCCTACGCCTGCCCGTCGGCCTCATCCGGCTTCGCCGGGCGAAACCGCTCTTGCACCGCCACGAGCTGATCATCGGACGTCGCCACCAGCCACAGGCGCGCGCGTTCGACCATCAGACGGTTATGGTCCTTCAACGAGCCCATCGACACAGCCGTCTTCCAGGCCACCGGTGCAACACGGCTGGTGCGACCCGACGGTGTCCCTACCAGCAGACAGTAAGGTCCCAGTGGCAGCGACACGAGCGGCAGCGCGGGCTTGACCCGCACCCGCCAGTCGATGAAGGGCATCTCGCTGAAGACGAGCGGCGCTGGCAGCCCGTACAGCACCGTGAAGTCGTACAGCGCGAGGTGTTCGCGCATGCCGGCATACATGCGCCGGATATCGCTGACCACCGCGGCGCGGATCTCGTCGTCGAACATGGCCTCCTGCGCATAGCGGGCCTGTGCCTCCTGCGCATCCTGCTGGTAGGCGCTGAAAACGGCCAGCTCCATGCAGTCTTGCGCTGCGCGCTGGACGTCGGCCGCCGAGCCGGCTTCCTCCGGCTTGCCCATCTGGGCCGCGCGCAGGAAGCGGGCAAGGGCCGCCTCCTGGATCGCCGGACCTTCGGCCTGCGCATCGGCGACGGCGTCCTTGCCGAGCGGTACATAGATATACTTTTCGGCGGCGAAACGTGACTTCTTGCCGTCGTCGAACTTGATCTCGCCGTCGCTGCAGTCGAGATAGCGCGTGCCGATTCGACCATGCTCCCACACGTAGTTCTTGAGGAAAGGGCGCAACGGATGCAGCGTCTCGCGGTCAGTCATTGACAACTCCAGTGCCTCGGTGGGGTTGGGGGAGAGGCTCGCGCCGCTCAGGGTTCATGTCCCATCATGGCACGGGCGCTCGCCGTTGGGTTGAACAAGTGAGCCGGCAATCCTCCCATTCATGGGGCGGAAGGACAGGCGGCGAACCGAAGGTTCGCTTGTGCTGCCGGGGATAAACCGGATGAGATCCTATGTAGCCTGGGAAACCAGAATGACGTTTTGCATGATCTTTCTCCGTATGGGTTTTTAGTCAGGTAGTGGGGCGGTTCAGGCGACGCCACCGTTGGCGCGCAGAATCTGCCCATTGACCCAGCCCGCGTCGGGACCGGCGAGGAACGATACGACCGATGCAATATCGTCCGGCTGGCCGAGGCGTTGCAGCGGCGGCATCTTCGCGAAGGTCTGGATCTGTTCTTCCGTCTTGCCGTCGAGGAACAGCGAAGTCGCAATCGGACCCGGCGCCACGGCATTCACGGTGATGTTGCGGCCACGCAGTTCCTTGGCGAACACGTGCGTGAATGCTTCGACGGCCGCTTTGGTTGCGTTGTAGACCGCGTAGCCGGGCATGTTCAGCGCGAGCGTCGTGCTCGAAAAATTGACGATGCGGCCGCCCTGGTTCAGGCGTGCAGCAGCTTCGCGCAACGTATTGAAGGTGCCGCGCACGTTGATGTCGAAGGTCTGATCGAACAGTGCGTCGCTGGTGTCGGCAAGCGGCACCGTCTTCAGCACGCCCGCGTTGTTCACGAGGACGTCTACCTTGCCGAGCTGCGCTTCGGTGGTCTCGAACATGCGGCGCACTTCGTCCGCCTTTGAGACGTCGGCTTTTACTGCGATCGCTCGAGCGCCGCCTGCTTTCAGTTCGGCGACCAGCGCGTCCGCTTCTTTGGAGCTCGAGGCGTAGTTGATGGCAACGGCGAAGCCATCGCTTGCAAGGCGCCTCGCGACCGCTGCGCCAATGCCGCGCGAGGCGCCCGTGACGATAGCAACCTGGTTGTTGTTGGCGTTGTTCATGATTCGTTTCCTCAGAGTGGGAGTTCGGCGTGGTGACTCAGTGGTGTGGCTCAGTGCTGTGAGTCAGTGAGGTGAATCATGGATCATTCCATTGTCTGGATCATTACACGGAAGTTGGTATCATCGTTCCATTCACTTTAACAATGACTGGGAGCGGCGGCGATGGATCGCTTTGAGGAAATGCGCGTCTTCGTGCGCATCGCGGAGCGCCAAAGCTTTACGCAGGCGTCCGACGATCTGCAGATTCCGCGTGCCACGGTCACCAATCTGCTCAAGCGCATGGAGCAGCGGCTCGGCACCCGACTGCTCGAGCGCACCACCCGCACCGTGCGCCTGACCCACGACGGCGAGGCTTACTATCGCCGTTGCGTGCGGCTGATCGCCGATCTGGAAGAGGCGGAAGCGTCGTTCAGGAACACCGCGCCCAAGGGCTTGTTGCGGGCAAACCTGCAGGGCACGCTCGCACGTCATTTCGTCGTGCCGGCGCTGCCGGCGTTTCTGGCGCAGTTTCCGCAGATCGAACTGCACCTGGGCGAAGACGACCGGCTGGTCGACCTGGTGCGCGAAGGCGTCGATTGCGTATTGCGGGCGGGCACCTTGCAGGATTCGTCGATAGTGGGGCGGCGGGTCGCGCAGCTCGAGCAGGTGACGGTGGCGAGTCCAGACTATCTGGCGAGGTACGGCGAGCCGGGTGATCTGGCCGCGTTGTCTGTGCACCGCGCGGTCAACTACCTGTCCACCGCGACGGGCAAGGCGGTGCCGCTCGAATTCACCGTCGACGGGCGGGTGAGTACGATGGTTCTCGATGCGGTGGTGTCCGTATCGGGCGCGGATCTTTACACCGGGTCAGCCGTGGCGGGTCTGGGCATGGTGCAGGTGCCGCGTTATCGCATCGCGGAGGAACTGAAGGCGGGGCGCCTGAAGGTCATCTTGCAGGACTTCCCGCCGCCGTCCATGCCCGTTTCCGTGCTGTATCCGCAAAACCGCCAGTTGTCGTCGCGCGTGCGGGTGTTTGCGCAGTGGCTGCGGGATATTTTCGAGGCGGCTACTGCGGGCGGGAGCGGTGCGCGTTGAGGTGACGGTGCGTGAAGGTCCTTGCGTAGCGCGACGCCGCGAACGGCTACCGCGCGCGAGTCAGGTCCTGCTGCAGCCGCTCCGGCAGATACCCGGGATCGCCGAGCAATTCCTCGGTCGCCTGGGCGAAGCGCTCAATCAGAAAATCCAGCAGCGCCCGCACGCGTGGCGCCATGTAGCGGTTGCCGTGGAACAGCGCGTGCACGCCGGCTTCGCTGGTGCTCCAGTCCGGCAGCAGGATGGTCAGTGCGCCGTCGCGCACATCGCCGGCAATATCCCAGATCGACTTGTGCGCGATACCGTGGCCGGCCAGCGCCCACGCCCGCGTCAGCGCGCCGTCGTTGGTCTCCCAGACCTGCTCGGTGGGCACGGTATACGTCACGCGTTCGGCGTCTTGCGCGAAGTGGAATTCATTCAGCGGCCCGGCCGCCGTTACCAGCACGACGAAACGGTGGTTCGCGAGATCGGCGGGCGTTTTCGGTTCGCCGTGTTGCGCCAGATAGTCCGGTGAAGCGCACAGCACGCGCCGGTTCGGCGCGAGGCGGCGGGCGACCAGCGTACTGTCGAGCGGCAGGCCGAAGCGGATGGCCAGATCGATGTCCTCCTGTAGCAGGTTCGACACCGAATCCGATAACGTCAGCGCATAGCTCACCTCCGGATGCTGCTTGCTGAACTCATCGAGCCACCGGTACAGCAGGTTGCGGCCGAAATCCGAGGTCGCCGAGATGCGCACCTTGCCGCGCACCTGGTTTTGTCCGGCTTGCAGTGCGGCTTCGGCGTCTTCGATGGCTTGCAGCGCGATGCGGCAATGCTGCAGGTACAACCGCCCCTCATCGGTGACGCGCAACTGGCGTGTAGTGCGCTCGAACAGACGCGCATGCAGCGCCGCCTCGAGCTTGAGGAGCCGCGCACTGGCGGCGGCAGGCGAGAGGCCCAGCTTGCGGCCGGCCGCCGACAGGCTGCCGAGCGCCGCCGCTTCCACGAATAACTGCATGTCGCCGAGCCGGTCGGTTGCCATTCATTGTCTGCATAGATTTGAAAGTTATTCAAATGCTACGCCAATTATCAAACGGGCAACACGCAATCAGAATCCCCTCATCGTCAATCTCGCAAGGGGACAAACATGAAGCACGAAACGGTGGTGGTGATCGGCGGCTTGTCAGGCATTGGCCGCGCAGTGGCGGAACGCGCGGCGGCCGAGGGCGCCCGTGTCATCGCAGTGGGGCGCCGCGCAGCACCTGGAGATTGGCCGAAGCACATCGAAACGGCGCAACTGGATATCACCGACGAAACCGCCGTGGAGCGCTTTTTCAGCAAGCTGGGCGCGCTCGATCATCTGGTGGTCACGTCCGGGCCGGTCATCGGGTCTTCCAGACTTGCCGAGCTGGACGTGACCGCCGCCAAAGACGCGTTCGACGTGAAAGTCTTCGGGCAGTTGCGCGCCGCGAAGCAGGCGGCGCGCTACATCGCGAAGACCGGCTCGATCACGCTGACCTCGGGGCTGCTCGCACGCAAGGCGGTGCCGGGTGCGCTCGTCAAGGCGACCATGAATGCCGCCATCGAAATCATGGGCAAGACGCTCGCGAAGGAACTGGCCCCCGTGCGTGTGAACGTGGTGAGCCCGGGCATGGTTGAAACGGGCATGTGGGGCGAGATGCCGGAGGCCGACCGCAAGGCGATGGCCGCGCGAGCCGGCAGCGGCCTGCCGGTCGGCCGGGTCGGCCAGACCGGCGATCTGGCGCAAGCCTACTGGCTGCTGATGAGCAACGGTTTCATGACCGGCGCGGTGGTCGATGTCGACGGCGGCGGCTTGCTGTAAATTTGACGCGGGCTGATCCCGTCACGCTTTGGACGCCTGCCGCTCTGTGTCCGCAGGCGTCATTCACCTACTGAGAGGAACGAGCATGGATCTGCAACTGAAAGACAAGCTGGCGCTGGTCAGCGGCAGCACCGCGGGCATCGGTCTCGCGATTGCCAGGACCCTGGCGCAGGAAGGCGCGCGCGTAATCGTCAACGGCCGTAAGCAGGAAGCCGTGGACGAGGTGGTGGCGCAACTGAAGTCGGGCACCGGCGCGGACGTATTGGGATTCGCGGGCGATCTGAGCCAAGCCGCGGTGGCTAACGAACTCGCGCGGCGCTATCCGGACGTGGAAATTCTCGTCAACAACCTGGGCATTTTCGAGCCCAAGCCGTTTGAAGACATTCCTGATGAGGACTGGATGCGCTTTTTCGATGTGAACGTGCTGAGCGGCGTGCGTCTTGCGCGGCTGTTTCTGCCTGCCATGAAGCGTGCCAACTGGGGGCGCATCATCTTCATTTCGAGCGAAAGCGCGATCCAGATTCCCGCTGAGATGGTTCACTACGGGATGACGAAAACCGCGCAGATTGCAGTGGCGCGCGGGATTGCCGAGTCGGTTGCGGGCACCGGCATTACCGTCAATAGCGTGCTGCCGGGGCCGACCAGATCGCGCGGCGTGGGCGACTTCGTCGACAGCCTGGCGAAGGCCGATGGCAAATCGTTCGAACAGGTTGAGAAGGAATTCTTCGAGAAGGTTCGCCCAACTTCGCTGATCAAGCGTTTCAGCACGACCGAGGAAGTGGCTTCGCTGGTGGCCTATGTGGCGAGTCCGCTGGCGTCGGCCACCACGGGCGCTGCGTTGCGCGCGGATGGCGGCGTGGTGAAGAGCGCGTTTTAAAGCGGGCCGCTCATCCGCTCGTGGGATCATACGGCTCCCGCGAGGCGCCAAGGCCTCGCGTGCCCAATGAACAGGAGCGGATGAGATGATCGATGGACTGGTAGGCGGGCGGCTGTACGGCGAGGCCCAGATCCGCACTGGACAGAACGGCCGGCGTTTCGTGACGTGCAAGGTGCGTGCGACTACGGGCGACGGCGATACGCTGTTCGTCAACGTGATTGCGTTCGACGATGAAGTGCAGGCCGGGTTGCTGGCTTTGAGCGATGCGGATAGCGTCGCATTGAGCGGTGCACTGACGCCGAAGGTGTGGACCGACAAGAACGGGCTCGTGAAGCCGGCGCTCGATATGGTCGCGCACGGCCTGTTGACCGCGTATCACGTGCGGCGCAAGCGCGCGGTGATGGGCGGGGAGGCGGGGACTGACGATACGCACGAAGGTGCGTATCCGGATGACCCGCTCAGTGACAAATGACGGCGCAGGTCAGTGCCGTCACCCCGGCTACCGTGCCGGCCACGAACCCGGTGGCAAAGGTCTCGATCGAGGAGGCACAGCCTTGCAGACTGAGCAGCGACGCCAGAAACAGCACCCTGATAACGCGACTCATGGTCAGAGTTCCCCGTAGGTATCGCGCGCATGGTAGCAAGTGCTTGTCTGGATGGGCGTTTCCGAATATATCGGCGCCTTACGCGGCATTCCGGCGGGCCTCGTCAGGGGCGACGCACGAGCGGGCCCTGCCGGCCCGCATCTTCACCGTCGATGGAAAACTGTATAAATATACAGTATAGTGTCCCTTTCAAATCCGCCCTGCGGCGATTGATCCGTATGGTCGGGTGCGGTGAATCCGCGCGGTCGCATAGCGGCCGTAAGATGTGGCCAACTCATTCAGACGGTCGGATAAATTGTCATCTACAGGAAAAATCCGCATTCGCGGAGCGCGTCAGCACAACCTCAAGAACCTCGACCTCGACCTGCACACGGGCGAAATGACGGTCGTGACCGGTCCGTCGGGGTCCGGTAAATCCAGCCTCGTGTTCGACACCCTGTACGCGGAAGGGCAGCGGCGCTACGTCGAAACCTTCAGCGCGTACGCGCGGCAGTTTCTCGACCGGATGGACCGGCCCCAGGTGGACCGCGTGGACGGCGTGCCGCCGGCCATCGCGATCGACCAGACCAATCCGGTGCGCAGTTCGCGCTCCACCGTCGGCACGATGACCGAGCTCAACGATCATCTGAAGCTGCTTTACGCGCGCGCTGCCCAACTGTTCGACCGCAAGACGGCGCAGGCCGTGCGGCACGACACCCCGGAGACGATCTACGCGGACCTGCTGGCCCGCACGGAAGGGGACGATCCGCGCCTCGTGGTCACGTTCCCGGTCGAATTGCCTGACTCCGCCACGCAAGAAGAGGTCGAGCAGTGGCTCTCCGCGAGCGGCTACACGCGCGTGCAGGCGCAGCGCGACGTCCAGTCGCCCACCGGCCCGCGCAAGCTGCTCGACGTCGTGGCCGACCGCTTCCGCCTGCGCGGTGTCGACAAGGGCCGCGCCGTCGAAGCCATTGAAGCGTCCTTGAAGCGCGGCGGCGGCCGTGTGAACGTCTACGTGCTGCCGCCAGTGCCGGAAGAATCCGCCGAGCCGCAGATCTGGCGTTTCTCCACCGGCCTGCACAACCCGGATAGCGACCTGCGCTATGCCGACCCCCAGCCCGCGCTGTTCTCGTTCAATTCGGCATACGGCGCGTGCGAAACCTGCCGGGGCTTTGGCCGTGTGATCGGCGTCGATCTGGGCCTCGTGATTCCGGACGAGCGCAAGACCTTGCGCGGCGGCGCCATCAAGACCATGCAGACGCCCGCCTGGAAGGAGTGTCAGGACGACCTGATGCGCTATGCGGCGAAGGCCGGCATCCCGCGCGATACGCCGTGGTCGGATTTGACGAAGGAGCAGCGCGACTGGGTCATCAACGGCTCGCCTGACTGGAACGGCAAGTGGCAGAGCCACTGGTACGGCGTGCGGCGCTTCTTCGAGTACCTCGAATCGAAGGCGTACAAGATGCACATCCGCGTGCTGCTGTCGAAGTACCGCAGCTACACGCCGTGCGAGACCTGCGGCGGCGCGCGCCTGAAAACCGAATCGCTGTTGTGGCGCCTCGGTACCCAGGCCAACGCGGATGCCGTGCTGGAGCCTGCGCAACGCTTCATGCCGCGCGGCGTCGACTGGAACCGCGCGCAGCTCGAAGCGCTGCCGGGGTTGACCGTGCACGATCTGATGCTGCTGCCGATCGAGCGCATCCGGCGCTTCTTCGACGACCTCAGCCTGCCGAGCGCGCTGCTCGACGATGCACTCAAGCTGCTGTTCGCTGAAGTGCGCACGCGTCTCAAGTACCTATGCGATGTCGGGCTGGGGTATCTGACGCTGGATCGGCAAAGCCGCACGCTGTCGGGCGGCGAAGTCCAGCGGATCAACCTCACAACGGCGCTCGGCACTTCGCTCACCAAGACGCTGTTCGTACTAGACGAGCCGAGCATCGGGCTGCATCCGCGCGACCTGAACCGCATCGTCGAAGCGATGCACCGGCTGCGCGACGCCGGCAATACGCTGGTGGTCGTGGAGCACGATCCATCCGTGATGCTGGCGGCGGACCGTCTGATCGACATGGGCCCCGGTCCTGGCGAGCGCGGCGGCACCATTATTTACGACGGCGTGCCGGGCGACATCCGTTCATCCGGCACGCTTACCGGCGAATATCTCGCCGGACACCGGCACGTGGCCGATGCGGCGCACTGGTCGAGCCGGCCGGTGCAGGCGGATACGCCGCGCATCGTGCTGGAAGGGGCGAGCCAGCACAATCTGCGCGACGTGACGGTCGAGATTCCGCTGCAGCGCCTCGTGTGTGTGACAGGCGTCTCCGGCTCCGGCAAATCGACGCTCATACAGGACGTGCTCTATCCGGCGCTCGCCCGGCACCTCGGGGTCGCCACCGAATCGCCTGGCGCCCACCGGCGCCTCGTCGGCGCGGAACAGGTGAACGACGTGGTGTTCGTCGATCAGTCGCCGATCGGCAAGACTGCACGCTCGAATCCGGCGAGTTATGTCGGCGCCTTCGATGAAATCCGCAAGCTGTTCGCCAGGGTGCCGCTCGCGCAACAGCGCGGCTACGGGCCGGGCATGTTCAGCTTCAATTCGGGCGACGGCCGTTGTCCGACCTGCGGCGGCTCGGGCTTCGAGCACATCGAGATGCAGTTTCTGAGCGACGTCTATTTGCGCTGTCCGGACTGCGACGGCCGCCGTTACCGGGCAGAGCTGCTCGAAGTGAAGATCGAACGCGGCAATCCGGCGCGCGCGCTGAGCATTGCTGACGTGCTCGAGCTGACGGTCAGCGAAGCCACTGCGTATTTCGCTGCGGATGCCGAAGTACTGCGCGTGCTGAAGCCGATTGTCGATGTCGGGCTTGAATACGTGAAGCTCGGCCAGCCGGTGCCGACCTTGTCGGGCGGCGAGGCGCAGCGGCTCAAGCTGGCGGGTTTTCTGGCGGAAACGGCGCAGGCTAAAACTGCGCGCAGTGCGAAACAGGCGCCGGCTGCGCGGCTCTTCATGTTTGACGAGCCCACCACCGGGCTGCATTTCGACGACATCGCCAAGCTGATGCAGGCGTTCGGCAAGCTGCTCGCGGGTGGTCATTCGCTGATCGTGATTGAGCACAACCTCGACGTGATCCGCGCGGCGGACTGGCTGATCGACCTCGGTCCGGAGGGCGGCGATGGCGGCGGGCGCGTGCTGTGCGCGGGCTCACCGGAGGAGGTCAAGGCGTGCGCCGAGTCGCATACCGGCCAGGCGCTGCTCCAGTACGACGCGGCAATGGGCGCCGCCGCTGAACCCGCCTCGCAAGGCATCCCGCTGCAAAAGGCGCTGACAGCCGCCCGCGCGCGCCGTGCGGTCGAAGGCGAGGACGTGGTGCGCATCGTCAACGCGCGCGAGCACAACCTGAAGTCGCTCGACGTCGATATCCCACACGGCAAGTTCAACGTGATCACCGGCGTGTCCGGCTCGGGCAAGTCGACGCTCGCGTTCGACATCCTGTTCCATGAGGGGCAGCGCCGTTATCTCGAATCGCTGAATGCCTATGCGCGGTCCATCGTGCAGCCGGCGGGGCGGCCCGAGGTCGACGCGGTCTACGGCATTCCGCCTACCGTGGCGATCGAGCAGCGCCTCTCGCGCGGCGGCCGCAAGAGTACCGTTGCGACCACCTCGGAGGTGTGGCATTTCCTGCGCCTGCTGTACGTCAAGCTGGGGCTGCAGCACTGCATCCACGACGGCACGCCGGTCACTGCTCAAAGCGTCGAGTCGATCGCGGCGCAGTTGCTGCGCGATCACAAGGGCGAGCATGTCGGTATGCTGGCGCCGCTGGTGGTGAACCGCAAGGGCGTCTATACCGATCTCGCCAAGTGGGCGAAGGCGCGCGGCAATACGCATCTGCGGGTGGACGGCGAGTTCGTGCCGGTCGACCCGTGGCCCAAGCTCGACCGTTTCCGCGAGCACACCATCGAACTGCCGGTGGCCGACATCGTCGTTTCGGCCGACAACGAGGCGCAGTTGCGGCGCTTGCTCGACGAAACGCTGGAACTCGGCAAGGGCGTGATGCACCTGCTCGCGCCGCTGGACGGCTTGCAGGACGCGTTGAAGGGCGGCCGTCCCACCGCGAAGTTCGGCGAAGTCAAGGTGCTGTCCACCAAACGCGCGTGTCCGGTATGCGGGACGAGCTATCCGGAGCTGGACCCGCGGATGTTCTCGTACAACAGCAAGCACGGCTGGTGCACCACCTGCGTCGGCACGGGCCTTGCGCTCACGCGCGAACAACGCGCGGCCTACGACGACACGGTGATCGTCGAGGACGGCCGGGGTCGCGAGCAGAGCTTGCCGTCCGAGGAGCAGGAGCCGGAGGGCGTCGTCGACGAGCCGTGTCCGGATTGCCACGGTACGCGCCTGAATCCGACCGCCCGCGCGGTCACCTTCGACGCACATCCGATCGTCGACGTCGCGCAATGGACGGTGACCGACACGCGCCGCTGGATCGATGCATTGCAGATGAGCGGCCGCGACGCGGAAATCGCGCGCGACGTGGTGAGCGAGATCGGCAGCCGCCTGCAGTTCCTCGAGGAAGTGGGGCTCGGCTATCTGAGCCTCGACCGTGCGGCGCCGAGCCTGTCGGGCGGCGAGGCGCAACGCATCCGGCTGGCGGCGCAATTGGGCAGCAACCTGCAAGGGGTTTGCTACGTGCTCGACGAACCGACGATCGGCTTGCACCCACGCGACAACCAGATCCTGCTGAACGCGCTGCGCAAGCTCGGCGAGAAGGGCAACACGCTGGTGGTGGTCGAGCACGACGAGGACACCATCCGGCGCGCCGACCACATCATCGATATCGGACCGGGCGCCGGCAAGCGCGGTGGCACGCTGGTCGCACAAGGCAGCGTGGCCGATCTCTCGGCGCAACCGGGTTCAGTGACCGGGCAGTTTCTCGCCAGTCCGATCGTGCATCCGCTGCAGGCGCGCCGCACGGTGAAGCCGAAAACCCGCAACGCCGTTGCGGTACCGGAGCAGTGGCTGACCGTGCACGGCGGCAAGCTGCACAACCTGCGCAATGTGACCGTGGGGCTGCCGCTGTCGCGGCTGGTGGCGGTGACGGGCGTGAGCGGCTCGGGCAAGTCGACGCTCGCGCGCGACGTGCTGATGGCCAATCTGCTGGACGCGGTGGGGCGCTCGGTGCTGTCGTCGCCGGCCACCCGGCGTGCCCGCAAGGCGGCAGCGCAAGATGAACCAGCCACGAACCGGCGCTCAAGTGTGCTGGCCCGCAGCGCCCCGCGCGCGCAACTGAACGTCACGCATGCGTGGCAGGGCTGCGATGCGATCACCGGCTGGGAGAGCATCGACCGCGTGCTCGAAGTCGACCAGACGCCGATCGGCAAGACACCGCGTTCGTGTCCGGCCACCTATATCGGCGTGTGGGATGCGATTCGCAAGCTGTTCGCCGGCACGCTCGAGGCGCGCGCCCGCGGTTACACGGCGTCGCGTTTCTCGTTCAATACGGGCGAGGGCCGTTGTCCGGCTTGTGAAGGCCAGGGCGTGCGCACGATCGGCATGAGTTTCCTGCCCGATGTGAAGGTGCCGTGCGACGTTTGCCACGGTCAGCGTTTCAACCCCGAGACGCTGGCGGTGACGTGGCGCGGCAAGAACATCGGCGACGTGCTGACGATGGAGATCGACGAAGCCGTGGAGTTTTTCGCGCCGATCACGAACATCGCTCATCCGTTGCAGTTGATGAAGGACGTGGGCCTCGGCTATCTCACGCTGGGTCAGCCGTCGCCGACGCTGTCGGGCGGCGAAGCGCAACGCATCAAGCTTGTCACCGAGTTGAGCAAGGTGCGCGACGACATCACGCGGCGCGGCCAGAAGCCGCCGCATACCTTGTACGTGCTCGACGAGCCGACGGTTGGCTTGCATATGGCTGACGTGGCGCGGTTGATTCGTGTGCTGCACCGGCTGGCTGACGGCGGCCACAGCGTGGTCGTCATCGAGCACGATCTCGACGTGATCGCCGAAGCCGACTGGATCATCGATCTCGGCCCGGAGGGCGGCGTCGGCGGCGGCTCGATTGTCGCGGCGACCCATCCAGAAGGCCTTGTCCAGGTGCGCGAAAGTCACACCGGCGCCGCGCTACGCCCCGTGCTGGCGCGTGTGGCGAACCCGTCTGGTGCATCGGTCGTGCCGCTTCAGGCCAACGAGGGCACGCACGGCTGAGGCTCGACGAAAACCCCTGTCGCGAATCCGCGACAGGGGGTTTTCCCCGCTTGTCGCCGATCCTTCTGCCGGCGTTCAGATGCCGGTTTTGCCCGGCTCGGTACCTAGAGTTCTGCCTCTAATTGGAGGAATGGCTCTAAACACTGTCTGTTCTCATCAAAAAAAGTTTGACGGACGATTTTGTCTTGATATCGTCCATTCCCATCAAGCGCAGCAAAGCGCTTGGCGCTGGGCGGCAAGATTTGCGCCGGCCTCGCGCACCCCGTTTTCACTCAATTCAACGATTCCGGACCGGAAGGGAATGCGCTCGCATGTTAGTTGTGCATTCAACCTTCTCGGGATGCTGGATGAATTTGCCCGTCGCCCAGGTAACCGGCTCCATCCGGTTTTCACCAGGGGTGAGCGCCCACCCTATTTCTCAACCGACTCTGCGCACGACGTTGCGCTTTCAATGAAACTTAATTTGCTTAGATCAAACAAATTTTGACTACTGGATTCTGTCTTGCTATGGTTCCGCCACTTGATAAGAAGGCATCAGCCGCACTCGCACTGGGCAGCAAGATTCGCGCGTTGCGACAACGGCTGAAACGCACGTTGAATGAAACGGCGACAGCGGCTGGTATTTCCAAGCCGTTTCTGTCGCAAGTGGAACGAGGGCAGGCAACGCCGTCGATCACGTCGCTAGTGGGTATTGCGCAGGCGCTGGGCGTCACGGTGCAGTACTTCGTCGAAACGCCGACTGAAGCCAAGTCGGTATGCCGAGGCGATGAGCTGAAGTTTTTTGGGTTCGCCGATTCGGCGAACCTGTTCGGCAGGCTGACAAACATGTCGGTCGACCGGAAGCTGGAAGCGATCATGGTGAAGATGCCAGCCGGCCAGCAACCGTCGGAAGTCACGACGCACGCAGGTGAAGAGTTTTTGTACGTGATGAGCGGGCAGATTGCTCTCACGCTAGAAGGTACAACGTTCGTGTTGCAAGCCGGTGACACCGCGCATTACGAGTCAACGACACCGCATGCATGGGCGAATACAGCGGGCGAAGAGACGGTGCTCGTCTGGGTAGGGACACCGAGGCTGTTCTAGGGAAACAACCTCGTGTGTGGCATCAGCGGGTCTAACCAGATCAATAAGCAGTACTACAGGTTAACCCGGGGTTTGAATATGCGATGCGCGTCGAATGGCGAACAGCTCAGCCACAAGCTGACGTTTGCCGAGCAGCTGAAATGAAATAGAAAGCGTACCGTATTAATTTGTAATGTGTTAGTACTGCGAAATTAAATAAGTTGGAGTGCCCCGTCTATCAGGCTGCATTTGTTTAGACGTTGTCGTTCGGTTTGTGGAGTCGAAGCGCGGGGCAACTTTGGCGGATCGCGGCGAATCGTCGCTGCAAATCGAGTGGAGAGGTCCATAAGACCTTTCTTCGCACAACAGGTGTGGCCTTACTGACGAGTGAGAAGGGGAAAAATGAAACAACGGGCATTAGCGTCGGCTATCAGACGAATAATCTGGGCCGAACTGGCACTGACCACTGCAATCGCCGCTCCGGCGTTTGCACAGAGCCAACCAGCAGCACCGGCCGCGGCAGCACCAGCTGCGGCAGCATCGGGCACCGCAGCTGCGGCCGCTCCGGCAGCCGCTTCGGGCACAGCAGCAGCGACGAACGACAAGAACGTCAAGCAACTGAAGACGTTCCAGGTGACGGGCTCGCTTATCCGCAGTTCCGACAAGGTCGGTTTCAATCAGGTCCAGACGGTCTCGCAGAAGGACATCCAGGACAGCGGTTCGACCACTGTCGCCGACTTTCTGCGACAGACGTCGGCCAATTCGGCCAACAGCTGGAGCGAAGGACAGACCTCGAATTTCGCTGCGGGCGCCGCCGGTATTGCCCTGCGTGGTCTCAGCGAGAAATACACACTCGTCCTGGTCGACGGACAGCGTGTCGCGCCGTTTGCGT
>DASZIR010000167.1:0-3230 GCA_035948995.1 Paraburkholderia sp. | reverse complement strand
TCAGCGACGGGAAGCGATAGTTCATCGGCCAGTTCACGCGCGCGTTTCGCGCCCGATGTGTCGCCCCATTGAGCCGCCACTTGCACGCAGGCCAGTTCATGCGTTGGCTGATTGCGCTTGCGCGCATCCTCGCCGGCAGCGTGGGCGATCGAGATCGCGTCGGTTAGGTACCCGCCGGCCGCCAGCGCCCAGCCGCGGGCCACCGCCAGAGCGGTCTCCATGAACAGGTAATCGGCCGGCACGCACTGCCGTGCTTGGGTGATAGCGGCATTCGCGGCATCCGGCTGACCCAGCTTGGCGTGCGCCTCGGCCAACGCGAAGCAACTCGCCGGTCGTAAACCGGTTGTGACGCTGTGCTTTTCCGCTCCGGCCAGCGCCTCGTGCAGGAGTCTCACCGCGGCAGGGATATTCCCCTGGACCAACTCGGCGTGGCCCAGCAAGAAAGCAAGGTTCGCATACGCGAGACCCGGCACGTCGCGTGCCGACTCGGATAGCTGCTCGGCCGAGCGGACGCATTCGTCGATGCGCCCGGTCAACCGGCAGGCACGCGCGTAGACGGCGCCGTACCAGAGCCTCATCGGCGACGCCTGAGACGACGTGGTCGCGCGGCCGATGGCGTCGGCCACGACGTCGGAGACCCCGTCGAGTCTGCCCAAGGCGCCAGCCGCCATCGTCAACGCGAGGGAGGCCAACATCGCGTGAAAGTCAGGAAGTGTCGAGGAACGCAGCGCCGCCCGCGCCTTTTCCGTTGCGGCTTCGCAACGGGACATCACCGCATCCACGCACGATTCCACCGCGGCGCGCTCGGCTTTCTGGGCCGCGGATTCCCGCGTGGATGCCAGGCCGTCGAGAATGGCCGACGCCTCCCTGGGCCGGCCGAGATTCCAGATCAGGTTCGCCGCCCGCACGGTCGCCCAGTGATGTCCGTCGGGGTCATCCACGCCGATCCCGGCCAGGATCGCCTCGGCCTGGTCGCCGTGCCCGCGCACGGCCACGATTATTGCGCGCAGGCCGACAGCCTCGCTGACCCCCGCATCGGCTGCGGCGGTGGCGAATCGGTCGGACAGGTCAAGGTCGAGCAGCGTCATCGCGAACCGCGCCGCCTCTAGGAATAGGTGCTGGTCGGGCGGAAGGTCTGATTCGAGGGCGAGCAGCGCCCGGCGCACCGTTGCATGAATGTCGGCATCGGCGTCCTTGGCCAGCCGTTGTGCCAGCTTGCCTCGGATTCGCGACAGATACATCTCGCTGGCCGCGGCCCGCCGAAGCTCACCGAACAGCGGATGGGCCAGTCGGGCCATGAGCTTGGAGCCGCTGCGCTCCACGGTGACCAGGTTCATCTGTTCGGCCACCTCTAGATCGCGGCGATCCACCAGGTCGCAGAGCACGTCGACGGCGAGCGGCTCGTACTGCGACAACGTATCGACGACCAGCGCAACATCGGGGGTGAGCCGGCTCAGTTGCCGACCGACCAAGGCGGCGATGCTGTCCGACACCGCGACGCGCTCGTCCCACATCCACACCCCGGCGACCTGCCGTATCGCGCCGGCGGCGATCTGGTCCTTGAGCAGTTGCCGCAAAAACAGCGCATTGCCTCTGGTCAGTTTCCAGAACCGGTTGGCGCAGCGACTATCCACCGCGCCGCCAAGCATGGTTTCGATCATGCGCTGGGTGTTCGAAGCCGACAGCGGTTCGAGGTCCAGGCGTGCGAGCAGGTCATCTTTCCAGAGCGCAGTAATCGCGTCGGGCTCGTCCCCGCCCGTGCGCACCGTGACCACCAGCCGTGTTCTAGGAGCCTGCGCCAGCTGGTGGACAACGAGTGCCGATAATCCGTCGAGAAGGTGCGCATCATCGACCCCGATCAGCACACGGCCCTGACATTGTTGCTTAACAAAGGAATTGATGACACGTCGCACATCAGATATCGAATCGGACATGGTTTCGGATATCGACGCGGCGAACGCACCTAATGGGAGCTGTCGCGCGGACTGGGTGCCCACAATCCAATACGTTCGCTCGCCTGACGCTTCGGCGCGCGTAAGAACTTCGCGCGCGAGCCGGGTCTTGCCCACTCCTGCGGCTCCGATGATGACGGCGCCGGAGTAATTGCCGACTCCGCTGAGCGCGCGACGAATAACGGCTAATTCGTTGTCGCGCCCTGTCAGCGGGTCGCCGCTGATCATCGGCCGACTATATCCTGTGCGTCGAATTAGCGGCGCGAATTCGACTGCTATCGATGGGCCGCATCTTGGACCAGGCCAGTCGCTTCCTCGCTTCAGACCGCTTCGTCAGCGCTGGCGCTCATCCGGCGAGCTTCCGTAACTCGACGGCGTACTTGTTTAGCTCCCGGCAGAGCCGCGCTTCAATCGTGGGCATGACTTCGTCTGCCTGATCAGTGCTCGAATGGTTATACGCCGTGCCGTTCAAGCACTTCGAGGATTTCAGCGTTGCGGACGCCCTCGCTGTCGCGCACTAGGCGGCGTAGGTCGGCTATGGCGGTTCCTAAGGCCTCAAGGCGTGCGGACGCTTCAGCGAAAGTACTTAGCCATTTGTCGTAGTCGCGATAGTCGCTGTGGTTCCAGAGATCGAACATTTCGGGACGTCCTCCTACCGATGCGAGAACTTTCGCAAACAACGTAAGGCCCGTCGTCACCCGACAGCATGAGTAGTGGGCTACTTGAGTTTCTACGCAATGTTGGGCAAGTACTTCGGTCCGGCCGACGCGCTGCGCAGAAGCGTGTGAGGGCCGCCGCGCCACGAACCGGATCTTGCACCATCCACCACTGTCCGAGCCCGTCGAGCACTTCCGTACGGGCACCGGCCCGCCCGGCTGGATAGGTACGCAGCGTCCGCTGCAGAACTTCGCGGTCGTGGTGCTAGTGCTACTAATTTCTTCGCCGCGGTTGCCAGACCACCACTGCGGTGCTCTTGGGCACCACCGCGACGTCGCGTCGCTGGTTGGCCCGCAGCGCCTCGATCTCGGCGGCCATCTCGGTCAGCCGTGACTGTAGCGCCTCGACCTGGTTGGACAGCTCGATAATGCGTTTGATCCCAGCGAGATTGACGCCTTCGGCCTGAGACAGCCGTTGCACTTCGCGGAGCAGGTCGACGTCGTGCTCTGAATAACGGCGCCCACCACCGGAACTGCGGCGGGGGCTGACCAGCCCGAGCCGGTCATAGGTACGCAGCGTCTGCGCATGCATACCGGCCAGCTCGGCGGCCACCGAGATCAA
>DASZIR010000166.1:0-1963 GCA_035948995.1 Paraburkholderia sp. | reverse complement strand
CTGACGCTCTACGTGCTGACGAGCGCGGCGGTGGTGCTGCTGGTCTGGACGGCGCGGCCGCGGGTCACGTTTGGGTCGCCGACGCTCGCGCTTGTGCCGTTGCTGTTCGGACTGCTGCTGATCGCCCAGACCTTTGTGCTGCCGGTCGCCCAGCCGTCGATGAACTGGCTCGGCGCCGGTTACCTGCTCGCGGCGTTCATGGCAACCCACGCGGGCTATGGCTTCACGCGCATGAACCTGACCGAGACGACGTTGCGCTGGATGGCCGCGGCGTTGATCGTCGGCGGTCTGTTCGCGGTGTTTTGCCAGGTCGTGCAACTGTTTCATCTGGAGACGAAGGTCACGCCGCTCGTCGTCGCGTACAACATTACGGTCGAGCGCCGGCCGTTCGGCAATATGGCGCAGGCCAACCACCTCGCCACCTATATCGCCTTCGCGATGGCGGGGGCTTTGTTCCTGGTGCAAACGCGGCGTCTGAACGTGATCGTCTGGGCACTGCTGTCGACGATTTTCGCGACCGGTCTGGCCCTGACGGTCTCGCGCGGACCGTGGCTGCAGATGGGCGTGATCGTGGTCGCTGGTTTCTGGATGGCGTTTGCCGAAATCCGGCGCAACCCGGCTCTGCGCCGCAGTAATCGCGAATGGCTGATTCCGGTGGCGCTCGCCGTGTTGTTCTTCATCGTCAACGCGGTGATCCGCTGGGCCAACGTACGCTATCAGCTCGACCTCGGCGAGTCGGCGGCCGATCGTTTCAAGGATGCGGGCCAGATCGCACCGCGCATCGCGCTGTGGAAATACGGCTGGACGATGTTCAAGACGCATCCGTTGCTGGGCGTGGGCTGGGGTGAGTTTCCGCGCTATCAGTTCGACTTCGTCAGGAAGCTGGGCGGGGTCGAGATCGCCAACAATTCGCACGATATCTTTCTGGATCTGCTCGGCAAGACCGGCCTGATTGGCCTCGCGATCGTGCTGCTTGGTCTCGTCGCATGGTTCGTGCGGGTGCTGCGTGTGCCGCACACGGCGGCACGCGTGTTTGGCATCGCGCTGATCGGTGTGCTCGCGATGCACGCATTGGTCGAGTATCCGCAGCAATACATGTTCTTCCTGCTGCCGGCGATGTTCGTGTTCGGTCTGCTGGAAACCCGGCCGTTGCGGCTGGTGTCGGGTCGCCTGTCGTTCGGCGTGTATACGCTCGTGGTATTGGGCGGGCTCGCGGCGCTGTATCCGATCTTTCGCGACTACAACCGCGCTGAGGTGCTGTATTACGGCTCGCGTCCGGCCGAGCAGTATCGCGACGATCCGTCGTTCCTGTTCGGGGCATGGGGCGAGTACGGTATGGCGACGCTGTTGCCGATGAACGCAATGGACCTGGACCACAAGCTCGCGATGCACAAGCAGGCGCTCGCGCTACTGCCGGGCGAAACCGTGCTGCGCCGCTATGCGGTGCTGCAGGCGTTGAGCGGCGACACGAATGCCGCCTTCGATACAGTGGAGCGTCTGAAGATTTTCGCCGAGGAACTCAAGGACTGGCCGTCGCAACTGGCCTATCTGTACGAGCTTTGCGATGAGCAGAAAACCCTCGCGGGCTTCAAGGCGGAACTGGTCAAGAAGTACGGCATGCCGCCGAAGGACATCAATCAGGACGATGACGACAGCGGCGACTGATTGGCGCTGCCGTCCGCATTAGGGGCAGAGGTAGGGCGGTTGGGTGCAGCAGCGCTCAGGCCGCCACCCAGTCCCCCGACTTCCCGCCGTGCTTCTCCAGCACCCTCACATCGGTGATCGTCATGCCGCGATCCACCGCCTTGCACATGTCTGGATGCCGTTCGTAGCCTTGTGTGACGGTCTTTAGAATCAAAGACTTAGGGCGATGCTTAGTTCGATCTTGACCAATCCAATTGGTTGAGTGGAGCGGCATCGGAGCAGGATTGGAGCGAGAAAATCTGCGGTTCCAACGCCAGCC
>DASZIR010000165.1:0-13789 GCA_035948995.1 Paraburkholderia sp. | reverse complement strand
TGGTCCTTGGTCCTTGGTCCTTGGTCCTTGGTCCTTGGTCCTTGGTCCTTGGTCCTTGGTCCTTGGTCCTTGGTCCTTGGTCCTTGGTCCTTGGTCCTTGGTCCTTGGTCCTTGGTCCTTGGTCCTTGGTCCTTGGCCCTTGGTCCTTGGTCCTTGGCCCTTGGCACCCGGCGCCCGGCGCTCGACACCAGCGTGAGCGCCCTGCGCGCCTGCATGGCGCTTCACAGCGCGCGCCGCACACTTTTCGGGGTTTAACCATCAGCAGCGCCGGCAAAAAGGCGCGTGGAGTCCAGATGTTTTCCTGGTATGGCGAAGTTTCCAAAGACGAGAGGCGCACGTTCTGGGCGTGTTTCGGCGGCTGGGCGCTCGATGCGCTCGACGTCCAGATGTTCAGCCTCGTGATTCCGGCGATCATCGCCGAATGGGGCATCAGCAAAACCGAGGCGGGCCTCGTGAGCGGGGTGACGCTGGTTGCCTCTGCGCTGGGTGGCTGGATGTGCGGGGCGGCAGCGGACCGCTTTGGCCGCGTGCGGACCTTGCAGATCACGGTTGCCTGGTTTTCGATCTTCACGCTGCTGTCGGCGTTCGCGCAAAACTTTCCGCAGTTCATTGTGCTCAAGGCCTTGCAAGGCTTTGGCTTTGGCGGCGAATGGGCGGCCGGTGCCGTGCTGATGGCCGAGACCATCCGCAACCAGCATCGCGGCAAGGCAATGGGGGCCGTACAAAGCGCATGGGCCGTAGGCTGGGCCGCCGCGGTGCTGCTCTATGCCGGCGTGTTCTCGTTCATGTCGCCGGCGCTCGGCTGGCGCGTGATGTTCGCGGTCGGGATCCTGCCCGCCCTGCTCATCATCTATGTCCGGCGCAATGTGAAGGAGCCGGTGGTTCCGGCCACGAAACATACACTCGAGGGCCAGGCCGGGGCCGCCGAGCGCCTGCCGCTCCTGTCGATTTTCGCGCCGGACGTGCTGCGCATGACGCTGATCGGCGGCCTGCTCGGCGTCGGCGCACATGGCGGCTACTCCGCGCTGACGACCTGGTTGCCGACCTTTCTGAAAACGGAGCGGCATCTGTCGGTACTCGGCACCGGCGGCTACCTGGCCGTGATCATCCTGGCGTTCTTCTGCGGCTGCATCGCCGCGTCACTGTTGCTCGATGCCATTGGACGCAGGCAGACCATCCTGCTGTTCTCGGTCTGCTGTGTGGCGACGGTGATCCTGTACGTGTTCCTGCCGATGTCGAATCACGCGATGCTCGCGCTCGGCTTTCCGCTCGGCTTCTTCGCCGCGGGTATTCCGGCGAGCATGGGCGCCCTCTTCAACGAGCTCTATCCGCGCGGCACGCGAGGTACCGGCGTAGGCTTCTGCTATAACTTTGGACGTGTCGTCTCCGCAGGTTTTCCGGTCATGGTCGGGCATCTGGCAAGCCAGTTTTCATTGGGCTTTGCGATCGGTATCGACGCTGCCATCGCCTACGCGATCGTCGCGGTATCGGTCCTCATGTTGCCGGAGACGCGCGGTCGCACACTGACCGAAGAACCCGCTGCCTGAGCTTCACCGATGACCCTGTCCAACGGCTCGCCCGCCCTCCCCACCGCTCTTCCGATCACGGGCATCGACAGCCATGCGCACGTGTTCGTACACGGCCTGCCGCTCGCGCCTGGGCGGCGCTATGCGCCCGCTTATGAGGCGACGCCCGACGATTATCGCGCGATGCTCGCCAGCCTCGGCTTATCACACGGCGTGCTGGTGCAGCCCAGTTTTCTCGGCACCGACAATGCCTTTCTGCTGTCCTGTCTCGACGCCCATCCCGGGCAGTTACGCGGCGTCGTAGTCGTGGACCCCGCCCGCGATATCGTGCAGATCGATGCGTGGCACGCGCGTGGCGTGGTGGGCGTGCGCGCCAATCTGATCGGCGCGCCGCTCCCCGACTTTGGCGATGCTGTCTGGGCACGGCTTCTCGAACGCATGGTTGCCCTGCACTGGCATCTCGAGGTGCAAATCGAGGCGGCACGCCTGCCTGTAATCGCACCCGCATTGCTCAATAGCGGCGTGCGAATTGTCGTCGATCACTTCGGCCGCTTCGATCCGGCGCTCGGCATAAGCGATCCAGGCTTTGCCAGCCTGCTCTCGCTCGGTCACACGCGGCGTGTATGGGTAAAGGTTTCAGGCGCATATCGCGTGAGCCCCAACCGGCTTGATCCGGCCGCGGCGCTGGCGACAGCCGCCAGCGCGTGGCCCGCGCTGGTTCGCGAATTCGGCGTCGAACGCCTGGTGTGGGGCACCGACTGGCCGCATACGCAATTCGAAGACGTGCAGAACGCGCGTCTGACTCGCGATCAACTGGAGGCCTTCGTCAATCAACCGAACCAGTTGCAGGCTGTGCTGGTCGACACGCCGGCGTCGCTCTTCCAGTTTTGCTAACGCATCACCAGGCATCAAGCAGCAATCGAAGTCAGCACGTCGGGAGGGACACTAGCGTCCCTCCCGATCCAGCAGCAACAAGACAAGAAACACTGTGCGCGACTGCAAATATCGGTCGCGTCTCGCCACGCTCAACCGAGAGACCATCGTGGTCCATAACCTATCCGTCAGAACGGGCCTGACTCTCGCCACCAGTATCTTTGTGCTGCTTGTCCTCGTGGTCGGCGCATGCGCTTTCACATCGATCGCCTCGACCAACGAAGCGCTCAGCCGCATGTATCAGCACGACCTGACGGCCACCAACGCGCTTTCGCGCAGTTCCGAATTGCTGTTGCGCTGCCGCTCGGCAAAGAACCGCTATGAGTCGTTGTCCGGCCAGCAGAAGGACGACGATGCAGCAAGGCAATTGCAGCTTGCGCGTACCTTCTGCGGCGAATCGCAGACGCAATGGGACGCCTTCATGGCGGTGCCGGTTCCGGATGACGCGCAGCCGCTCGTCAAGGATGCAGCGGACAAGCATGCGGGGATGATGAGCAAGGGCATCATGCCGGAATTCGATGCCCTCAAGGCCAAGGACTTCGACGCGTACCACCGCATCCAGTTGCAATACAGCAGTCCGCTCTACAACAAGTTCGACAAGCTGTCGCAGCCGCTGCTGGACTATGCGGCCTCGCGCGCGGCGCAACGCTTTGCAGATGCTCAGGCACGCGCACACGTGGTGAATGCGGTGCTGATCGCTTGCGCGTTGCTGGCAGTGGCAATCGGCGTCTTCGTGCGCCACACGCTCACCCGTGTGGTGGTCGAGCCGATCAACGAAATGGCGACGGACTTCGAGCGCATGTCGAAGGGCGATCTGCAGCAAGACATCGTCGCGCACGGCAGCAATGAAATCGGCCAGTTGCAGGGTGCGCTGCGCCGCATGCAAATGGAACTCGCCGGCACGGTGCGCCACATTCGCACCTCGACCGAATCGATTACCGTCGCGGCAAGCGAAATTGCCTCGGGCAATGCAGACCTGTCCGCGCGTACCGAGCAACAGGCCGCCTCACTGCAGGAAACGGCGGCAAGCATGGAGCAGATCACCGGGACGGTCAAACAGAACGCGGACAACGCCCGTGAGGCAAGTTCGCTCGCGCGCAATGCGTCCGACATCGCGGGCCGGGGCAGCGCCGTGGTGAATGACGTCATCGGCACGATGGAGGACATCAACCAGAGCTCTGCGAAGATCGCCAACATCATTACGATCATCGAAGGCATTGCGTTCCAGACCAATATTCTCGCGCTCAATGCGGCCGTTGAAGCGGCGCGTGCGGGTGAGGAAGGCCGGGGCTTTGCGGTCGTCGCGGGCGAGGTACGCAGCCTCGCGCAACGGTCATCGGCAGCGGCAAAGGAAATCAAGGGGCTGATCGACACCTCAGTGGAACGCGTGCAAGCGGGTGCGAGCCTCGTGGATCAGGCGGGCAAGACGATGGGCGAGATCACGATCGCGGTGCAGCGTGTCACCGATATCATGGGTGAGATCTCCGCCGCGTCCGAGGAACAGAGCGGCGGGATCGATCAGATCGCGCGGGCGGTCACGCAGATGGACGAAGTGACGCAACAGAACGCGGCGCTGGTTGAAGAAGCGGCGGCCGCTGCGCAATCGCTGGAAGATCAGGTGAAGTCGTTGAAAGAGGCCGTGGCGATCTTCCGCGTGGATGGACACGCGGTGGCACGGCGTCGATGAAACGCCGGGCGCGCTCGAGCACCGCCCCCTGCCCTCGAGTGCGCTACCGCTACAGGGTGGTGCCCAGCAAAACCTACAGCGCCGCGATCCGCGCGCGGAAGTGCTCGGTCCCGGCGACGATCTTGTCGAGCACGGCGTCGAGGGCCCAGAAGCGTTCGCGCACGTCGTAGTCGATCACACGGCAGCGGATCGAGCCGAACGTGCCGATGCGCTGGTGGTAAATCTTCGCGAGTGCCGGATAACCAAGCGCTTCGGACACCGCTGCGACGACCAGGAAGGTCGACAGATCTTCTGCCAGCGCCGGGTCTCTCGCGCTATCGCTGCGCAGCCACTGATACAGATCGGGATGGAAATTGGTGAATACGCCGTTAAAACCCGCCGAGCCCGCTTTCATCGCATCCCACGCGATCGCTGCGTTCGCATTCAGGATCTTCAGCGGCGACCCCAGGGCCAGGGCGACGCGACGCTTCACCGTGGCGAGATCGCAACTCACGTCCTTGAGCATTACAAAGCGCCCGGTCCCGATACATGCCTTCAGTTCCTCGTCCGAAAGCAGCCGGCGATAAGGGGCGGGACACTCATAAAGACCGAGCGGAACGTCCGAAGGCAAACGCGCAAGCAGGCGCCGCAGGTTGGTGAGGAAGACCTCGGTGCCTTCGCGCTTCGGGTCGAGCCGGTTCGTCACGAGCACCACACCTTGCGCGCCCGATGCGGCGGCGGCGCTCAGCTCTTCGACCTGTGCATCGGGATCGTCGCTGATGTGGCCGGAGGCGACGACCGGCACACGGCCGGCCACCTTGTCGACCACGAAGCGCGCCAGCGCGGCCCGTTCGGCGAGGCTCAGGAACTGCATTTCGCTCGACTGCGCAACCGCGAACAACGCATCCGCTCCATGTTGCAGATACCATTCGATCAGGCGCTCGAGTCCGGCATAGTCGATCGCACCGCTATCGTCGAACGGCGTCAGCATCACCGGGACGATGCCCTCGATCACGCCTGCGGATCTGGCTGTATTACCCATCAACATCTCCTCGAAAAAATTCGCTGCCATTCGCTGCCATTGCGGCGCGCAACGCATGCCACGTGCCCGTCAGGCAGGCGCATGGGCCGCGGCCGCCGCGGGTTCATGTTCGGGAATCGGTTTGCGTACCAGCAGCAGATAGGCCATCGCCCCGACAAACGCGATGCCCGCCGCCGTCAACAGCGCCGGCACGAATGACGATGCCTGGGCGATATAACCGGTCATGATCGGCGCCAGCGCGCCACCTAGAAAACCGCCGAAGTTCTGGATCGCGCCGAGCGACGCGATCCGGCCGGGCGGTGCAGCCGCCGTCGCCAGCGCCCACGACGAAGCAGACGCCGCATTGGCCAGAAAGATCACGACCGAAATGCAGACGAGCGCGATCGTATTGCTCTCGACGAGCGCGGCCGGAATCGTGAAGGCCACCATGCCGAGCATGGCGATGACGACCGCGTTGCGGCGGCTCGCCACCGGCGAGCCGCTGCCTTTCGTGATCAGATCGGAGAACCACCCGGCCAGCAGCGAGCCAACGAAGCCGCACAGGAACGGCACAGAGGCCGCGAAGCCGGTGCGCATCAGGCTCATGTGCCGCTCGATCGTCAGATAGCCCGGCAGCCAGGTCAGATAGACCCAGTTGAGATAGACCGAGCCGAAAAAGCCGAGCAGCATGCCCCACGTCGTGCCGTACGAAAACAGGCTGCGCCATTCCGCGAAGGTGAGCTTGCCGGACGGCTTGCCGGCAGACGCCGTATCCGCATCGAGATAACGGCGCTCTACGGCGCTCATCTGTGATTTGTCAGGATCGCGATAGAGCACGAACCACACGAGCGCGACCACGAGACCCAGCGCGCCCGTCGCGATGAAAGCCCAGCGCCAGTGGAACGACACCACGAGGATCGACAGGCACAGCGGAGCAAGCGCGGTCCCCAATGGCGACGCCGCATTGAAGATGCCCGTGGGCGTGCCGCGCGAGCGCAACGGAAACCAGTTGCTCACGACCCGCGCCGCCGACGGAAACTGCGGTGCTTCGCCGATGCCGAGCACGATGCGCGCGATGATGAAGTAGCCGAAGGTCGACGCCAGGCCACCCGCCGCCTGTGCCAGCGACCAGATGATGAGTCCTGCGCCCAGCAGCCGGCGCGGCCCAATGCGGTCGACGAGACCGCCCACCGGCAATTGGCATAGGGCGTAGCTCCACGAGAACGCTGACAGCAGCAGTCCCATCTGACCGAGCGATAGCCCAAGGTCGGCGCGAATCAGCGGGTTGGCGACAGCGAGCGTGCCGCGGTCCAGGTAGTTGACGATGCCGCTCACCATCAGGAGGCTGAGCGCCAGTGTCTGGGCGCGGCGAATCCGCGGTGGGGTGGGCTGGCTTGCCGGGTTGTCGCTCATGCTCACTGTTTCCGTCTCTGAATTGGTATGGCTGCGTCACCGTGGTTCCGCGCCGTTACTCTTTAGCGAAGCAACGCAACGGGCCTACGGTTCGCTTCGCGCCAGGCGGAACGGCCCAGGACGCCTCCCTGGTTCGAACCCGGCCAGGTCTCAGGCCGCGCCACGGCAGGCCGCCGCGCGTCAGATCTCCGCATGCAGCGGCTCTGCTGAATCGGCCGCACGGCGGTCGGCCTGCGCAGGACGCAACATGGCAATCAGCAACGCCGCCACGAGGCCGCTCGCTGCGAGCACATAGAGGCCGGCGGCTGTCGAGTGAAACGACGTCTCCACCGCGTTCTTTACATTCGGCGCAAAGAAGCCGCCGAGATTGCCGATCGCGTTGATCACGGCGAAGCCCCCCGCTGCTGCCGTGCCGCCCAGATAGGCAGCCGGGAAGGTCCAGAAAATCGGCTGCACGGTCATGATGCCCATCGTCACGAAGCAGAGCGCCACGATCGCCACCGCGGGACCCGTGTTGGCCGACACCGCAAGACCGCCCGCAATCGACAGCGCGGAGAGCACCGCAAAGCCGCGCCGGTATCCTGTGCGCACCGCAAAGCCCGGATAAAACGCACCCGCGACTATCGCGCAGGCCCACGGAATCGCCGAGATCAGCCCGACGTGCAGGCCCACCTTCATGTGCAGCAGCGCGCTCACCTGGGTCGGCAGATAAAACGCCACGCCGTAGCCGGCAATCTGGATCGAGAAGTAGAGGAGCGCGAAATGCAGCAGCTTCGGATCGGCCAGGGCTGCGCGAAAGCTGGTCTTGCCGGTCTGCCGTTTCCGCCGCTCTTCGGCGGCGAGCGCACGGGCGAGCGCTTGCGCTTCGTCGCGCGGCATCCATTTCGCGTCTTCGGGACGGTTGCACAGGTAGAAATAGCCCCATACGCCAACCAGGGACGCCAGCAGCCCCTCGACGAGAAACATCAATTGCCAGCCGTGCAGGCCGAACAGGCCGTCGAGTTCGAGCAGCATCCCCGACAGCGGACCGCCCACCATCAGCGCGAGCGGCGAGCCGAAATAGAAGATTCCCATGATCTGTCCGCGCGCGCGGGCGGGAAACCAGTAGGTCATGTAGAGGACAGCACCGGGGAAGAGGCCCGCCTCGGCCGCGCCCAGAAAGAAGCGGATGAAGGCAAACAGCGAATCGCTCGTGGCATACGCCATGGCCGCCGAAATCAGGCCCCATGTGACCATGATGCGCGAGAGCCAGATGCGCGCGCCGACCCGATGCATCATCAGGTTGCTTGGCACTTCGAACAGTGCGTACGCGATGAAGAAAATGCCCGCACCGAATGCAAATGCGGCACTGCTCACGCCTGTCGACGCCTGATAGGCCTGTTGCGCAAAACCGATGTTCGCGCGGTCCAGATAAGCCAGCATGTACATCAGGATCAGAAACGGGACGAGCCGCCACTTTGCACGCCTGATTGCGCGCTCCAGCAAAGCCTCTTCCTCCCGGTCGCCGGGGTGCAGGTTCGTCTCCATCTCGTCTCCTTGGTGTTCCCGTGGCGGGATATGGCGGCCGGTCTAGCGCCGGCGACCGTTAGCGGAAGCTCAGACTACCTTGCCTGGATTGAGCAGATTCTGCGGATCCAGCGCGGCCTTTAGCCGGCGCATCAGTGCGAGTTCGGGTTCGCTGCGCGTGTAAGGCAGCCACGGTTTCTTGGTGAGGCCAATGCCGTGCTCGGCTGAGATCGTTCCGCCGAACTGTTGCACGAGACCGTAGACAATGCCGGTGATCTCCTCTTTCGGTTGCGGGGACACGCCCGGCACGCAGGCGACGATATGCAGGTTGCCGTCGCCGATGTGCCCGTAGAAGAGCGCGACCACGCCGGCAAATCGCGAGCGCAGGGCCGCGCGGCATGCGCTCACGTATTGGTCCATCACCGCGACCGGCAAGCCGATGTCGAACGGCTCGTGCGGACCCAGCACCTGCGGAAATTCGCCGCACGCATCGCGCACGCCCCAGAACGCCTGCACGTCCGCAAGCGATTGGGCGAGCGCCGCATCGACGAGGATGCCGGCTTCCAGCTGGCGCATCAGCCAGGCTTCGAAACGCGGCGCATCGAAGGCCTCGTCCATGCCCTGAGCTTCGATCAGCACATAGCACGCATGCTCGCCGGGGAGCGGATTGCTCACGCCTGGCACGCGCTGCGTGACCGTGCGCCAGTAATCCGGCCACATCACCTCAAAGGCGGACAGGAGCGGCCCCAGGCCGCGCCGCGCGGCGCTCAGCAACTCGACCAGCTTGTCGTAGCTTTCGAGCGCGCACAAGGCCGCCATGGTGCAGCCAGGCTTGGGAGACAGGCGCAGCACGACGCGTGTGATGATGCCGAGCGTCCCCTCGCTACCGATGAACAGATGCTTGAGGTCATAGCCCGCATTGTTCTTCAACATCTTGTTGAGGTTGGTGACCACGCTGCCGTCGGGAAGCACGACTTCGAGCCCCAGCACCATTTCGCGTGCCATGCCGTAGCGGATCACGCGATTGCCGCCCGCATTGGTCGACAGATTGCCGCCGATCGCGCATGAGCCGCGCGCGCCGAGATCCAGTGGGATGAAGAAGCCGGCGTCATCGGCCGCCTGCTGCACGCTCTGCAACGGCGTGCCCGCCTTGACCGTCATGGTGGCGGATGCCGTATCGATCTCCTCGACCCCCACCATGCGCTCGAGTGACAACGCCACCGCCCCCTCGGTAGGCCGGGCGCCGCCGCACAGTCCGGTCAAGCCGCCCTGCGGCACGACCGGTACGCGATACTGCACGCAAATGCGCATCGCGGCGGCCACGCCCTGCGTGTCGGTTGGACGCAGGACTGCGAGCGGCCGCAGCGGCGCAAGCGTGCTCCAGTCCTTTTCGTTGCGTACGGGAATATCTTCGCCGGTGAGCACCGCTGCTGCGCCCAGGGCCTCGCGCAGCGCCGCGAACAGCGTCTGGGCCCTATCGCTGGCCCGCTCGGCCAGAGATATCTCGTGATCCATGTTGTCTTCCTCCTTGTCCTCGCCCCGGGCACGAGGCTGCGTTCACACCGCTGCGGCGGAAAGCAGCGCGTGCGGCAGCGAGGCCGCCGCCTCTGCGCCGGCCGCGACGAGCGGCGCCCGTACCCGGCGCCAGCCGTCGTTGCCTTGACGCGCGGCAAGCCACGCCTTGAGGAGCGGCACGAAGGGCTGGCCGTTGACCGCCCGCAGCAGATCCACGATGACACCGGTTTCCGTGTCCTGCGCGCGGTCGTAGCACGCGCGGACCTGTTCCGGCGCGATGTTCGCGAGTCCGCAGATCGATCCGGCGCCGCCCGCCGCCCGCGCTCGCCCAATCGTATCTTCGGCACCCACATAGACCTTCAGGCCGGCGTGCTTGCGGATCAGCCCGAGCGAATGCTCGAGGCTGCCGCTGCTGTCCTTGATGCCGTCGATCACGCTGCCGTAGCGCTGGCGCAGTGTCGCAATAGTCTCGTCGTCGAAGCCCACTCCGGACACCTGCGGGATGTGATACAGGATGACGCGCAAGCCCGGATCGCCGGCCTCATCGATCACCGCCCCGATCGCGTCGGCCACGCCGGCGCTGCTGACACCCTTGAAGTAGAACGGCGGCACCAGCAGCACGCGCCGGCAACCCTGCGCAAGCGCGTGCCGCGTCAGGTAGGCGGCATCTCCGAGCGCGGCGGCGCCGGTGCCGACCACCAGCTCGCTGCTTTCGATCCCGCGCGCGAGCAGCCCCTCGAGCGTTGCGCTCCGTTCGGCCACTGTGAACGAGGGACCTTCGCCGGTCGTCCCGAACAGCGTGATGCCGTGCAGGCCGCGCCGCAGGAGATCGGCCGAATGCTGTGCCAGCAGCAGCACATCGATCCGGTTCGCCGCATCGAGCGGCGTCGTCACAGCCGCCAGCACGCCGTGTCCATCGAAAGCCATAGCCTGTCTCCTCCGGTCTTGCGCGGTGGCGGCGCGGCGTCCGCCCGCTCCGCCCTCCCGGTTCGAAATCGCCTCGGCGCATTCCAATGACGCACCGAACTGTGACTGACATGTTAGTTAGAAATCAGTGAGGCGTCAAAGAAGAATTTTGCCGGTGAAGGGCAGACCCGCCGCGGCCAGTCCTGGACTGGTCACGCCCCTGCTAGCCGAAGTTGCCCATTGAGCGTTGCCGTGCGTTCTCGATATGCGTATTGAGTAGATCGACCGCCTTGTCCACGTCGCGCCCCTTCATGGCCGCGATCAGTTCGAGGTGTTCCTGCATGGTTGGAACCACCACTTCGGGCTTCAGGACCACGTGCTCGAGGCGGATCAGGCGGATGCGCAAGCTGTTGACCCGGTAGATGTTCGAGATGATCTCGTTGCCCATCGCATCGATCATCATGTCGTGCAGCCCCCAGTCGACGGTCTGCGCGTCGTTCAGGAGCCGGTCGTCGATTTTTTTCGCCAACGCCCGGCGCACGATATCCTTGTGCGCCCGCTCGATCTTCTCCAGATCGGCGTCGGATGCGTTGCGGGTGAAATTCGCAACCGCCTCACGCTCGAGCACGAGGCGCAGCTGGAAGGCGTTGCGGATCAGCCGCAGGTCGACGTGGCACACCTGCAGGCCGCGATTGGGCACGGTCTTGATCAGCCCTTCGGCTTCGAGGCGCGGCACCATTTCGCGAATCGCGCCCAGCGGCATATCGGTCAGCGACATCAGTTCGCGCTGCGACACGAATTGCCCTGGCCGGATGTTGGCGTTCAGGATTTGCTGTGTGAAATTTTCATAGGCGACGAGCCGGAGCGATTTGCCCTGGTTATCGTCCGACTCGGTTTTTGCCGGTGCCATCGTGTTCATAGCCGGTCTCGTGTACGAATTGACTGCACGGCAACATGTTAGCACGCACTTGCGCCCTATCCGGGGCGAGCCAACCTCAAATGACGCCGTCTTCGCGCCCGTGCTCGAGATCGACGCAACACACGAGCACCTCCGCGTCCTGCTTGCTGGTCGAGAGATAGATATGGCCCACCGCGCTGTCGAAATACAGGCTGTCGCCCCGTTTCAACTGGAACACGCTGCCGTTCTCAAAGCGCAATTCGAGCGTGCCGCTTAGCAGGAACACGAACTCTTCGCCGGAGTGGCGGATGTATTCCGGAAAATCGTCGACTGAGCGAGCGCGGATGTGGGCGCGCATCGGCACCATCCGTTTGCCGGTCAGATCGTTAGCCAGCATGCCGTACTCGTAATTCGGCGTGTCGTAGATCACCTGTCCGCCGGAAGGCGTGAAAGCCGGCTTCAACACTCGGGAGGCCGCGCCGCGTGCGCGGCCGAACAGTTGATCGAACTCCAGTTCCAGCGAATGCGCGAGTGCGGCGAACTTGTCATACGTCAGTGCGATATCGCCGCGTTCGGCCTTCGAGATAGTCGACACCGCAATCCCCGAACGCTCCGAGAGGTCCATCAAGGTGAAGCCACGCGCCTTGCGTGCCTGGCGGATCCGCGCGCCCACGGTCTTGTGATCGAGAGTCGGCGGCGCATCGGGCTTCGGCGTAGCAGCAGTCGTCTTGCTGGGCGCGGGCTTGGCCATGAAGATCACATTCCGGAAGAAAGTTTTGTCGGATACGAGAATTTATTGTTTCTCATATATGATAACTCACACCTGTTTCGATCGTTCGCAGTACGGGCCCGCTCCGCGAGCGGCCCTGGCCGTTCTCTTCACAGATGCTTTCTCTGACTGGATGAACACCGTGTCGACACTCGCACTGGACAAGGCAGGCTTCTCGAAGACACGCGTCATCGCCGCAACCACCATCGGCACGGCGCTCGAGTTCTACGACTTCACCATCTACAGTTTCTTCGCACTGCAGATCGGGCAGTTGTTCTTTCCTGGCGCCTCGCCCGTCAACCAGTTCCTGCTGTCGATCGGCGTCTTCGGGGTGGGCTTCGTCGTCCGGCCGCTGGGTGGAGTCGTCATCGGCGCCTATGCGGATCGCGCCGGGCGCAAGAAAGCCATGGTGCTCACCATCATGATGATGGCACTGAGCTGTGCCTTGATCGCTTGCGCGCCGACGTATGCGGTTGCGGGCATGGCCGCTCCTTTTATCGTGCTGGCCGCGCGTCTCATACAAGGGTTCGCGGCGGGCGGCGAGTTTGGTCCCGGTACGACTTTGCTGGTCGAATATGCATCGGATAACACGCGCGCGTTCTTCGCCAGCTGGAACTTCGCAGCGACGGCGTTAGGGCTGGCGCTCGGCGCGCTGGTCGCGACGCTGGTGAACGTGTCGCTCAGCAAGCAGGCCATTCTGGAGTGGGGTTGGCGCATGCCGTTCCTGCTGGGCGTCATCGCAGCGCCGGCCGGCATGCTGATTCGCCGCCGGCTCGACGAAACGCTCGCCCAGCGCGCGCCCGGCGGGGGCCGTCCGCAAGGGGCGCTGAAGGCCGCACTCACCACGCATCTGAAGCTGACCATTCTCGGCACCTTCGCCGAGCTCGGCGGCTCAGTGTCCATATACATCACGGCGTTCTTTTTGCCGAGTCACGCGGTGCGTGCACTGCATCTCTCCGCCACCGCGGTGGTCTCGGGTATCGTCAGCTCGCTCGTCCTGTTCGTTGCCGCGCCGGTTACGGGGCGCCTTGCCGATCGCTTCAGCCGCAAGCGCGTCCTCGTCATCTCCCGCGTTATCATGCTCCTCGCGGTCTATCCGGCCTTCGCATTCCTCGGTGCGCACCCGAGCATAACTGCGTTGTGCGTTGTCTCGGGCCTGCTCGCCGTATTCGTCGCTGGACAGATCGTGCCGGTGCTCGTGATGATCCCGGAACTATTTCCGAAACACGTTCGCGCCACGGGCATCGCCCTCACCTATGTGGTCAGCGCGTCGTTCTTCGGCGGTTTCTCGCCGTTCATCGCAAGCTGGCTGGTGGCGCAGACCGGCAATCCGCTGGCGCCGGCGTGGTATGTGGCCGCGGCGTGCGCCATCTCGCTGCTGCCGCTCATCTGGCTGAAGGACTGCACCGGCAAACCGCTCGGCTGACAAGGAGAACACCGTCAAACACCCCGGCCTGAAGAGGCTGTCGCAAAGGGTACAAATCGAAACAATTCAGCGTAACTGCTCAAAAAGCCGGGGCGAACGGCTGCATCCTGTTCAAGCAGCGTGAACGAGGCGTTGTTCAACCAGGTGCGGCAGTGGTGGGATGTGATCGCTGCATGAAATGCGATCGGTCAGGTAATTCCAGAATGAGAT
>DASZIR010000164.1:0-2187 GCA_035948995.1 Paraburkholderia sp. | reverse complement strand
GTGACCCCGAGAGCCGGACAGCAGACCGAAGTCGCCAGCGATGCCGACCGAACTGCAACGCTGCAGCTGATCATCGCGCTGGGCCGCGCGCTTCAGGCGCTCGAGCGGGCCGTCGGACCGCATCTCGTTCAGCAGGGCTTGAGCCTGACCGAGTTCGCGGTCCTGGAGGTGCAGTATCACAAGGGGGCTCTGCGGCTCGGCGAGATCCGGGATCGCATTCTCCTCACCGGCGCGAGCACGACCTATGTCGTCAAGAAACTCGAGGAGCGAGGGTTGATGCGGCGGCGGGCATGTGCCGAGGATTCGCGAGTGGTGTTCGGCGAGCTGACGGCGAAGGGCCGCGCCTTGATCGACGACGTGTTTCCCGCGCATGTCGAGCGTCTCCAGCGGGCGATGAGTGGGCTGTCGGTGACGCAAAAGCGCGACGCGATTCGACTGCTGCGAACCCTGAGCGTGCATGCGCGCCGAGACTCGGGAGAACCAGTCACGGAAGGAGACTGAAAGCGGAATCGCAAACTTTTTTTGGCCAGATATTTAGATTTCTAACTACACTGGAGGTTGATCATGTCTCACGCACTGTCATTCACGCAGCCAACGTCGGTCCGTCGTGGCCGGTCGGGAGTCATCGCGCTCTGGGTCGTCCAGATCGCACTGGCCGGCATGTTCCTACTCGCCGGCGGCTCGAAGCTGCTGGGCGCGCCCGCCATGGTGGCGTTGTTCGACACCATCGGCATCGGTCAGTGGTTCCGCTACCTGACCGGCTTCATCGAAGTCGGTTCCGCGATTGCGCTGCTCGTGCCCTCGATCGCCGTCTACGGTGCCCTGGCGCTCGTGCCGACGATGATCGCCGCCGTCGCCGCGGAACTCTTCATCGTCGGAGACTCGGCAGTCCGCCTGCGGTTCTGCTGATCGGGGCGGTCGGCGTCGTCTGGGCTCGCCGGCGTGAACTCCTCAGCGCCCTGCCGATCGCGCGCTGAAGGGTGGGCAAGTGTCGATTGACAAGGAAGGAGAACGTGTTATGGACCTCGGACTTTTGATCCTACGATCCGTTGTTGGTCTCACCCTCGCTGCACACGGCGCGCAGAAATTGTCTGGATGGTTTGGCGGCTATGGTCTCGACGGCACGGGCGCATTCATGGAGAAGCTCGGCTTCCATCCTGGTCGTCGCCATGCGGCGCTGGCGGGCCTCACTGAGACTGGCGGCGGCGTGTTGCTCGCGCTGGGCCTGCTCACGCCGCTCGGCGCTGCGCTGATCGCATCCGTGATGCTCGTCGCGACGATCACGGTGCATCTGAAGAACGGGTTCTTTGCCGCGGGCGGCGGGTACGAATACAACTTCGTGCTCGCGGCCGCCGCGGTGAGTCTCGCGTTCAGCGGACCTGGCGCGTTCTCGATCGATGCGCTGCTCGGCTATTTGTTCAGCGGCACGCTGTGGGGCATCGGCGCGATCGTCGTGGCCGTTGTCGGGGCTCTGGTGCAGCTCGCGCAACGACACCAGTCGGCCGCGGCCGGACACGTGAGCACCGCTGCCTGAGATAAGGAGAGGAAGGACCATGACAACCCAGCGTCGAATCGCGCGCGTCGTGAATGTGCCTCCACTGGCGCCCGGTTTTGCCGGGGATGGACACACGGCAGCGCCGGTCATATCGATGGAGGAGTTCGCGCAAACCGATCCGTTCATCGCGTTGATGGATGACCACCTCGATATGGGCGTGCGGCAGGTGGGTGGGGCACATCCCCATGCCGGCTTTGAAACGGTCACGCTGCTGCTGGACGGCACCATTCACGATCCGGACGAAGGCGGGCTGATTCATGCCGGCGAGGTGCAGTGGATGACGGCGGGTCGCGGCATCATTCATGGCGAGAACGCACGGGCCTTGGGCAAAGTGCGGTTGCTGCAATTGTGGCTGACATTGCCGAAAGCTGACCGCTGGACGGCACCGGGTTTCCAGGATCTCCATGTCGATCGCGTGCCCGTGCGACGCGAACCGGGAGTCGACGTGCGCGTCTACAGCGGCGCGTCCGGCGGTGTGCAGGCGCCGACGCGCAACCATGTGCCCGTCACGATCGTCGAGATGACGATGAAGCCACGCGCATCGATCGAGCAGGACCTGCCTGCGACCTACAACGGATTCGCGTTCGTCGTCGATGGCTCCGTGCGCGTTGGTGAAGACGCGACGCCGCTCG
>DASZIR010000163.1:0-36709 GCA_035948995.1 Paraburkholderia sp. | reverse complement strand
AGCACCGCGCCCACGACTTGGGCCGCCGACAGGCGCTCGTCGAGAAAAATTGAAGCCGAAGCAAGCCCGACAATCGGCACGAGCAGCGAGAACGGCGCGACCTGGCTCGCCGGATAGCGCGACAGCAGGCGGCTCCAGAGGCTATAGCCGAGCAGCGTGGCAATGAAGGCGAGATAGACCACCGCGAAAATCGACGAAGCGCCGATGCTCGCCAACGCCGCTTCGATTCGTTGCGGTCCTTCCAAGCCGTACGACAACACCGCAAACGGCAGCGGCGGAATCAGGCTGCCCCACACAACCAGCCCAACCAGATCGACCTTGCCGACCTTCTTCGTGACGATATTGCCGAGCGCCCACGAGGCGGCCGCGCACAACGTCAGCAGGAAGCCTGCGAGCGTCATCGCATGACCGCCCTGCATGCCGATCACGGCGAGCCCGCAGGCCGCTATGACGAGCCCCACGAGATTGGGCGCGCGAAAGCGCTCATGCAGGAACAGCCCGGCGAAGATCAGTGTGAAAAACGCCTGCGCCTGCAGCACGAGCGACGCGAGGCCAGCCGGCATTCCGACGTACATCGCAGAAAAAAGAAACGCGAACTGACCGAATGAAATCGTCACGCCGTACGCGAACAGCCAGCGCCACGGCAGTTGCGGACGCTTGACGAAGAACACGGCAGGCACCGCCGCGAGGGTGAAGCGCAGCGCGCCGAGCAACATCGGCGGCACGCCGTGCAGACCCACCTTGATCACGACAAAGTTGATGCCCCACGCAACGACCACCATCAGTGCAAGCAGCAGGTCCTTCGGCGCCATCGCCGTCTCCTCGTTGTTACTTGAAAGGCTTGAGTTTAACGGAGCGCGGAATGGGAAAGGCCATACGGGGTGAGGGGTTCAGGCGTTCAGCCAGTTCTCGATTTTCACGCCTGGGTAAGCGGCGAAATCCCGTTCATTGTTTGTAACCAGCACCACGTCTAGCGATACGGCATGCGCAGCGATCAGCGTGTCGAACTGGTCTTTCTTCCGCTCGCGCGTCGCTTCCCGAATCGGTCCGTACGCGCTGGCTGCAGCGCTATCAAATGGCTGCACCGGAATATCTTCGATTAGAGCTGCAAGATTGCGCCGCTCACGCGCGCGACTGGCCGACACCGTCACGCCATATTCCAGTTCGGCGAACGTGATTGCCGACATCACCACATCGCCTACGAAACATTCGGCAAAGCGCCGCGCCACCTGGTCGGGCTGGTTCTTCATCAGGTAGATGCACATGTTGGTGTCGAGCATATAGCGCGGCATCACAGGTCCTCGCGATCAGCCTGCTCATGATCGCCGCGGCCTGCGGCCATGAAATCCGGCCCGAATTTCGCGAATTTCTTCAGCACGCCCGTCAGCGGACGCCGCATCGGCCGAATGCGCAATTCGTCACCGATACGCTCGATCTCAACCTCGACGTCAGTACGGTCGTAGGCCAGTTCAGCCGGGATGCGCACGGCTTGCGAATTGCCGTTTCTGAAGACTTTGGTCGTATGCATGCTGAACTCCCAACCGCGTATGTACGATGGATGTACTATAGACCGGGAAGCCAGCAATGTAAATACACGTGTGTACATTGCGCCGGGCGACGCACGAAGATCGCCACCCCCCTTCCTGCACCATCCCCCGCAGACCAGTAGAATGACCCCCATCCGCCACCCACCGAGCCTGCGCATGTCCTCATCGATCAAAGCAGTCCTCAAGCCCCATCTGCGCGACGTTGGCAATCTGACCGTGCGCCGCGTGCTGCCCGCGATGGCCGCGCGGCTGATCGGGCCGTTCATCTTCTTCGACCATATGGGCCCCGCCACGCTCGAACCCGGCGTCGGACTCGACGTGCGTCCGCATCCGCACATCGGGCTCGCCACCGTCACCTACCTGTTCGAAGGCGCGATCATGCATCGTGACAGTCTCGGCTCCGAACAGAAAATCGTCCCCGGCGATGTGAACTGGATGACCGCCGGCCGCGGCATCGTCCATTCGGAACGCACGCCCGCCGAAGACCGCGCGCGCGGCCAGACGATACACGGCATCCAGACCTGGGTCGCGTTGCCGCTCGACGAGGAAGACATCGAGCCGTCCTTCGAGCATCACGCCGCCGACACGCTGCCCGAGATCGAGCGCAACGGCGTCACGCTGCGCGTGATCGCCGGCACGGCGTTTGGCCAGACCGCACCGGTCACGACGTTTTCGGGCACGTTGTACGTCGCCGCCCATTTCACGCCGGGCGGCGCGTTCGCGCTCGAACCCGAACACGAAGAGCGCGGCGTCTACCTGGTGGAAGGCGATCTGGAGATCGACGGCACGCCGCTCGAAGCCGGGCAGATGGCCGTGCTCGCGCTGGACGAAACCGTCACGCTCGCCAGCAGCGGCGGCGCCACCGTGATGCTGCTCGGCGGGGAAAAGCTCGAGGGCGAGCGCTTTATCGAGTGGAATTTCGTCGCCAGCTCGCGCGAGAAGATCGAGCAGGCCAAGCTCGCCTGGGCGAATCAGGCGATGGGCCAGGTGCCGGGCGAGACGGAGTGGATTCCGCTGCCCGAGCGGAAGCCGCACTGAACGGAGCACGCAGGGCGCATTGAACCCACGGCATTCGCCCCCATCTATGGCCACGAACAGTTATATCGACGAGGATGCAATGGAAACCACCCTGGCCACTTTCGAAAAAGACGTGATCACCGCGTCGACGCTCGCCCCGGTGCTGGTCGACTTCTGGGCGCCGTGGTGCGGTCCCTGCAAGACGCTCGGCCCGATGCTGGAAAAACTCGAAGCCGAGTATGCCGGCAGGTGGCGGCTCGTGAAGGTCAACGTCGACGAGAATCAGGAACTGGCCACGCACTTCCAGGTGCGCAGCATTCCTCACGTCATGGCCTTTGCTGACGGCCAGCCGGTCGACCAGTTTGTCGGCGTGCTGCCGGAAGGCCAGTTGCGCGCCTTCCTCGACCGGCTGGTGCCGCAAGGCGCCGACGCCGCGCGCGCCGAAGCGCAGATCGCACTCGCCGAAGGCCGCCGCGAAGACGCGTACGACGCGCTCAAGGCCGCGCTTGCCTATGATCCTGGCTTCGACGACGCACGTCTCGATCTGATCGAACTACTGCTGGAAGACCATCGCGTCGACGAGGTACGTAAAGAGGTCGACCTGCTGTCGCCGAAAACCACCCAAGGCATCGACGCACGCTTTAACGCCATCAAGACGCGCCTTGACGCCATGGATGCGGCAGCGGACCTGCCGCCCACCGATGCGCTCGAAGCCCGTGTCGCCGCCAATCCGGCGGATCTCGAGGCACGCTTCGACCTCGCCAGCGCGCTGATTGCCCGGCGCAAGTACGCCGACGCGCTCGAGCATCTGCTTGCGATCGTGCAGCGCGATCGCACGTTCCGCGACGACATTGGCCGCAAAACGATGCTGTCGGTGTTCGATCTTGCCGCGCATCAGCCGGAACTCGTCTCGCAGTGGCGGCGCAAGCTCAGCGCCGCGCTGTTCTGAGCGGATCCGATGCGCTACGGTCGGGCGCATGTTCGCTCGCCGCGCGCCTGAGCAGGGCGGCCTCGGCTTGCCTGCACGCTCAGGCGCGGCGGCAGGCGAGCCGGGCCTGACACGCTCAAGCCGGCCTCACCCTGGCAGTCAGCCCGCCGCCGCGCGTTGCGCCAGCGCGCGCAATACATGCGCCGCCGCGGCGAAGCCGAAGCTCGCCGTCACGCACACGCTCGAACCGAAGCCCGCGCAGTTCAGCCCAACCGGTCCGGTATGGCCCGGCGATGTCGTGACATGCTCGGCTTCCTCGTCGATATCGCACACCGCCGCTTCGGGGTAGATCAGCGGCTCGTCCGAATACACGGCACTGACCTTGAACTTCGCTTTCGGACCGCGCGGAAAACCGTGCTGCTTGCGCAATTGCCCGCGCACCTTCGAGAGCAGCGGGTCCTGAATCGTCAACGCCAGATCGTCGATACGGATGCGGGTTGGATCGAGCTGGCCACCCGCGCCGCCTACGGTGATCAGCGGCTGCCGCTGTTCGACGCACCATGCGATCAGCGCGGTCTTGGTGCGCACGCTGTCGATCGCATCGACCACGTAGTCGAAGCCGCCGCCCAGCACCGGCGCGAAATTGTCCGGCTCGATGAAGTCTTCGATCAGGCGCACGTCGCATTGCGGATTGATCTGAGCAATACGCTCGGCCATCGCCTCGACCTTCGGCTTGCCGTAGTTGCCGTCGAGCGCGTGGATCTGCCGGTTGGTGTTGCTCTCCGCAACGTTGTCCAGATCGATCAGTGTGAGCGAGCCCACCGCGCTGCGCGCCAGCGCCTCGGCCACCCACGAGCCAACGCCACCGATCCCGATCACCGCGACATGTGCGCGCTCGAACGCCGCGAGCGCCGGTGCGCCATACAGCCGGGCGATGCCGCCGAAACGCCGCGCGTGGTCGGCCGCTTCAAAGGCGCCGGGGCCGGTAGTAAGATCGGACTGCACGGTATCGCTGGGCGTCGACATGGTGAGGGGCTCGTCATTAACAGACATAAACGCGGACTCAAACGCAGAAATAAGCGCGGGACATAAAAGCGGGCTAATAAAGCAAGCGGACCACGAAACAGACCAGCAAGCCGGGAAAGGACCGCCAAAAGGCAGATCGGAAAGCAGCCACACACATCGGCGTGCCATCCACCCATGTGCCAGTCCGCTATTTTGCCTGATCGCGTGAGAATCAACGCCGGAGCGCTGCACCCGCTCCCCTCCGGGACCGTGTATGCGCTGCCGCGTCGCACGCAGAAAATTCGTTCCTTAGCTATACTGGATGTACTGTAGTGTTCGCATAACAACATGACCTCACTCGCCGAACTTCGGAAAAACTATTCGCTTGGTTCGCTGGACGTAGCGGACGTCGACCGCAACCCGATCCGTCAATTCGACGCGTGGTTTGCGCAGGCCGTCGATGCGAAACTACCCGAGCCGAATACGATGACGCTGGCCACGGTCGACTCACGCGGCCGGCCTTCGGCCCGAATCGTGCTGATCAAGGGCGTAGGCGAGCAGGGCTTCGTGTTCTTCACCAATTACGAAAGCCGCAAGGGCCGCGAACTCGCGGACAACCCGTATGCGAGCCTGCTGTTCTACTGGATCGAACTGGAGCGCCAGGTGCGTATCGAGGGCAAGGTCGTCAAAACCAGCCCCGCCGAAAGCGATCGGTACTTCGAGTCGCGCCCGCTGGGTTCGCGTATCGGCGCGTGGGCGTCCGAGCAGAGTCAGGTAATTGAAAGTCGCGCGGTCCTGGAAGCGCGCGAGAAGGAGATCAGCACGCAATACGGCGAGCATCCGCCGCGGCCACCGCACTGGGGTGGCTACCGTCTGATTCCCGATGCAATAGAATTCTGGCAAGGCAGGCCGTCGCGTTTGCACGACCGCCTGCTCTATACACGTTCGGCAGACGGCGGCGACTGGCAGATCGCCCGGCTCTCGCCCTGAATCTATACACAACGCCGGCGCCTGCGATGCCCTAGAAGCAGCGCACGCACCGGCTGGGTCGCGCGGCCATCGAGGCCTGGGAGTTACGCCACGGCACGCAGCAACCCGACAAGCTTTGCTTTGTATTTCATCGGACACGGAGAAATCACATGTTCTGGGAGAAGAAGCTGGCGCAGTGGGTGGAAGAAGTAAGGATCAAGGCCAACCTGCCAGCACGCCTTGTGCTATGGGATGGTCAGCAACACGACTTTGGGCAGTTTGCCGCGCCCCAGGTCACGCTACACGTCAAGAGCGCTACGGCGCTGCCCTATCTGCTCGAACCGAGCCTCGACAATCTGGGCGAAGCGTACGTGAAGGGCAAGATCGATATCGAAGGCAAGCTGTCGGACATCATCAACGTTGGCTACTCGCTGGCCCGCAGTACGGTCACCAGCGCGAGCAAGCTCGCGCGCGTGCGACGCTACTTCAATCACTCGAAATCGTCGGACAAGAAGGCCATCCAGTATCACTACGACGTCTCGAACGAGTTCTACAAGCTGTGGCTCGACGAGAACATGGTCTACTCGTGCGCGTACTTCGAGAACGGCAATGAAGATCTCGCCACCGCGCAGATCAAGAAGATCGACCACATCCTCACGAAGATCCAGTTGCAACCTGGCCAGCGCCTGCTCGACATCGGCTGTGGCTGGGGCGCGCTCGTTTTGCGTGCGGCTTCGAAGTTCGGCGCGAAGTGTCTGGGTATCACGCTGTCGCAGAACCAGTTCGATCTGGCCACGGCGCGCGTGACAGCCGCCGGCCTCGAGGACAAGATCGAGATCCGTCTGCAGGACTATCGCGATCTCGAAGGCCAGTTCGACCGTATCACCAGCGTGGGCATGTTCGAGCACGTCGGCCGCAAGAATCTGCCGGGCTACTTCCAGAAGATCCGCGACCTGCTGGTGGACGACGGCATTGCGATGAACCACGGCATCACGTCGTCGGACGCGGACAGTGGCGAGACCTCGCTCGGCGGCGGCGAGTTCATCGACCGCTATGTGTTCCCGGACGGCGAGCTGCCGCACATCGGTCTCGCGCTGGAAGCGATGCAGCGCGGCGGGCTCGAAGCGGTTGACGTCGAAAGTCTGCGCCGTCACTATGCGCACACGCTCGCTATCTGGGCGGAGAATTTCGAAACCCACGCCGAAGAAGCACGCAAGCTCGTCGATGACGAGAAATTCCGCATCTGGCGCGTGTATCTTGCCGGCTGTGCGTACGCGTTCGAGAACGACGACGTGTCGATCTACCAGGTGGTGTGCCGCAGGGCCGGCCGCAGCGCGACAACCTTGCCGTGGTCGCGGCGGTATATGTACGACAAACCGCTGTGACGCGGTTGGCGCCTGAGCGATGCACCGCCGCGTAGCCGCTCCGGCGCAACCTTTGTCAGCAAGACCAGAACTCGATGGACCAAGGCGGAGCAAGCGAATTCCCCTCACTGACGGACGATCCGGAGACTGACGCCGGGCAGCTGGACCTGTTCGGCATGCCCGTGCTCACCCCGGACGGTGGCGCGGCCAGCGCCTCGGCAAGCCCCGGCTCAAGCGTGAGCCGATCGCGTCAGCCACGCGCCGCGGCGATCGCCTCCCTGTGGGAAGAGGATGCGGTACCCACCGGCGAGGCCGACGCGGCAGACGACGCGCCCTCACCCGCCGCAGCCTCGCCAAAAAAACGCCGCACTCGCGACGTACTCGCCGCCGAACCCTCGCCTGAAGTACTGGCCGTCGCGCACGCCTTGCCGCCGCAGGTGCACCTGGGCACCTCGTCGTGGTCGTTTCCAGGCTGGAAAGGCATCGTCTACGGCGACGATTACAGCAACAGCAAACTCTCGCGCGACGGCCTCACCGCTTACGGCGCGCATCCACTGCTGCGCACGGTCAGCATCGACCGCTCGTTTTACGCGCCGCTCACCGTCACCGACTACCTGCGCTATGCACAGCAGGTACCGGACCACTTCCGTTTCATCGTCAAGGCGCCCGCGTCGGTCACCGACGCCACGGTGCGCGCCGAGCGCGGCGAACCGTTGTCGCTCAATCCGTGCTTTCTGAACGCGCAGCTGGCGATCGACGAATTCGTGCGGCCGTGTCTGGACGGACTCGGCGCCAGGGCCGGCGCGCTGGTGTTCCAGTTCTCGCCGTTACCGGACCAGATGCTGGCGGACCCGGCCGGGTTCATCGAGCGCCTTGCCGCGTTTCTCACCGCGTTGCCGCCTGTGCCGGAGGGCGCCTGCTACGCGGTCGAGATCCGCGATGCATGTTTGCTGACGCCGCGCTTCATCCGGACGCTGAAAGCGGCCGGGGTGCGGTACTGCGTGGGCATTCATGCGCGGATGCCCGACCCACTGCGGCAGGCGGCGGCGCTTGCGCTGCTCGACGGCGAGCCGGCCGGTCCGCTGATCGTGCGCTGGAGCCTGCACGGCGGCTTCAAATACGAGCAGGCGAAGGCGAAATACGATCCGTTCGACCGGCTGGTCGATGAAGACCCGGCCACCCGGACGGCGCTCGCCGAATTGGCCGCGCGTTATGCGATTGCCGGTCAGCCGGTGGTGATTGCGGTCAACAACAAGGCCGAGGGGTCGGCACCGCTGACCTGTCTCAAGCTTGGGTGCGCGATTGCCGATGCGTATGCGCGCCTGATGCCGGACGATCCTTTGAAGGGCACGCCGGCCGGCCATCCCTGACGCGGCCCGGGCACGTCACAGACAGCCCGGCGCGCCCCAGGCGGAACGCACCCGGCCCTCCCAACGATCAGCCAGCCTTCACCCGATGCGCGAACTTCTGGCGAAACTTCGCGACCTTCGGCGCCACGACGAACGAGCAATAGCCCTGATTCGGATGCTGCGCAAAATAATTCTGGTGATAGGCTTCGGCCGGCCAGTAGTTACCGTCGAGCGGCAGCACCTGGGTGACGATCTGGCCATCGAAGATGCCTTCGGCGGCGATTTCCCGGATCGCCTGCAGCGCCGTCTCGCGCTGCGCGTCCGAGTGCGTGAAGATCACCGACCGGTATTGCGTGCCAACGTCGTTGCCCTGCCGGTTGAGCTGGGTCGGATCGTGGATCGCGAAGAAAATGTCGAGAATCTCGCGGTAGCCGATGCGCGCCGGATCGAATTCGACCTTCACGACTTCGGCGTGGCCGGTGACGCCGTCGCAGACCTGCTCGTAAGTCGGCCGGTCCACCTGGCCGCCCGCATAGCCTGACTCCACGGCAGTGACGCCGTCGACGCCCAGAAACACCGCTTCGAGACACCAGAAACACCCGCCACCGAGGGTGGCGATTTCGCCTGTCTGACTCATGCTGCCTGCTCCTAGTTGGTTGCCGCCCGCTCTTGCGCCGGGCCACGACGCGCCACCGCTCATCCTCTTCAGCTTAGCGGCTTTGTCGATCACGCGCATAAAGCGCGCCACGCCAGTGACGGCGGCCAAGGTTCGCGGCCCGTGCGTCCGCGATTCCGTTAAAATTGGGACAAATCGCCGATTTTCTACATGACTTTCGATTCAATTTTTCCCTTTCGCGCCCGATACGCGGCATCTCCGCCAGCACAGTGGACTTGCGTCCGATGAAGCGCGCCAGTCCGCCCAATTTCGACCAGGCCGCTTTCAAGCAGGCGCTGGGCCAGTTCGCTACGGGCGTCACGGTGATCACGACGCGCGCGTCGTCCGGGCAGCTGATCGGCATCACCGCCAGCTCGTTCAACTCCGTATCGCTCACGCCGCCGCTCGTGCTGTGGAGCCTCGCGACGCGTTCGGCGTCGATGCCGGTGTTCCAGGCGAACAGCCATTATGTCGTCAACGTGCTGGCCGCGTCGCAGCTCGATCTGTGCAAGCGCTTCGCCACGGTGAAGGGTGACCGCTTCGAGGGAGTCTCGCACGCCGCGGGCGACTCCGGCATGCCGGTGCTCGACGAGGCGCTAGCGTGGTTCGAATGCCACAACCGCAGCCGCTACCAGGAAGGCGACCACGTTATTTTCGTCGGCGAGGTGGAACGATGCGGCGTCCATGAGGATGCCGGGAACATCGCGCCGCTGGTGTTCCAGAATGGCCGCTTCCACGGCTTGAAGCCGCTCTAGGCGGCTCCTCGTCTGTCTTGCACAGCCTGCCTCCCCGGGGGCGGGGACGGGGGCGGAACGGCGACGCATCTAGCCGATAGCAGTAGTCGCCAGGCCGCGTTAAGCGGCCCCGCTGCCTGCCGTCGCCCCGGCCACCAGTGCCACGGGCACGCCCGAATCCTCCTTGAGCGTCTGCAGCACGATGTTCGAACGGATGTCCATCACCCCGGGCGCCTTGTACAGCCGCTGCAGCACGAAATCCGAATAGTGCTTGAGATTGTGCGCAAGCACCCGCAGCAGGTAGTGGGTCTCGCCCGTCACGACGAACGCGCCGACCACCTCCGGCCAGTCGCGCAACGCCTCAGCAAAGCGCTCGTGCCAGTTTTCCTGGTCGTTGCGCATGGACACCTGCACGAACGCCTCCAGCTCAAAGCCCAGCACTTCCCGGTTCAGGCACGCCCGGTAACGTTCGATGACACCCTGTTCCTCGAGTAGCCGCAGCCGCCTCAGGCATGCGGACGGCGAGAGCGAAATCCGCTCCGCCAGGTCGAGATTGCTGATCCTTCCCTCTTGCTGAAGCACCGTCAAGATACGGCAATCGGTGGCGTCGAGCGAGATCGCGTTCATATTCGGTCTCCCTTTCCCATTTGAATCAAATTATGTTCCAAGGGAGACCAAAAAACGAGATTTTTTCGCAAGCACATTTCGTAGCGGCCCGCCTATCATTCGAGACATGGACAAGCAAGCCTTATCGGAGACATGAACACACTCTGGGACATCACCCCCGCCATCGATACCGCGACGCCCGTCTGGCCGGGCGATACGCCGGTCGGCATCGAGCGCGTCTGGCGCATGGAGGCCGGCTCGCCGGTCAACGTTGGACGCGTAACGCTCTCGCCGCACACTGGCGCACACACGGACGCCCCGCTCCATTACGACGCCCATGGAGCCGCGATCGGCGCGGTGCCGCTCGATGCGTACCTCGGCCGCTGCCGCGTGATTCATTGCATCGGCGCCACGCCGCTCGTCACGCCTGAACATGTCGCCGGCGCGCTGGCACACCTGCCGCCGCGCGTGCTGCTGCGCACTTACCAGAGTGCGCCGGCCACCGCGTGGGACAGCGCGTTCTGCGCGGTCGCGCCGGAGACGATCGACCTGCTGGCGGCGCATGGGGTCAAGCTGATCGGCATCGACACGCCGTCGCTGGACCCGCAGGAATCGAAAACCATGGACGCGCATCACCGGATCCGTGAGCACCGCATGGCGATTCTCGAAGGCATCGTGCTGGATGCCATCGCCCCGGGCGACTATGAACTGATCGCGCTGCCGCTCAAATTCGCCACGCTCGATGCGAGTCCGGTACGCGCCGTACTGCGCGCGTTGCCCGCCGACCATAACACCTGATTGGCACCTGATTTTTACACTGGAACATCATGAAGAACCGTGACGAAGCCCTGGCGCTCGACCGTGCCGACCCGCTTGGCTCCCTGCGCGACCAGTTCGCGCTGTCGCCCACCACCATCTATCTCGACGGCAATTCGCTCGGCGTGCCGCCGGCCGCTGCCGCGCAACGCGCGCAGACCGTCATCGCGGCTGAATGGGGCGAAGGACTGATCCGAAGCTGGAATAGCGCCGGCTGGTTCGCCCTGCCGCGGCGCCTCGGCAACAAGCTCGCGCCGCTGATCGGCGCGGCACACGACGAAGTCGTCGTCACCGATACGATCTCGATCAATCTGTTCAAGCTGCTCTCGGCCGCGCTGCGACTCGCCAACGAGCGCGACCCGAAACGGCGCGTGATCGTCTCCGAACGCTCGAATTTCCCGTCGGATCTGTACATCGCCCAAGGCCTGATCGAGCAGCTCGACCGGGGCTACGAACTGCGCCTCGTCGACGATCCCTCAGAACTGCCCCTGGCGATCGGCGACGACACCGCGATTGCGATGATCACGCACGTGAACTACCGCACCGGCTACATGCATGACATGGCCACGCTCACCAGGCTGATCCATGACAGGGGCGCGCTCGCCTTGTGGGACCTCGCGCATTCGGCAGGCGCCGTGCCGGTCGATCTGAACGGCGTCGGCGCGGACTATGCGGTGGGCTGCACGTACAAGTATCTGAACGGCGGCCCGGGTTCGCCCGCGTTTGTGTGGGTACCGCAGCGCCATCAGAATACGTTCGCGCAACCGCTGTCCGGCTGGTGGGGCCATCGCGCGCCGTTCGAGATGAATCCGGTGTACAGACCCGATGACGGCGTGGGTCGCTATCTGTGCGGCACGCAGCCGATGGTATCGATGGCACTGGTCGAATGCGGGCTGGATGTGTTCCTGCAAACCGACATGCAGGCGATTCGCCGGAAGTCGCTCGCGCTGACCGATCTGTTTATCGAGCTCGTCGAAGCACGTTGCGGCGAGTTCCCGCTCAAGCTTGTCACCCCGCGCGAGCATGCGCAGCGCGGCTCGCATGCGAGCTTCGAACATCCGCACGGTTATGAAGTGATGCAGGCGTTGATTGCGCGTGGCGTGATCGGCGACTATCGCGAGCCGCATGTGTTGCGTTTCGGCTTTACGCCGTTATACACGCGCTTTGTCGATGTGTGGGATGCCGTCGAAACGCTGCGCGAGGTGCTGGCCAAAGAGATCTGGCGCGCACCTGAATTCGCCGCGCGCGGTGCGGTGACCTGAGGAGAGCGTCATGACCGATCACATGCAAACGCCCGGTATTCCTGATTCGTCCGAGGCGGCCAGCGCCGCACCCGCGCCCGCGCAAGGCGGCTGTCCTTTTGGTCACGGCAGCGCCGCCACGGCCCATGCCGCGCACGCGCCGCACGTTCCGCCCGCTGACGAAGGCTGGCACGACGCGCAGCTCGATTTCTCGAAGTCGATGAGCTACGGGGATTACCTCTCGCTCGGCTCGCTCCTGTCCGCCCAGCATCCGCTCTCGCCGGATCACAACGAGATGCTGTTCATCATCCAGCATCAGACCAGCGAACTCTGGATGAAGCTCGCGCTGTATGAACTACGCGCTGCTCTCGCTGCGGTTCATCGCGACGAACTGCCACCCGCGTTCAAGATGCTCGCGCGCGTGTCGCGCATCATGGAGCAACTGGTGCAGGCGTGGAGTGTGCTCTCGACGATGACGCCGTCCGAATACACGGCAATGCGGCCGTACCTCGGCAGCTCGTCCGGGTTCCAGTCGCATCAGTACCGGCAGATCGAATTCCTGCTCGGTAACAAGAACGAGCTCATGCTCAAGCCGCACGCGCATTGCCCCGAGGTGCTCGCCGAAGTGCAGGCCACGCTCGAAGCGCCGTCGTTCTATGACGAAGTGATCCGCCTGCTCGCGCGACGCGGTTTTGCAATTGCGCCGGAACGTCTCGAGCGCGACTGGACCCAGCCGACCACGCACGACGCGTCGGTTGAAGCGGCCTGGCTCGAGGTCTATCGCAATCCGTCGCAGCATTGGGAGCTGTACGAGATGGCGGAAGAACTGGTCGATCTCGAAGACGCGTTTCGTCAGTGGCGCTTTCGCCATGTGACGACGGTTGAGCGGATCATTGGTTTCAAGCAGGGCACGGGTGGTACGAGCGGTGCGCCGTATCTGCGCAAGATGCTCGACGTGGTGCTGTTTCCGGAGTTGTGGCACGTGCGGACGATGCTCTAATCCAGATGCCGCGCGAAACACTCAACGCGCGGTATATCCCCCATCGATCGGCAACGCCACTCCACTAATCATCGAAGCCGCATCGCTCAACAGAAACAGGATCGGTTCGGCCACCTCATGCGGTTGCGCGAAGCGTCTGAGCGGAATGCCCTGCAATGCAGGTTCGCGTTTGGCCGGATCGCTCCACGCCTGCACGGCCATCGGCGTCAGCGTCACCGTTGGATTCACGCTATTCACGCGAATCCCATAGGGCCCAAGTTCGACGCACAGCGTGCGCGTGATCGCATCCATCGCAGCTTTCGAGGCCGAGTAGCTCAGGTGATCGTCGAGCGCCGCGAGCGCGGCCTGGCTCGATACGTTGACGATGCTGCCCTGCCGTTTGCCCTCGATCATCCCGCGCGCGACGTGACGCGCCACCAGCGCCGCGCCGCGTGCATTCACCGCCATCACGCGGTCGAAACTCTCGGCTGTCGTATCGATTGCCCGTTCGAGCACGGTGATACCCGCGCAGTTCACGAGGCCGTCGAAGGCGTCGAGCCCGGCGAGTGCATCGTCAATCGCCGCTGGATCACCCACGTCGAGCACGAGCGGCTCACAGCCCGTCTCTTCAGCCAGATGAGCCAGCTCTCTCACATTGCGCGCCGCCGCGACCACGTTCGCGCCGCTCGCGCACAACAACTCGACAGTCGCGCGGCCGATACCGCTCGATGCGCCCGTGACGAGGATCGAGCGTTCGGAAAAATCGAAGGTGGTGTTCATGAGGGTTGCAGCCGATGCATGATCGGCTTCAAGGCGGGATACAGATCAGTGTAGACGCCAAAACGCTCCGCATACAGTGCGAAACGTTCTGCATCGGGCTGCGCGCGCTCGATCAGCTTGACCCAGCCGCCTTGTGCGGTTTCGTGCGAAATCAGCTTGACACCTACTGCGGCGAGCAGCGCCGCGCCCATCGCCGCCTCCACTTCCTGCTCGATCGTGAAGATCGGATAGCCGGTGATATCTGCGATGATCTGCATCCACAAATCCGAGTGAGCCGCACCGCCGACGACGATCAGCTTGTCGTCGAGCGACTGCGCGCCTTTCCTGCCCGCTTCGATATTGTGCTTCAGCGCAAACGTCACGCCCTCCAGCACCGCGCGGTACAGATGCGCCCGCGTGTGAAACAGGCTCAAGCCGACGAATGCCCCGCTCGCCTTCGCATCCCACACGGGGCTGCGCTCACCCATCAGGTAGGGCAGGAACATGACGCCGTCCGAGCCCGCCGGAATCTTCGCGGCTGCCTCCTCGAGCAACTGATGCGGGTCGCCGTGAGGCAGTGAGCGCGCCGCTTCGGTTTCGGCATGACAGAACTGCTCGCGGTACCACGTCACCGATGCACCTGCAGTAATCGCGCCACCGAAGATGTAGAGATCGTGCTGGCCGTTGAACACGTGCGGCATACTGACGAGCCCGTGCCGCGCGTCGACGCGCTGGTTGATATAGCCCCAGCACATGCTGGTGCCGATCATCGCAACGTGTTGCCCGGCGCGTGTCACGCCAGCGGCGAAGGTGGCCATCGCGGCGTCGACGCCGCCGGCCACGATTGCCGTACCCGCCTTCAGGCCGAGCTGCTCGGTCCATTGCGACAGCAAGCCGCCCACCACTTCCGACGAATCGACCAGCCGCTCCGGCATCATGGTTGCAGGGATGCCGAGCATGTCGAGCGCTTCGTCCGACCAGTCGCGCCGCGCCATATCGTAGACACCGCCGATGTTGCCCGCCGAACTATGATCGACCGCCACTTCGCCGGTCAGCAGATAGATCAGGTAGGCATTGGGCGGCAGAAAATAGCGCGTCTTCGCCCACACGTCCGGCTCGTGTTCGCGCAGCCAGAGCATTTTCGTATAGCCGTAGTAACTGTCCACACCGTTGCCGGTAATCGTATGGAGCCGCTCGAGGTCGACGTTGTGACGCACCCATTCGACCTGATCGGTCGCACGGCGGTCCATCCAGATCAGGCACGGATAGAGCGGCCGCATTTCGCTGTCGACCGGAATGCCCGAGCCGCCGTACAGGCTGCTCACGCACACGGCATTGATGGACGAGGCGGCCACGCCAGCCGCTTTGGCCTTCTCGACGCAGCGCGAGATACAGCTCACCACCGCCTTGAGCCACACAGACGGCCACTGTTCAGCCCAAAGCGGTTTAGGGGTATCCGGCTGATAGCTGCACGCATGCTGCGCGACGATCGCACCATGCTGATCGACGACGAGCGCCTTCGTGCTCTGCGTGCCGATATCGACGCCGATGACGTAATCCATAGAGTCTCCGTTCGTGTGCCGCTTGTTGGTGCGCTCATGTCGCGGTTCGCTGGTACCGCAGGCTGCAAAGCTCAAGCGCGCGGCTTCATCAGCACCTTGATCGAATCGAGCGAGTTCGCGATCCTGATCGCCTCGTCCCATTCCTCCAGCGAAAAGCCGTGCGTGACAATACCCTTCGATGTGACCAGGCCGCGCGCCAGCAAGTCAATGGCGATCGGGTAGCAGTACGGCCCCAGATGTGCGCCGCGCACGTCGAGCTCCTTGCGGTCGCCGATCACCGACCAGTCCATTGTAGTCGCGCTGCCGAACACCGAAAACTCCACAAAGCGCCCGAGCTTGCGGATCAGGTCCATTCCTTGCGTGACGCCTGCGGGCACACCGGTGGTTTCGATGTAAACGTCGCAGCCGTAGCCGTGCGTCAGCGCGTGGATGATCGCCAGTGCATCGTCCTGCTGCGGATTGATCGTGACGTCCGCGCCATATTCGCGGGCCAGCGCGAGCCGCTCTTCCACCAGATCGATCACGACCAGCTTCTTCGGCGTCCTCAGATGTGCGACCTGCGTCATCATCAGACCAAGTGGTCCGGCGCCCGCAATCACCACCACATCGTCGAGCTGGATGTCGCCACGATTGACCGTATGAATCGCGCACGCCAACGGCTCGATGATCGCCGCGTCTTCCAGCGAAATGCCGTCGGGAATCTTGTGCACGATCGCGGTGGGCGGAATGCGCATGTATTCCGCCATGCCGCCGTCCGCGACTTCACGCTGGAAGCCGAAAATGTTGTGCACTTCGCACATCCAGTACTGGCCTGATTTGCAATAGCGGCACTTGCCGCACGGCACGATCTGCTCGGCGATCACGCGGTCGCCAACCTTCACGTCGAAATGTTGAGCCGCGCCTTCGCCCAGTTCCTCGACAAAGCCAAAAAATTCGTGGCCCGGGATCACCGGCGCTTTCACCCACGGGCTCGGCCCGCCCCAGAACATCCTGGCGCCGGAATGACATTTGCAGTCGCTCGCGCAGATGCCGCACGCAGCAATGCGAATCACCAGTTCGTGGGCGCGGGCATGCGGCCGCGTCACCTGTTCGACGCGATAGTCTTCAGGAGCGTGACAGACGATGGCTGTCATGTGCTGTGTCTGGCTCTGAGTCGTCATTGCATTGTCCTGCGAAAAATGGGAGTCAATGGAGAGGTCACTTTCTACGGTCGCGGCTGATATAGATTGCGAGCAGGATGATTCCGCCCTTGATCACGTTCTGCACATACGGATTCACGCCAACCATGTTCAGGCCGTTGTTCAGCACACCGAGCAGCAACGCGCCGATCAGCGTGCCGATGATCGAACCGCGCCCGCCCGAGATCGACGTGCCGCCCATCACCACGGCTGCGATCGCATCGAGTTCGAAGCCGACGCCTGCATTCGGCTGTCCGCTCATCAGTCGTGCGGTCAGCACGATGGATGCGAACGCGGAGGTCAGGCCCGCCAGCATGTAGACGATCAATTTCACGCGCGCCACCCGCACGCCGGACAGACGCGTGGCCTGCTCATTGCCGCCGATCGCATACACATAGCGGCCGAACGGCATGCGTTCGAGCAGCACCCACGCAACCGCATAGATCACCAGCATGATCACGACCGGCGCCTGAATGCCGAGTACCTTGCCGCTACCGAAGAAACTGACCCAGTCAGGCAAACCGTCGATCGGATAGCCGCCCGTGTAAATCAAGGCAAGGCCGCGTGCGATACCCATCGTCGCGAGCGTGACGATGATCGGCGGCATGCCGGCGAAAGCGACGAAGAAGCCGTTCGCCGCGCCAAAACCCAGACCGACCGCGATGCCGATCACGAGCGCGGCAACCGCGTTCATGCCGGCGACCATCAGCCCCGCTGCAAGCGTGCCCGACAACGCCATCACCGATCCCACCGACAGGTCTATGCCGCCCGTCAGAATCACGCAGGTCATGCCGACGGCGATGATCGCGTTGATCGACACCTGACGCAGCACGTTCTCGAGATTCGCGGCCGACAGAAAGCTGTTGCTCGCAAACACCATCACGATGCACACCACCAGCAGGCCGATGAACGGATAGAACAGCGTCGAGCGTTTCAGGCTCGCCCAGGTGAGGCGCACCGGTGCGCCGGGTGCATTGCCACTCACGGCGGCGGATTTCGGTGATGAAGAAGGATTAGGCGTGTTCATGTGTCGCTCCACGAGTGCCGGCTGTCGCATAGGTCATCACGGCGTTCGAGTCGATCTCGTTGCCTTCGAGCATGGCTTCGATGCGGCCCTGCCGGAACACGGCGACGCGGTCGCACATGCCGACGATCTCCGGCAATTCGGACGAGATCATGATGATCGAGTAGCCGCGCGCCGTGAGTTCGCGCATCAGCAGGTAGATTTCTGCTTTCGCACCGACGTCGATGCCGCGCGTGGGTTCGTCGAAAATGAGAATGTTGGTGTGGTGATTCAGCCAGCGTGCGATCACCACTTTCTGCTGATTGCCGCCGGATAGCGTCGCAACTTCGGTGTGCATGTTCGGCGCTTTCACGCCGACGCGTTTCATGATGTCGGCGGTCGCGCGCGCTTCGCTGCGCTGATCGATGAAGAAGCGCAGCGAGCGGTACTTGCCGAGGTTGTTGATCGAAATGTTCTGCCTGATCGAGAAACCGGTGACGAGGCCTTCGGTCTTGCGGTTCTCCGGCAAGATACCGACACCCGCCTTCAACGCGTCTGCCGGGTCCGACAGATTCGCGGTGGCGCCGTTGATACGGATGTCCTTCACATGTGCCGGGTCTGCGCCGATCACCGCTAACGCCGTTTCGGTGCGGCCGGAACCGACGAGGCCGGCAAAGCCGAGAATCTCGCCTTCGCGCAACGTGAAGCGGTTCACCGGGCTATCCTTGCGCAACTGCAGCGCGTTCACTTCGAGCACGGCTTTCACATCGGCGCGCAACGGCGGCTTCGGCGGAAAACTGTTCTCGATCCGGCGCCCGACCATCATTTCGACCAGTCGCCCGACATCGGTATGGGCCACATCGGTCACGCCGACGTACTGGCCGTCACGCAATACGGTGATGCGGTCGCACACTTCGAATATCTCTTCGAGATGATGCGAGATGAAGATCATCGCGACGCCCTGCCGCTTGAGATCTCGCATGATCGCGAACAGATGCGCGGCCTCGGCGGGCGTGAGCGTCGCTGTCGGCTCATCGAGGATCAGGATGCGTGCGTTGAGCGAGAGCGCCTTGCCGATCTCCACAAACTGCTGCTGCGCCACCGACAACTCACGAATCGGCACCGACAAATCAATCGCCACGCCAAGGCGCGCAAAGATTTCAGCGGCCGCGCGCCGCATCTGCGCGCGCTCGAGCCATCCAAAGTGATTGCGCAACTCGCGGCCGAGAAACATGTTCTCCACCGCGTTCAGATACGGAATCAGGCTGAACTCCTGAAACACGATGCCGACACCGGCTGCCACCGCGTCGTGATAGTTGTTGAAGTGCCGGGGCTCGCCGTCAATCGTGATGGTGCCTTCATCGGGCTGATAGATGCCGCAGAGAATTTTCATCAGCGTCGACTTGCCCGCGCCGTTTTCGCCGAGCAACGCATGAATCTCGCCGCGCGCAATCTCCAGATGGATGCCCTGCAGTGCCTTCACGCCAGGAAAGCTCCTGGTGATCTGGTCGAGTTTGAGAATCGTATCCATCGGAACTCCCTGTGCCAACCGAACTTTGCGAAGCAAACTACGTGATACGGGCGGCCTGATAAAACCGCTCGCATCACGTACGCCTTACCAGCTAAAGCCCTTCGCGTTGTCCTTGTCGACCAGTTTCACGTCGACCGGAATGGCCTTCGGCACATTGGCGCCCCACTTCTTCGCAAGCGCAATGCCGATCGCGATACGGATCTGGTCGCGCGGGAATTGCGCGGACGTCTCGATGAATTTCGAGCCCGGTTTCTGGATCGCGGTAATCGCTTCCGGCGCACCATCGACGCTGGTGAGCTTGATGTCCTTGCCCGACGATTCAATCGCCGACAAGGCACCCATCGAGCCACCGTCGTTCACACTGAAAACGCCCTTCAGATTCGGATGCGCCTGAATCATGTTCTCGGTGACGGACAGCGCCGTTGCCCGTTCCTGCTTGCCGTTTTGCGTGTCGACGATCTTCACGTTCGGGAATCTGGCCAGCGCCGCCTTGCACCCGCGAACCCGCTCGAGAATCGGCACCACCGGAATGCCGTCGAGAATCGCCACTTCGCCGCTGCCGCCGATGGCTTTGGCGAGGTACTCGCACGACATCGAACCGGCGTCGAAATTCTTCGAACCAACAAAGGAATCGACCGGGCCGTTTGCGTTCGCGTCCACCGCGACCACCACCACGCCCGCCTTCTTCGCCGAACTCACCGCCGACTGGATGCCGGTCGAGTCAGTCGGGTTCACGAGCAGGATGTCGATCTTCTTCTGCAACATGTCTTCCACATCGCTCACCTGTTTGCTGACGTCGTGGTGCGCATCCGTGACGACCACATCCGCGCCGATCGACGCCGCCGCATCGTTCAACGCTTTTTGCATCGTCACGAAGTACGGATTGTTCAGTTCCTGAAACGTCATGCCGATCTTCAGCGGCGCAGCCTGGGCCGCCGGCGTGGCGATCAGCGAAAGACCGAGCGCGAGCGCCGCGCACCGGGCCGAGGTGTGTGCATAGCGCACGAGGGGGTTGAACGATGCCTGCTTCGGCGTGGTTTGCGTCATGGTTGTCTCCGGATCCTGAGGATGAACACGTCCCTCACGCTGTCTTGAGCAGCGCGATGAGTCTTGCAACACGGGTGAGGCAGAAGGCTTACGTGGGTGGCCGCGCGACCGGCGCAAGGCGCAAGTGGCGATGGGCGGGAGCCTGGACGGCTGGCACGATCGACGGCGCGCCGGCGATGCCGTCGCCGCGGGCCGCCGCTTCTTCGGAGGCGTCGCGGCTCGCATCGTTTAACTGCTGATAGCGGCGGAACTTCGACGGTGCCATGCCCTTGGCGATGAGAAACTGCCGGTTGAAATTCGACAGATTGTTGAAGCCCACCTTGAAGCAGATCTCGGTGACGCTCAACTCGTCATCCATCAGCAACTGGCAGGCGAGATTGATGCGCATGCGGTTCACGTACTGCACGAACGGCAAACCCGTATGGCGACGGAAGTAACGCGAGAACGCGCTGACACTCTGGCCCGCGAGTTGGGCGAGATCGGACTCGCGCAGCTCCGAGGACAGATTCTTGCCGATATAGGACAGCGCGTGATTGATACGTGTCGCAGCGAAACCCGTCGGGTCCGCCTGATACGCGGGACTCGCGAGCAGTTCGCTATCCTCGGCACCTGCCAGCACCTCGAGCATGGACATGAACAGAACGAGGCGCCGCAGGCCGCGAGCGTGCAGTAACTCAAGAAACAGCGGCTGGATCGCCGCGCTGGTTCGCGCGCCGAACGACACGCCGCGCCGCGCGGCAGCCAGCAGGGCTTCCACCTGACGCCACTCCGGAAAACTCTCCATGCAATGCGCAACAAACTCCTGGCCGAACTGCACCACGAGGTTGCGCTGCGCGATGGTCTCGCCCTCGGGCACCTCGCTCACCCAGTTGTGCGGCAGGTTCGGGCCCATCAGCACCAGATTGCCGGGCGCAAAGCTGCCAATGTGATCGCCGACGAAGATCTTGCCGCTCGTCGCGACGATCAGATGGATTTCGAATTCCGGGTGGAAATGCCAGCGCACCGTGCGATACGGGTAGCCGTGCGACCACGCCTTGAAGGATTCGTCGTGGCGCACGGCCACGAGTTCGAGATCGGGTTGCACGGTGCCCTCCTGATAGCGTCGAACGCGCGGCTTCACGCGGCGCACGCAGCGAGCCGCAGCAAGCATGCGGTCTGGACAGCCTGGCTCGCGTGCCTATGCGGCATGCGTAGCGCGGCAACCTCCTGCGCGGTAACGGGGCTCATCTGTCTTCCTCCATTGAAGCGGCTTTATCCGGCGCTGCTTTTTCAGCGCGCTGCCGGTCTTCGGTTTGTGTAACGAAAAGTAGCCGCCAAACGCGTAGCAGACCACTAAAAATGAAACCGCGGACCGATACTTTTTTGCATTCGGGTTAGTCCTGACGCTCCGAGTGTCAAATTTGATGCAATGCAGCAGCCTTGCTGAAGCGCTCCGCGCAACGCTGCAAAGTTGCCACCCGTCCCCCGGAACGCCCGTCACGCCGCGCTGCGCCACAGATAGGCGTGCTTGTCGCCTTGACTTTCGATTCGCCGGGTACGATCATTCGCTCACATGCAGAGCAAATGCTCCAAATCCAGAAAACGCACGCCCAGACCGTGCGCGAAAGACTCTCAGGAGACGCAAATGAACAGCGGCCAAGGCGGCGTCGCGGACGCCCACGTGATCTTGCACATCGGCGCAGGATCGTTTCATCGCGCCCATCAGGCGTGGTACCTGCACAAGTTGAACGAAATCCGCAAGGAAGGCGAACCGCACTGGTCGCTCACGGTCGGCAATATTCGCAGCGACATGAACGCGGTGCTCGAAGCGCTGGCCGCACAGAACGGCGTCTATACGCTCGAAACCGTCACACCGGCCGGCGAGCGCGCCTACGAGACGATCCGCTCGATCGAACGCGTGGTGCCGTGGTCGGAAAGTCTCGACGGTCTGATCGAAGCCGGCGCCGACCCGGCCTGCAAGATCATCGCGTTCACGGTGACCGAGGGCGGCTATTACCTCGACGAACACGACCGCCTGGACACGGCCATCCCGGACCTTGCCGCTGACCTGCAGGGCGGCCACACCACCATCTACGGCGCGCTGGCGGCAATCCTGGAAGCCCGCATGCAGCGCGACGCCGGCCCGGTCACGCTGCAAAGCTGCGACAACCTGCGCAGCAATGGCGAGCGCTTTCACGCGGGCATGAGCGAGTTTCTCGAACGGCGCAACGCCAACGCGCTGCTGGCATGGTTCGACGCCAACACGACCAGCCCGAGTTCGATGGTCGACCGCATCACGCCGCGGCCTACCCCGGATGTGCGCGAACGCGTGCGGGCCGCCACCGGTTTCGACGACGCGGTCCCGGTGATGGGCGAAGCATTTATCCAGTGGGTCATCGAAGACCGCTTTTGCGCGGGACGCCCCGCGTGGGAGCGGGTCGGCGCGGAACTGGTCGACTCGGTGATGCCGTACGAGGAAGCGAAAATCCGCATCCTGAACGCAACCCATAGCTGCATTGCGTGGGCGGGGACGCTGGTGGGGCTGACCTACATTCACGAAGGCGCCCTCGACCCTGAAATCCGCCAGTTCGCGTACGACTACGTGACGCAGGACGTGATCCCCTGCCTCACCCCCAGCCCGCTCGATCTGGAGCGCTACCGCGACGTCGTGCTGGACCGCTTCAGCAATCCGTACATCCAGGACACCAACCAGCGGGTCGCGGCGGATGGCTTTTCGAAGATCCCCGGTTTTATCGCGCCGACGCTTTCGGAATGCTTCGAGCGCGGCGTCGAACCGGCTGCCACCGCGGTGCTGCCAGCGCTGTTCTTCCGCTTTCTCGACCGCTGGCAGGCGGGCAAATTGCCGTATCAGTATCAGGACGGGGTGATGGACGAACACGTCGCGCGCGGTTTCTTTGCCGCGCCCGATCCGGTGCCGGCGTTCTGCGCCGACCGGCTGCTGTGGGGCAGCATGGCCCAGACGCCCCACCTGGAAAAGGCGCTGCGCGGCGCGCTCGCCCGGGTGGATGGGTGGCTGGCGAAGCGCGGAGGGTAGGAGAGCGGCGATGCGCGGCAGTGCGCTACAAAGCCAGGTCTAACGCCCATGGCATCGCCCGCCGTGTGCGGCTAAAGTAGCGCATCCCAACGACGAAGGTTCCGCGCCCATGTATCTCGGCATCGACCTCGGCACGTCCGAAGTGAAAGTCCTGCTGCTCGCGTCCGATGGCCGCGTGATCGGCACGGCAGGCTCTCCGTTCACCGTCTCGCGCCCGCATCAGCGCTGGGCCGAGCAGAATCCCTCCGACTGGTGGGCCGGCACTCGTGCCGCCCTGTTCGCGCTGCGCGCGAAGCATCCTGACGAGTTCGCGCAGGTGCGCGGCATCGGCCTGTCCGGGCAGATGCACGGCGCCGTGCTGCTCGACGCGCAGGACCGTGTATTGCGTCCGGCGATTCTGTGGAACGATATGCGCAGCGTCGACGAATGCGCTGAGCTGACGGCGCGCGCGCCGCAGCTGCATCGCATCGCCGGCAATCTCGCCATGCCCGGGTTCACCGCGCCCAAGCTGCTGTGGGTCGCGCGCCATGAACCGGAGATTTTCCAGCAAACGGCGTACGTGCTGCTGCCGAAGGACTACCTGCGGCTGCAGTTGACCGGCGACAAGGTATCCGATCCATCGGATGCAGCCGGCACGTTATGGCTCGACGTTGCCAGACGCGACTGGTCGGACGCGCTGCTCGCCGCGTGCGACATGCGCCGCGCGCAGATGCCGCGCCTGTGCGAAGGTAGCGAGTCGTCCGGCACCTTGCGCGCGGACGTGGCGCGCGAGTTCGGCCTGAGCGAAAGCGTCGTCGTCGCTGCGGGCGGCGGCGACAATGCGACCAGCGCGATCGGCATCGGCGCGACGCAGCCGGGCGACGGCTTCGTGTCGCTCGGCACCTCGGGCGTGCTGTGCGTGGTCGGCGACAGTTTCCGGCCGAATCCGGCCTCCGCGGTCCATGCGTTTTGCCACGCGATTCCCGACCGCTGGCATCAGATGAGCGTGGTGCTGTCGGCGGCGAGCTGCCTGCGCTGGGTCTGCAAGCTCACCTCCACCGACGAGCCCACGCTGCTCGCTGAAATCGAGGCACTCGCCCCTGAAGCGCTGGTGAGCGCGCCGTTCTTCCTGCCGTATCTGTCGGGCGAGCGCACGCCGCACAACGACCCGTATGCGCAAGGCGTGTTCTTCGGCATGAACCATGCAACCGACCGCGCCCTGCTCGGCTATGCGGTGCTCGAAGGCGTGACCCTCGCGCTCACCGACGGGCTCGACGCACTGCGCGCGGCAGGCACCGAAGCGAGCGCGTTGTCGCTGCTCGGCGGCGGCGCGCGCAGCAACTATTGGGCGCAACTGCTGGCCGACGCGCTGAATACCACCACCCGCAAGCACGGCGGTGGTGAGACGGGCGCGGCGCTCGGTGCGGCGCGCCTCGGCTGGCTGGCGGCCGGCGGCGATCCGGCGCAGGTCCTGACCAAGCCGCCGGTGGAAGTGGAATTCACACCGGATCCCGCGCGGCACGCGGCGCTGCGCTCGCGGCTGGACGGCTTTCGCGCGCTGTACCGCCACGTGCGGCCGCTGTTCGACCCGTCGCGCAAGCGGCTGGCTTAGAGATGACGTCCATGCTGAAATCGGCAGGCTGACCGGCTGCCATCATCGGCGCAAATCAAAAGAAGCCCATCGTGCCCAAGTCCAACGAAAAACTCGACCTCGCCACCCGCGCCGCATGGCTCTATTACGTGGCCGGCAATACCCAGAACGAGATCGCCGAGAAGCTGCAGGTCTCGCGCCCCGTGGCGCAGCGGCTGGTCGCATTCGCGGTCGAGAAGAACCTGATCCGGGTGCGGGTCGACCATCAGCTCGCCGATTGCCTCTCGCTCGCCGAACAGCTGTCGAAGCGCTACGGACTGACGATGTGCGAAGTCGTGCCGGTCGACAGCGATACGGCAGAGGAGATCGACCGCAAGCTGGCCGTCGCCGGCGCGCAGGTGATGGAGCGTTACCTCAACGAAGAAAAGCCCATGGTGGTCGCAGTGGGCAGCGGGCGGACGCTGAAAGCGGCGGTCGATCAGATCGCCCAGCTGGAGCGTCCGCAGCACCGGCTGGTATCGATGGTAGGAGCGATCGCCCAGGACGGCTCCTCGAACCGCTATGACGTCGCGCTGCACATTTCCGAGAAGACGGGCGGCAAGCATTTTCTGCTGCCCGCGCCGCTGCTTGCCGATAGCGAGGCCGAACGCGCGCAGTGGTGCAATCACCGGCTGTACCGGATCGTCGAGTCGCTCACCAGCAAGGCCGACGTCGCGTTTGTCGGGATCGGCAATATCGGCCCGCACTGCCCGCTGCACGAGGATGGCTTCATCACGGCTGCGGAAGTCAAGGAACTGGTGCAACGCAAGGCCGTGGCCGAAATGCTCGGCTTGCCGATCGATGCGTCCGGTGCGCACGTCGAATCGCCTACCGGGCAACGCGTCACCAGCGTTGCGCTGGATTCGCCGCCGCGGCGCCCCACCATCGGTTTCGCCGGCGGCGCACGCAAGCACGATGCGGTGATCGCGGTGCTAAAGGGCGGCTGGCTGTCGGGACTGGTGACCGACGAGTTGTGCGCGCGCGCGGCGCTGGAGGCCTGAGCACTACAGGCAACTTGCACCTGGCCACGCGCCCCACGCCGCGCCCTTCAATCACGCGGCCAGCACCTCGACGATCTTGCGCTGGAACGCCTTCCCTTCGCTGTCGAACAGATGGCAATGCTCGGGCGTCGCGCCAAGCTTCTGTGTGTCACCCTTGGTGTGCCGGTCGAGCGGAGGAATCCGCGCAATCAGGCCCTCGGGCGACACGCCAGATTCCGCGTACAGATAGGCCGCATCGCCGAGCGACTCAACCGCCATCGTGCGCGCCGAGATGCCGTCCTCGGTCGTACCGACATGCAAATGCTCCGGGCGAATCCCGACCGTCACCTTGTCGCCCTGCTTCACCGCGCCCGGCTCCACCGCAACCCGTTGCGTCTCGCCGGTCTCATAGCGCACCGTGACGCCGTCGTGGGTGACCGACTGCACCACCCCTTCCATGAAGTTCATCTTCGGCGAGCCGATGAAGCCCGCGACAAAGCGGTTGGCCGGCGCGTGATAAAGCATCGTCGGGCTGCCCACCTGCTCGACGTTGCCCGCCGACAGCACGACGATCTTGTCGGCCAGCGTCATCGCCTCGACCTGATCGTGCGTCACGTAGATCATCGTGGTCTTCAGTTCGTCGTGCAGACGGGCGAATTCGAGGCGCATCTTCACACGCAGCGCAGCATCGAGATTCGACAGCGGTTCGTCGAACAGGAACACTTTCGGCTTGCGGGTGATCGCGCGGCCAATCGCCACCCGTTGCCGCTGACCGCCCGACAACTGCTTCGGCTTGCGATCGAGCAGGTGATCGATGTGCAGGATCTTCGCCGCGTTGCGCACCGCCACGTCGATCTCCGGCTTCTTGGTGCCGGCGAGCTTCAGGCCGAACGCCATGTTGTCGTACAGCGTCATGTGCGGATAGAGCGCGTACGACTGGAACACCATCGCAATGCCGCGCTTGGCCGGCGGAATGTCGTTCACGCGTGTGCCGTCGATATTCAGATCGCCGTCGCTGATGTCTTCGAGGCCGGCGATCATGCGCATCAGCGTCGATTTTCCGCAGCCGCTCGGACCGACAAACACCACGAACTCGCCGTCCGCGATGTCGAGATTGATGTCGCGCATCACTTCGTTGTCGTCGTAGGCTTTTCTGATGTTGCGCAGAGTTAAGCTTGCCATGATGTGTCTCCGTGTGTTGCTCGTACTACGTTAAACCAGTTTGAGGGCGTGCGCAGCGGCGTATGCATACGGCAGCCTGCTGCGCAGCCATCGCGTCTCCCGTTCGCAGAACGTCTCGATGCAATTGCGCACTCAAGGCGATTCTGCGGTCACGCGCTGGGTCCATTGCGCCACCAGCGCGGGTAATTGCGTCATATCGTCGAACACATGAGCAGCGCCCGCGGCGCGCAACGCGCCGATCTGCGCGTCGCTCGCGTGGCCGCCGCCGATAAAGCCGAGCACCGTCATGCCCGCCGCGCTCGCAGCTGTCACGCCGGTCACGCTATCCTCGACCACGAGACACGCGGCGCATTCAATCCCCAAACCCCGTGCCGCCGCCAGATACACGTCGGGCGCGGGCTTCGGTTGCGCCACCGCATCCGCGCAGTAAAGCCGGCCGCCGAAAAACCGCTCGAGGCCGGTGCGCGCCAGCACGGTCTGCACATAGGCCTTGAAGCTGTTGCTCGCGCACGCCTTGGTGAGCGCGATCTGGGCGAGCGCCTCGGCAATGCCGGCCACTGCGGGCGCCTGCATCGCAGCGGCTTCGACGGCGTGACGAATCGCGGCGACCTCGCCCTCGGCGAACGTTCTGCCGAGCTGCGCGGCAGCGTTTTCGAGCACCCGTTCGATGCGCAGCCCCAGGAGCGGCAGGACCACCGGTTCGACATCGGTATCCGGCCAGCGCGCTTCGAGTTCGTGCACCAGCATGCGCGCCGCCACCGCTTCGCTGTCGATCAGCACACCGTCGCAATCGCAGATCAGCGCGAGACTGGCTTCGGTCACCGGGTTGCCAGTCACGGCATTGCCGGTCATTTAACCGCCCCGAAGGTGAGGCCCCGCACCAGTTGCTTCTGCGACAGCCAGCCGACGATCAGGATCGGCGCCACCGCAAGAAGCGAAGCTGCGGACAGCTTGGCCCAGAACAAACCTTCAGGACTCGAATACGACGCGATAAACACCGTCAGCGGCGCCGCATGCGAACTGGACAGATTGATGCTCCAGAACGCCTCGTTCCATGACAGGATCACCAGCAGCAACGCCGTCGACGCGAGGCCCGGCAACGACATCGGCATCAGCAGGTAGACGATTTCCTGCCAGGTCGCGGCGCCGTCGATCCGCCCGGCTTCGAGAATATCGCGCGGAATCTCGGCGAAATACGTGAAAGTCATCCACACCGCGATCGGCAGATTGATCAGCGTGTAGACGATGATGAGCCCCGAGACCGTATCGAGCAGCCCCGCGTTTTTCCACAGCAGATAGATCGGCACCAGCACGCCGACCGACGGCATCATCTTGGTCGACAGCATCCACAGCAGCAGCTTCTGCGTGCGGCGCGTCGGAAAGAACGCCATCGAATAAGCGCACGGCACGGCGAGCAGCAGACACAGCACCGTGACGCCTGCCGAGATCAGCACCGAATTCCACGCGAACGAGAAATAGTTGCTGCGCGCGAACACCTCACGAAAACTGTCGAGCGTCGGAATGAAGAACAGCGACGACGCGTAAGCCTGCTGCTCGGTCTTGAATGCGGTAATCGTCATCCAGAAGATCGGGAAAAACAGCAGCAGCGCGATCGCCCATGCGAGGACACCGGGAATGGCGCGCTTGAACACGGCCCACGGTGCGTTCTTCGACACAGCGGATGAAACGGGTGATGCGACAACGTGGCTCATTTTTCGTACTCCCCTTTCAGGTTCTTCGCGAGCATCCGCACGAGGAAGAACGACACGATATTGGCCAGCACCACCGCGAGAATCCCGCCCGCCGAGGCAAGCCCGACGTCGAACTGTTGCAGGCCGAGCGAATAGATCAGGTACGACAGATTGGTGGTCGCGGTGCCTGGGCCGCCGCCTGTCGTCGTGTAGATTTCAGCGAAGATCGACAGCAGGAAAATGGTTTCCATCATCACCACCACCGCAATCGCCCGTCTCAGGTGAGGCAGCGTGATGTAGAAAAACATCGAGAATGCGCCTGCACCGTCGATCTTTGCCGCTTCCTTCTGCTCCTGGTCGAGCGACTGGATCGCCGTGAACAGGATCAGGAACGCGAACGGTAACCACTGCCACGCGACGATCATGATGATCGCGGTGAGTGGATAGTTGGCGAACCAGTCGATCGGCTGCAGGCCGATCGCGCGCATGCCCTGTGCAATCAGGCCATACACCGGATGCAGGATCATGTTCTTCCAGATCAACGCGCTGACGGTCGGCATCACGAAGAACGGTGCGATTGCCAGCAGCCGCGCGACACCCTGGCCGTAGAACTTGCGGTCGAACAGTACTGACATCAGCACACCGCCGACCACCGTAATCACCAGCACGGAGATGATCAGCTCGAGCGTATGCCCGATCGACGGCCCGAACGACGGATCGGAGGAGAGATACTTATAGTTGTCGATCCCGGCAAAACCCTTCTCGTCCGGGTTGAGCAGGTTGTAATGCGTGAACGAAAACCAGATCGTCATCGCAAGCGGAATGGCCATCCACAACACCAGTACGGCGGTAGACGGTGTGACTAGCCAACGCGCGGACGCGGCCTTGCGCGTTTCGCGCTCTTTTTCGGTCTGGGGATGGGCATGCATGAGAGGAAGGCGCAGAGGACGCATGATGTGACCACCTGTTCGGTAATGCGCGGGATATCGCGGCTGACGCCCGACCTGAGCCGGCGCCGGTCACGGTGAATGAACCGTAACCGGAACGCAACTCAGGCGCAACGGTTCAGCCGTGACGGCCCGCTGTGCTGCCAAGGGCCGGCTGACTGGCGTCAGCCGGCATGTTTCACGTCACTTCAGATAGCCGGCCTGTCGCACCGCGCGCTCGGCCGTAGCCTGTCCGGCTGCCAGCGCCTGATCGACCGTCATCTGACCGGCGACGGCACCAGAGATGCTCTGGCCCACCACCGTGCCGAACGACTGGAACTCAGGAATGCCGACGAACTGCACACCTGTGTACGGCACCGGCTTGGCGGTCGGGTGAGTCGGGTCAGCGGTTTCGATTGCCTTCAGCACGAAGTCCGCAAACGGAGCTGCTGCCTTGTACTCGGGGCGTGCGTAAGTGGAAAGACGCGTTCCCGGGGGTGCCGAGGCCCAGCCTTCGTCCTTCGCGACCATCTCGACGTATTCCTTCGAGGTGGCCCACGCAATGAATTTCTTCGCCGCATCAGCCTGCTTCGAGGACTTCGGAATTGCCAGCGCCCACGCCCACAACCAGTGCGCGCCGTTCGGCGTGACTTCGGTCGGCGCCGCAGCGAAGCCGACCTTGTCGGCGATCTGCGACTGCTGCTTGTTGTACAGCATGCCGGCCGCCACCGTCGCGTCGATCCACATCGCGCACTTGCCCGAGGACATCAGCGTGAGGTTTTCGTTGAAGCCGTTCGAGCTCGCTCCCGGAGGGCCGTCTTTCTGCAGCAGGTTGACGTAGAAGGTGATGGCCTTCTTCCATTCCGGCGAAGTGAGCTGCGGGTTCCATTTCTCGTCGAACCAGCGGCCGCCGAAGGTGTTCACGACGGTCGTTGCATACGCCATGTTTTCGCCCCAGCCTGCCTTGCCGCGCAGGCAGATGCCGTACATGCCGTTGGCCTTGTCGGTGAGCTTGTCGGCGAATTGCTGGATCTGGTCATAGGTCGGCTGATCGGGCATGGTGAGCCCCTTCGCCGCGAACAGATCCTTGCGGTAGTACGTCATCGAGCTTTCGACGTAGAACGGCAGCGCGTAGAGCGAGCCGTTGTACGAGAGCCCGTCGCGGGCGGTCTTCACGACGTCGTTCAGATCGTAGCTGGCGGGCAGGTTCGTGATCGGCGTGAGCCAGCCGCGCTTGCCCCATTGCGGCGTCTCGTAGGCGCCAATCGTCATCACGTCGAACTGGCCGCTGCCGGTTGTGATGTCGGTGGTGGCGCGCTGACGCAGCACGTTTTCTTCGAGAATCACCCAGTTGAGCTTGATGTCGGGATTGGCCTGCTCGAACGCCGGCGAGAGCTTCTTCAGCTCGATCATGTCCGGATTGTTCAAGGTCGCAATCGTCACCGTCGCGGCCGACGCGTTCAGTGCTGCGCACGCGACAGCGGCGGCGCCGACTGCCTTGAGCGCGGGTTTCATGGCTGCTTTCATCACTTGTCTCCTTTCTAGTACGTTATGTTTTACTGCGTTGTTATGCAAATGGCGTGACGAACCGGTGGGCACCCGTACGTCAGCTCATCCAGTTGCCACCGTCGACGTTCAGGGTTTGCGCGGTGATGTAATCGGCATCGGCAGAAGCCAGGAACAGCGCCGCACCGGTCAGGTCCTCGGGCAACCCCATGCGGCCAAGCGGCACCGCCTCGCCGACCAGACGCTTCTTTTCGCCCAGCGGCCGGTTCTCGTAACGGGCGAAAAGGGCATCGACCTGTTCCCACATCGGCGTATCGACCACACCCGGTGCGATGCCGTTGACGTTGATCTTGTGCGGGGCCAGCGCAAGCGCCGCCGATTGCGTATAGCTTAGTACCGCGGCCTTGGTCGCGCAGTAATGCGAGACGAGGGCTTCACCGCGGCGGCCCGCCTGCGATGACATATTGATGATCTTGCCGCCGTGCCCTTGCTCGACCATCCTTTGCGCGACCGCCTGCATCAGGAAGAACAGGCCCTTCACGTTGACGGCGAAGAGCCGGTCGAACACATCCCAGGATTCGTCGAGCAGCGGGCGCATGTCGAACAGCGCCGCATTATTGAAGAGAATGTCGATCTTGCCGAAACGCTCAAGGGTACTCGCGACAATACGCTGAATGTCGTCGCGGCGCGTAACGTCCGCACTGAGGGTCAGCACACGCTCGCCGTCCGAGTCGCGCAGCGCCTGTCCAAAGCCATCGGCCGGCCTGACGTCGACCAGCACGCAGCGCGCGCCTTCGTCCAGATATCGCCGTGCAACCGCTTCGCCGATTCCGCTTGCCGCACCCGTGAGGATCGCCACTTTCCCTTGCAATCGCGCTGCCACTGCCTGTCTCCAGTTCGATTCGAGTCTTCACGCGCAGTGAGCGAACGCTCGTTGCGCGAACAATTGCTCTGTTAGTGATCGAATGATCGGATACGCATCCGGTCATGTCAAGGCGCGAAACAAGATTTCGATGGTGCAGCGCGGCAGGAGCGCCGCCGCGCCCACGACAGGGCCCGGGCATTGGCCGCCACAGACGCCGGGCCGTTCGCGTATTTCAGCACACACTGACAAATTTATGAGATACGTTATATCATTGCACCCCCGCTTCGACAGCGAAGCCCTCCCGGGTCAACCGGGGCCCCCTTTCACTCAACTCTCACGCAGCAGGGAAACCGATGAAAAAAATCACCTTGAAGTGGCACGGGGCGCGCCGCGCGCTCAACCTGTCGAAGGCTCTGGTGGCCGGTGCCGCGATGCTGGCCATCGGCCAGACCGCCTTCGCGCAGGATGCGAAGATCCATGTGGTCGCCGCGGAGAACTTCTATGGCGACGTGGTGCACCAGTTGGGCGGCGAGCGCGTCGATGTGACCAGCATCCTGAGCAACCCGGACCAGGACCCGCATCTGTTCGAAGCCAGTCCGAAGACGGCCCGCGCCTTGCAGAACGCAAGCCTTGTGGTCTACAACGGTGCCGATTACGATCCGTGGATGGCCAAGCTGCTGAACGCATCGAAGAACGCGAAGCGTACGACGATCGTCGCGGCCGACCTGGTCGGCAAGAAGGGCGGCGACAATCCGCACCTGTGGTACGACCCGGCGACCATGCCCGCGGTGGGCCGCGCGATCGCCGCGGCGCTCGAAACGGCTGACCCGGCGCACAAGTCGGCGTACGATGCGAACCTCGCGACGTTTCTCGATTCGCTCAAGCCGATCGACGCCAAGGTCGCCGACCTGCGTGGCCGCTACGCGGGCGTACCGGTGACGGCGACGGAACCGGTGTTCGGCTATATGTCGGACGCAATTGGCCTGTCGATGCGCAATCTGCGCTTCCAGCTGGCGACGATGAACGACACGGAAGCGAGCGCATCGGATATCGCCGCGTTCGAACGCGACCTGCGCGAAAAGCGCGTGCGCGTCCTGATCTATAACAGCCAGGCCACTGAAGCCCTGACCAAACGCATGTTGAAGCTCGCCCAGCAATCGCACGTACCGACCATGAGCGTCACCGAGACGGAACCCGCCGGCAAGAATTACCAGTTGTGGATGTTGTCGCAGCTGGATGCACTGGGCGTGGCGCTGGCTGCCGGTGATGCGGGCACGACAGCGGCAGCGGCAGCGGCGCCAGCCAGTCAAGGAAAGTAAAGGAACGACGCAATGAATCTGACTGGCCGCACGCCGCCGGGCGCCGCGCCCGTTCTCGAACTCAAGAACGTGACGCTGGAACTGGGCGGCCGCGCAATCCTGCGCGACACGAGTTTGCGGGTGAATCAGGGTGAATTCATCGGCGTACTCGGACCGAACGGCGCGGGTAAAACCACGCTGATGCGCGCAGTGCTCGGTCTCGTGCCGGCGGCGAGCGGCTCGATCCGCGTCCTCGGGCAACCGGTGGTGCGCGGCAATGCGTCGATTGGCTATATGCCGCAGACGCGCAGCGCGCTCGCGGGGCGCCGGGTGCGCGGCCGCGATTTCGTCGCGATGGCGGCGGACGGACACCGCTGGGGTCTGCCGCACGCCGATGCGAAAACCCGCGCCGACGTCGAGCGCGTGCTGGATCTGGTCGGCGGCCGTGCGCTCGCCGCGCGGCCTTTGTCGGAACTGTCGGGCGGCGAGCGCCAGCGTCTCCTGCTCGCGCAATGCCTGCTCGGCAATCCCAAGCTGCTGCTGCTCGACGAGCCGCTGATCAGCCTCGATCCGCACCATCAGAAGAGCGTCGTCGAGCTGGTGCGCAACGTGCAGCAGGAACTGGGCATCGCCGTGCTGTTTTCCGCGCACGAACTCAATCCGCTGCTGCACGCGCTCGATCGCGTGCTGTATCTCGGCAGCGGTGTGGCGGCGCTCGGCACGGTGGACGAGGTCATCACCAGGCCGGTGCTGTCGCGGCTCTACGGCTCGGCCATCGACGTGATGCGCGTGAATGGCCGCATCTTCGTGATGTCGGGCGACGTCGAAGTCGAGAAGCACGATCACGAACACGAAGACGACGCTCACGATCACGGCGGCGATGCGGGCCACGCACACCCGCACGCTCACTCGCATTCACACCACCACGCCTCGCGCGACGGACACACGAACGATGTTTGAATACGATTTCATGGTGAACGCCTTCGCGGCGTCGGGGATCGTCGCGGTGCTGGCGGGTATCGTCGGCTACTTTCTGGTGATGCGCGGGCAGACGTTCGCCGGACACGCGCTGTCGCACGTCGGCTTCACCGGCGCGACGGGCGCGGTGCTGATCGGCATCTCGCCGATCTGGGGGATGATCGGCTTCACGCTGGCCGCCGGTGTCGGGATGGGCGCGCTCGGCGAGCGGCTCGCCGGGCGGGATGTGGCGATTGGCGTGATCCTCTCGCTCTCGCTCGGCTTCGGCCTGCTGTTTCTGCACTTTTTTACCGCTTATGCGACTCAGGTCACGGCGCTGCTGTTCGGCAATGTGCTCGGTGTGAACGCGGCCACGTTGGGCGTGCTCGCGGGACTCGGCATTCTGAGTCTGTTGGCGCTCGCCGCGATCATGCGGCCGTTGCTGTTCGCTTCGCTGCAGCCAGAACTTGCCGAAGCCAAAGGCGTATCGTTGCGGATGGTGTCGGTGCTGTTTCTCGCGATTGCTGCATTGGCAGTGGCGGCGTGCACGCAGATCGTCGGCGTGTTGCTGGTGTTCACGTTGATGGTCGGTCCGGCCGCGGCAGCGCAGAACCTCACCACGCGGCTCTCCACCGGGCTGGTGCTTGCGGCACTGCTGGCGCTCGTGCAGGCGTGGCTCGGCCTGACGCTCGCGTTCTACACGGATTGGCCCACCAGCTTCTGGATCACCGCGCTGGCGGCGCTGGTGTACGGCGGGAGTTTGCTGGGGCGGCGCTAGGCTTGTGCAAACACGCGGCACGCGTCGATCTCAGCGCATGCCGCGTGACGCCTCAGCGCTTCAGGCCAGCAACACCTTCGCGTGATGCGCGAGATGATCCTCGATGAAGGTCGAGATGAAGTAATACCCGTGATCGTAGCCTTCATGACGGCGCAACGTCAGCGGTTGACCCGCCGCCCGGCAAGCGGCTTCGAACACATCAGGGTGCAGCTGCTCGGCAAGAAACTGATCCGATAGCCCCTGATCGATCAGGATACCCTCCGCGAACTTATGCGACGCGCGCGCCACCAGCTCGCTCGCGTCGTACGCCTTCCATGCTTCACGGTCTTCACCCAGATAGCCCGTGAACGCCTTCTCGCCCCACGGACAGCGCGACGGTGCCGCAATCGGCGCAAACGCCGACACCGACCGGTAAATCTGCGGATTGCGCAGTGCCAGCATCAGCGCGCCGTGGCCGCCCATCGAGTGCCCGAAAATGCCGAGCCGCTCGCCGTCCACCTGCAGGTTAGCCGTTACCGTCTCGCACAGTTCGTCGCGCACATACGAGTACATGCGGAAGTGCTTGGCCCACGGCTCCCGGGTGGCGTCGACATAGAAGCCCGCCCCCACGCCGAAGTCCCATGCCGCGCTTTCGCCGGGTATGCCCGCGCCGCGCGGGCTGGTATCCGGCGCGATCAGCGCGATGCCGTGCTGCGCGGCAAAACGCTGCGCGCCCGCCTTGATCGGGAACGTCTCCTCGGTACTGGTGAGCCCCGCCAGATAGAACAGCGCCGGCACTTTCCCGTGCAATACCTGCGGCGGCAGATACGCCGCGAAGCGCATCGGCAGGCCGGTCACCTTCGAGTCATGCTTGTAGATGCGCTGCACGCCGCCGTGGCAGGCGTGCGAGGCGAGAAGTTCGAGCATCGCGCGCTCCTTGTTCTTAAGATTGACCGGGTATCAGTACAGCACGACCGAGCGGATCGATTCGCCCTTCTTCATCAGGTCGAAGCCTTCGTTGATGCGTTCGAGCGGCAGACGATGCGTGATCAGGTCGTCGATGTTGATCTTGCCTTCCATGTACCAGTCGACGATCTTCGGCACATCGGTGCGGCCACGCGCGCCGCCGAATGCCGAGCCCTTCCATTCGCGGCCCGTCACGAGCTGGAACGGACGCGTGCTGATTTCTTCGCCGGCCGCCGCCACGCCGATGATGAACGACTGCCCCCAGCCCTTGTGCGTGCACTCGAGCGCCTGGCGCATCACCCGGGTATTGCCGATGCATTCGAACGAATAGTCGGCGCCGCCGTCGGTGAGCTGCACGATATGGTCGACGACGTTCTCGACTTCATTCGGGTTGATGAAGTGGGTCATGCCGAACTTCTTCGCCAGCTCGACGCGGCCCGGGTTCAGATCGACGCCGATGATCCTGTCCGCGCCGACCATTCTGGCGCCCTGGATCACGTTCAGGCCGATGCCGCCCAGACCGAACACCACGACATTTGCACCCGCTTCGACCTTCGCGGAATACACGACCGCGCCCACGCCGGTCGTCACACCGCAGCCGATATAGCAGATCTTGTCGAACGGCGCGTCTTCCCGCACCTTCGCCAC
>DASZIR010000162.1:0-6212 GCA_035948995.1 Paraburkholderia sp. | reverse complement strand
ATGTACGTGTTGCCCGCCACGTCCCACGCGACGTCAGTCACCTGGCGGAAGCGGCCAGGCTCGGCGGGCAGCGGCGGGTTAGGGTGCTTTAGCGGGCCGGTGTCTTCGTCGGCGGATTCCTGCTTGCGACCGAACACCATTGCGACGCGTCCATCTGGCGTGAACTTGATCACCATGTCGGAGCCTTTGTCCGTCACCCAGATGTTGTCCTGCCGGTCTATCTTGACCGTATGCGCGAACGACCATGCATACAGGTTGTGTCCTATCTCGCGAATGAAGCGTCCGTCAGGTGCGAATTCCGGAAGTTGCGTCGCGGCCGCGCCATAGGCTGGCCCATTCGTGTTGCCGCGTGACAGCACGAAGATATGTGCCCATGCGAGTTGAGCGCGACACCGGGGCATTCGCCGAAATATGTGTCTTTAGGCAAATGAACGGGATCGGCAATCGAGTCGTAAGCAATCGACGGCACCGGTTGTGCGTCTGCGAAAGCCGGCGGCATCACGAGTCCGGCGGCGGTGCCGGCCACAAGGCTCATGAAAGTACGGCGACTCATTGCTCGATGCTCCGCACTGCCACAGCACGGGCAAAACGACCCATACTGCTCGCTCATCCGATGTCTCCTGCGTGGTATGTCACGTACTGTCCGGTACTTGCGTGCTCAACGTACCGAACGTGCAGAGGCAATCGTAGTGCACAGAACGCTTAATAGCTAAGTCGCCTTTCGGGTCGCTGCCCGTCTGAGCGCTAAAGCTTGAGCGGTGACACCCGCACGCGGCCAAAAGGCAGCTTCCCTATGTGCACCGGACATCTGAGTGTCAGCTCTTGCGCAAAGCCTGGCGACCGGAGTTGGCCGGACACGGTCGAATGTCGCCACGCCCGAACACCGCCTCGGTCTGGCGATGCAAATGGCATAAGGCGACGCGAACCAGCCTCTCGGCTTTCCAGTTTTCGGACGTTCAAGACAGTTCGATCATCCAGTCATCAAGTATGAATAGACTGGATTGACTCCGCCTGCTCGCCCTTGCTGGAGTGATGCCGTCGATGCTCAGTTCCTTCCATGCACCCAGTCGCAGCCAAACAGCCTTTCGTTTCGGCGGCTTGCGCGACGAGGGCTTGCCAGGATACTGCGGCCGCGCGCCGCTCTGCTGGTGTCATTCATGACATTTGTTGCCTGGAAAGCAGAGCCGAACGAAACCCGGGCCAGCATATAGAAATCGCTACGGTGCCGTAGCGGTCAATTCGGCTCTTCATCGTTTCCGTATCCCTCAAGTCTCCCCCGCAGCTCGGTTATGACGCGGAGGGTCGTTTGAATATCCTTGATCGGAAGTCCCCCTGAGAGCTTGTTGATTTCAGGGTCATACAGGCGAATGGCGGCGTCGAACGTCTGCGTCCCCTTGTCCGTCAGCACGACGAGTTGCGCCCGCCGGTGATACGGGTTGGGCTGGAATGTGACAAGCCCTTCTTTCTCCAGATCATTGACGATGCGCTGGACGTTCTGGCGGTTGGCGCCTAGGTCGCGCGCGAGCCAGGCAACAGGCTGCGGGCGGTCCGTCGCCACAATGGCGCCCAAAATCTGCCAGCGAGCGCTTGTCAGCCCAAGCGGAGCGACAAGCCGGTCGCCCCACGCCAAAGTCAGGTTATTGGCCCGGAACATGGCGAGGATGAGGTCGGTCAAGGCCGTCCCAGCTGGGGTTCTCTTAGTCTTTTGCATTTTGTCACCACAAAACCAATTTGACTCAAATTATACATATTGACACCATCATGTCAACGTGAGAGGCTTCATATCACCATCCACTCATATTCCGAATCCATCATGTCATCCATCCGTCCCCTGGACCCTGCTTTTCCGATCGAACGTCAGATCGCACTCGATGTCTCCCCCGTGATCCTGATGAACGTGTTCACGCTGGACAAGAACGACGAGCTGATCTTCCTTCAGGCCTGGCAAGACGACGCGGGCTTCATGAAGCAGCAGCCTGGTTTCATCTCGACCCAGCTTCACCGGGCGATCGGCGACAGTCCGACCTATCTCAACTACGCCGTCTGGGAGTCGACCGCTCATTTCCGGGCTGCATTCGCACATCCGGAGTTCCGGGCAAAACTCTCGACGTATCCGTCCTCGGCCGTTGCCACTCCGCACCTCTTTCAGAAGGTTGCGGTGCCCGGCATCTGCGTCGCGTAACGGAAACGGGTTTGCGGGGACGGAAGAATGAACATGCTCAAAATAATTCATCCAGTTGCCGGTGTGCTCGCAAATCTCACGATTGCGACCTTCTGGCTGTCAACGGTTCTTGCTGGACTGTTCGCGTCCCATGCGACCGTCGCCGCAGTCAAGACGGCCATACCATGGGGCTTCCTGTTGCTCATTGCGGCTCTGGCAGCAACGGGAGGGTTGGGGTTTGCCTTGGCGAAGGGGCCGCGACCCATGCTGGTCAGTGCGAAGATCAAACGCATGCCACTGATCGCTGCAAACGGCGTTCTGGTGCTCATCCCCTCTGCCTTTTTCCTCGCGTCCAAGGCAAGAGGCGGCGAGTTCGACATTGTCTTCTACACCGCCCAGGCACTCGAACTCGTCGCAGGGGCGGCAAATATCACGTTGCTGGGGCTGAACATGCGCGATGGTCCGCGGATGAAAGGTCAGTTTCGCCGCCGGTCAGCGTGACCCCCTAGGCCGGCGGAGCAGCCCTACATACGAGGGTTGAAGGCTTTATTTTCGGCGCCGACTCGAATGTCTCTAACTGGCCGGTTCTTGCCTGCCGTTGACCGGCGACCAGGGATCCGTCGCAGCCGTCCGACGTGGCCGCGACTGAACAGCGAGGGTGAACGTCCACCTGCGTCAACGGGGTCTTGTGGACTTCGCTCAGGAATCGTGGCAACCGACACGATAGACACGCCCCTGTGGTGGTGCGATAGACGCGCCGATGGCGTCAAACGAGGGGGGCGCCGGAGGTGGTGTAGTGTCGGTTGCCACGATTCCTGAAAAGCCTTCGCGTGAATTTAAAGGATCTTTTTGGGAAGCGTCGCGCGGCCAGGACAGCGTCCGCAACTGAACGTGCAAAAATCCCGTCGGTGGCGCCCCTGACATCTACGCCGGGAGATGTTCTCGGCGAGACTCATGATGAAAGCGTCCTCGTCGCTAACGTTCACGACGAGTGCCGAGTTCGCCGGCATAGCCGCGCACGGCGCTTAGTCAGCGTTCTCCCCAAGGTGCTCGCGGGTGTTTCCCACTGGTTGATCGCGCGACTTTGTGCGTAAGATGAACTAATCCGTGCGCGTGATACGGTGCAGGCCCGCGAATGGCGGGAGGCAGGAGGCAGCGCCGGGATCGACGCCAACGAATGTTTTCATCATGCATGCGAGCGTGTGCGCGGCGGCTGCCTGTCATGCGGCCGCAATGACGCCAAGGGGCGCGGCGGCGATCGCCGCGCAGACGACGTCCGGTCGGCGTGGCTGGGCTGCCTCGCTTCGCCACGCCTTGCTCGCAGTGGCTTGCGCGCTGGGCGCGGCACCGGCTGCGCTCGCCGAGACACCCGCCAATGCAGCCGGCCCAGCCAACGCTGCGCACGCCGTCAACACCGCGAGCCGCGCCGATCCCGCCATTTCGCCGCGCGACGCCGCCGTGCGCCAGGTCGTGCTAGGCATTATCAGCTTCACGCACTGGCCGACGCCGCCCGCCCGCCTGCGCCTGTGCGTGACGGGCCGGCCCGACTATGCGCACGGCCTGGTCGACACGCTGCAGGCCGGCTCGACGCCGCTCGACGTGCAGCGCATCGGCTTTGATGATCCCGCCATCGGCGCAGCCTGCGACGTCATCTATTTCGGCGACCTGAGCGATGATGAGAGACAGCGGGCCAGAGCCGCCGTGGCCGGCCATCCGGTCTTGACCATCTCGGAACACAACCCGTCCTGCACCGCAGGCAGCATGTTCTGCCTCAATGTCGATGACGAACGCATCACGTTCGACATCAATCTCGACGCTGTGGAGCGCAGCGGAGTGCGTGTTAACCCTAATGTGCTCAAGCTCGCTCGGCCGCCGCTGACGCCATGAGACAGCCCGCGCCGCCCGTTTCCCCTCCGCGCAAGCCGCGCCCGACGCTGCAAAGCGTGTTGCGCCGCGCGCACCTGCGCCTGGCGTTCGTCGCCGTCGCGATGGCCGCCGTGTCGTTGATCGTGGTCGCCGTGATCGCGCTACGTGCCTATGCCGGCAACAACCTGAACCTGCTGGCCCGCTCGCTCGGCTATACGGTCGAGGCGGCGCTGGTGTTCGGCGACCGCATCGCGGCGGCCGAGGCGATCGCGCTGATCGCCAACGACGAGGACGTGGCCGAGGTCGTCGTCACAGATGGCAAGGGCCTGCCGTTCGCGGCGTGGCAGTTGCCCGCCGGCAGTGCCATCGCCAGGCTCGAGCGGGAGGTCGCCGGCATTGCGCTGCCCGGGCCCGTGACCGCGTTGGTGCTGCACGACGGCATCGTCGTCGGTCACGTCGAAGTGCGCGGCGAGGGTCACCAGTTCTTCGGCTTCCTGCTCGGTGGCGTCGGCGGCATCCTGGCCTGCCTCGCCGTCAGCGTGCTCGGCGCCTATGTCAGCTCGCAGCGCCTGCTGCGCAACATCGTCGCGCCGCTGCGCGCGCTGGCCGGCGTCGCCCACGCGGTGCGGCGCGAGCGCGCGTTCGAGCGGCGGGTCGAGCCCGTGGCGATCGCGGAACTGAACCAGTTCGGCGACGACTTCAACGCCTTGCTCGACGAATTCGAAGACTGGCAAAACAGCCTGCGCGAAGAAAACGCCTCGCTCGAACACCAGGCCAGCCACGACGCCCTCACGGGCCTGCCCAATCGCGTGCAGTTCGAGTCGCGCCTCGCCCGCGCCCTCTGCGATGCCGCAGTGACGGGCCAGCGGGTCGCCGTGCTATATCTCGACTGTGACCGTTTCAAGGAGATCAACGACTGCCTCGGCCATGAAGCCGGCGACGCGGTGCTGATCGGCATCGCGGCGCGGCTGCGCACGCAGTTGCGCGAGGCCGGTCTGGTCGCGCGCCTGGGCGGCGACGAATTCGCCGTGATGCTGGCGCCGATGCGCGAAGCGGCCAGCGCCGGCCGTATCGCCGAGGGCGTACTGGCGAGCATGGCGCCGACGATCGTCTTGCCCGATGGCCGCACGGTGACCACCATGATGAGCATCGGCGTTGCGTTGTATCCCGATCATGCGTGCGACGCGATCGGCCTGCTGCGCGCCGCAGATGCGGCGATGTACCGGGCCAAGCGCGCGCGGCCGGGCTCGTGGCAGTTTGCCGAAGGCCTCGCTGGACCGGCTTGACGCCATGGCCTGGCGCAGCGGCCGAGGCGCAGCCGGGGCCGTCGCAAGGGTTCGAAACAGCGCGCGCGCAAAGCGGGCGCACTCGAGGGAGATGCGATGATGAGACACTCGTTTCCTGCAAGCATTTGGCGGATGTGCATGGGGAGCGCACTGCTCCTGTGCATGCTGCTCGGGGGCTGCCAGACGCCGCCGCTTTACCGCGGTCTGACCCAGACGCAGGTCAAGGCGCTCAGGTCGGAAGGATTCCAGGAGACCGAGCAGGGCTTCGAGTTCGGCTCGAGCGAACCGATCCTGTTCGAGTTCGACCGCTACAACCTCAAGCCCGACGTCCGCCGGACCGTCGAGCGCATCGGCCACACGCTCGTGTCGGTGGGGCTCACCAGCGTGCGCGTCTATGGCTACACCGACGGGGCGGGCACGGACGCCTACGACGTTCGGTTGTCTAAGCGCCGTGCCGAGACCGTGGCGATCGAACTGGTCGACACCGGCCTTGCTGCCAGCCGCGTCGACACCATCGGGAAAGGCAAGCGCGACCCGGTGGGCGACAACCGCACGGCCGCCGGCCGGGCGCAGAACCGCCGCGCAGCAATCGTCGTCTCGACGCGTTGAGCCGGCGCGGCAGGTTGCCGTTGCCCCCCGGCGCTGCCAATCGGGTTGGGATTGTGTTTAAAACTCACACTGGACCCGATACTCATGATCGGACTATCCAGTTGTCGGGTGCCACAGAAAGTGAAATCTATGTCGGCTAAGTGAAAAACTACTAGGGCCTGTTGACAATCAGGAGGTCCAGATGAAAGAGGCGGAGAGCGCAACAAATGATGAAAAACGTTCGGATAGCTTGTCGTATCGCGTAGCAACACGACGAAATTGTTTGATGCGACAGAAGAACCGTTCGACCA
>DASZIR010000161.1:0-52662 GCA_035948995.1 Paraburkholderia sp. | reverse complement strand
TGTACGCGGTTTTACGCGGCCTCCACGAGGTCGCGCACTGTTTTTTGGACAGATTCCTCGATTTGTTGGCTCGCGCCAGCAAGCACATCAACGCCCGGTCTTCAATTGGACGCACAGCAGAAATGTTTTGCGACAGCCTCTGAACGGCAGGGCTTTTCGCGCTTAAGCCTGATAAGCAGCCTCTTGCCGCACGCGGCGGCATATTTGCGCAAGGTGTCGAGCGACGGCCAATGCTGTCCTGATGCGAGGGCGCGCTCGAGCCGTGTGACGGCCGGTGCTTTGGTGCCCATGCGTTCGGCGACATGCGCCTGGCTCAACCCGGCGGCATGCCGCGCCGCGAGCATCTGGTCGAGCAGGGCGAATTCTTCGCGATTCAGCCGTTCATATTCCGAGTGGACTTCGGGGTCTGACAGGGCCCGGTCACGCAGTTCCTTTATCTCCAGCAATCTTTTGCGAGCCACTTCCAGCTCGTTTCGCGGTGTCTGTTGCGATTTTTTACGAACCAGTGAAGCATCACGATCGATCAGCGGATGCCGGGCAGCTTCAAAGGGGAGGCAAGGCGATGAGATGGCCTGCGAGAGCAGGACCGCGATGGACGGTCACAACGGCGTCCGCACAACTATGTTCAGGGCCTGGTGCCCATGCCGCGCAGTGGAACCCGCAGACGACAGGGCAACGTATTGCGCAAAACCAGGCGCTCCTTGCTTTAACGGATCAAAGCGTCAGGATAACGAATCGGCCTCGTTCGGGGCATAGACCGAATGGTGGGGGCCTGGCATGCGTGTGGGTCTATGCCTCGGACCACAACCGCCCACCGGTTGCCCAGTTTTCGCGTTTCACTTCAGTCAGAATAATCTCCACGGAATTCGGCTCGACGCCGAGCGACTCGCACGTTGCTTTAGTGATGGCTTCAACGAACTGGCGCTTCTGCTCGAGCGTGCGTCCTTCGAAAAGTTCAACATGAAACGTAGGCATAAAGCTTCTCTGTGAGTTAAGACCTCGGTGATAAAAACCAAACCGTGCGTGTCAGTCGCGATACGAAGCGTCAAGCCTATCCAGCTTGCGCAGCAGCGCGGGCCATTCCAGCGCGCCTTCTACCGCGCCGCCGTCATGCAGTTGCTCTGCTGTGCGGGCAGCGACCGCTTCGGACGGCAGCACCAGTTCCATCCCGCCCGCCTGCGCCTGCAACTGGATCTCGCAACCCTTGACCAGCGTCGCCATCAACACGTAGGCCTCCGCGACGGTGCGGCCCGCCGTCAATGTGCCGTGATTGCGCAGCAGCATCGCGGGCTTGTCTCCGAGATGGGCGACCAGCCGTGCGCCCTCCGCGGGCGTGAACGCCAACCCTTCGTAGTCGTGATACGCGAGCTGGCCATGAAATCGCAGCGCGTGCTGCGATGCCGGCAACAAACCGGCCGGCTGCAGCGACACCGCGATCCCCGCCGTATTGTGCAGATGCATCACACAGAAGGCATCGGAGCGCTGCGCATGCACTGCGGCATGCAGTGCGAAGCCGGTTGCATTGACCGGATGCTCGCTCGCCCCGACGATGTTGCCTGCGATATCGATCTTTACGAGGTTCGACGCGCGGACCTCGTCGAACGTGAGGCCGAACGGGTTGATCAGAAAATGGCCGGGCTCGTCCGGGACACTCGCCGAGATGTGCGTATAGATCAGGTCATCCCAGCCGTTCAGCGCCGCGAGGCGGTACGCGGCGGCGAGATCGACGCGGGTTCGCTGTTCCGCTGCGGATAACGGTCCCGATGCGGCGATCTGGCCTGCTGGCTTGTGAGTGAACGACATGGACGTCTCCTAATGTAGCGGGCGTGGCTTAACGTCTAACCGGGCCGCGTGACAGATGGCACCGCGCGCCGCCGCCCGGCCGGTTGGTTCGCATTGGCCGTGCGGCCGGCGATACGGCGGCGCGTGAGCCACCGCACGCTCCATGTGGCGGCCACGAACGGCGCCGTCATGACGGGCAACCCATAGTGTGCCGCAACCTGTTGCAGAACCACAGACAGCAGGATACCGCCGACCGCCGCGAGCCAACCGCACTCAGCAAGCGCGAGCGCCGTCAGCGCGCCGTTGAATCCTAACAGGCCCGCGTCGAACGAGGCGGGGTTGGCTCCGAGCAGCAGATGCGCGGCACTGGAGACACCCGCACCGAGCAGTGCCCACGCTGCGTGCCGGCCTGAAGCGGCGGCGATGCCCATCAGCACGAGACATCCGGGCACTGCTCCGGTCGCAAACCCGGTTTGCGCGAGCCCTGAGAACACGCCATCCGCGACCTGGGCCAAGTTGACCAAATGCACTGGCGGAACCGGTGCGGTGCTGATCCTGAGCAGCGGCAGCCACAGCCACGTGACGATCAGACAACGGCTCGAATAAAAGCCGAGACCCCGTCCGCGTAGCCAGCGCGACCACGGCTCGAGCAGCCACGCCGTGGCGGTAGCGGCGAGAATGGCTACCGCGGCCGCGGTAGCGTCGTCGGCAATGAACGTGAACGCGGCGAGCCCGGCCAGCGCACCGTTGAAGCCGTGCAGCCCGGCACGCGTGTCGTCCTCGCTGCAACCGGCCAGCAGCGCACCGATATTCGCGGCGACCGCGCCCGTCAACGCCGCGCAGGCGAGGCGCGGGTCGGCCACGAGCCACGCGGCGAGCAGGCATGCGCCGGTGAAGGCGTTGGACTGCAGGACGATCTGGCCGAGACTGCGTAACAGCGTGCGCAGTGCGGCGGATTCTGCTTCGGTGGATGCAGTGTGCATAGTGGCGAGGCGGCGGCGTGGCGGGTCCGCGTGACGCAGGGGCGCCGCGGTCGGTTCTGTGCGAACCGCGAGCATAGGTCACCTGTGCCGGGCCCGGCATCCCCGCGCGATGATAGTGGCTATTTGCGATGTGGCCTGAGCGGGCAGTCGGGCACCGGCCAGCGCACCGCCGCGCGGCTTGCTACGATAGAAGTCCTGCACGCGCATGCGTGCCCAGAGGCTCGCGACCTGTTCGTGCACCGCGCGCCGATCCACCGGGAGATAAGGCTATGCGTGAAGTACGTTGGGCATCGGAGGAGGATGACGGCATCGAGCATCTGGTGTTCGATGCGCGCGACGACGGCTTCTTCGTCGAAAGCGCCGTCGTCGGACAGCGCTATGGAAAGGGCTACGGGCTGTACTACCGCATGCGCTGCGATCCGCGCTGGCGCGCCACCCATGCGTTCCTGAAAATCATGGGGGCGCGCGAACTGGAACTGCATGGCGACGGCGAGGGCAATTGGCGTGACGGCCATGGCCTCGTGCTCAGCGCGATCGAAGGCTGCATCGACATTGATATCGCCGCCACGCCGTTCACCAATACGCTGCCGATCCGCCGTCTGCAGCTGACTGAAGGCGAGCGCCGGCCGATTCCGATGGCGTACATCTCGACGCCTGACCTGCAGGTCACGCGCGTCGAGCAGGCTTACACGTGCATTGAGTTGAACCGGGAATACCGCTACGAAGGGATCTTCCGCAACTTTACCGCCGACCTGAAGATCGACGACGATGGTCTTGTGATCGACTATCCGACGCTCTTCACGCGCTTGCCACGTAGGCGCTGACGCCGTTCATCCTGTTGACGGGCGGATGCAGGCCCGCAAAGCGGTCGATCCGGGCGGCGATGCCCTTCGGATCGCGCAGCACGACCCAGTGTCCGGCGTCGATCGTCTCGCGCGTATAGCTGCCGAGCCACCGTTCGAGCCCGAGCGAGAACGCCGGCCCGACGTAACGGTCGCGCAGCGGCCCGGACGTCACCAGGGCCGCAGCCGATTTCCCCTTATACGGAAAAGGCATTTGGCGAAACAACCGTACCAGATCAAAGCGGCCCGCCAAGGTCGGCCGCTTCCTTTTATTGCGTGATGGCCCGTGCTGCAACAGAAGCGCGCCTCGGCGCGGCGTCGCTCGTGTCGGCGCTCTGCACGATATGCAGTTCACGCGTGCGAACCGGCAGTCCGCATTGCGCCTCAGTGAGCGTCTGGCGGACCTGACGCGCAAGATCCCAGCGCATGTCCCAGAACACATCGATATTCGCCCACACGCGGATGTTCAATACCACCGTGCTGTCGTCGAACCGGCTCACCATGACTTGCGGTGCAGGCTTCGGCAGCGCGCGCGGGTCAGCAGCCGCCAGGGCGCGTAGCGCGGCCAGTGCGTGATCGACGTCGTCGCGCACGGAGATTTCCACCTCCAGATCCAGACGGCGGGTCGGATTGCGGTTGTAATTGCGGATCGAATTGCTCCACAGCGCGCTGTTCGATACGTATTCGCAGATGCCGTCTGCCTTGGTCAGGCGCGTGGTGAACAGGCTGATTTCTTCCACGGTGCCGGCCACGGTGCCCGTGCCGGCTTCGATCGAATCGCCCACCTTGAAGGGGCGCAGTAGCAACAGCATGATGCCCGCCGCAATGTTCTGCATCGTGCCTTGCAGCGCGAGACCGATGGCGAGGCCGGCGGCGCCCAGCACCGCAACGATGCTGGCGGTCTGGATGCCCAGTTGCGATAGCGCGCCGATGATTGCGACGACACGAATGCCCCAAAGGCTGGTATCGCAGAGGATTGGACGCAGCGTGGCGTCCATGCGCGACTGGCTCGTCAGCAGACGGTTGAGCGAGCGCGAGACACGGCGTGCGACCCACCAGCCTACCACCAGTATCACTGCGGCGGCGCACAGGTGCATCGAGATCGCGGTGAGCGCGTCCCAGAGGAAGGTCCACCGGTTGGGGGGGATCTCAGCGAGAAGATTCTGCATGGCCTTGACGGTCCTTTGTTTTCGGAGCGACGGCGCCCACGGCGCCGCGCGGTTCATAAGAGGCAATGGGTGCCAGCGCGTCCGCGCAACATGAGCGCAACGCTGGGACGAGGTGGCATCCGGAAAATGACGCAGATAAAGCGTGCGGAGAAGGGACCGCTTCGAGACAGAAAAGTTCTGGCGATACAACGTTTTTGACAGAGTGATTTTCCGCGATGCGAAGGGCGAGAGGCGCATGATACGGCGTGATGCGCGCCTTGTTATGTCCCCGTCATGCGTCGGAGGAGGGGCGCGGGCGGCGGATGGGCTGCTTGAACGGTCCAGCAGCGCGGAAATCCCGGCGGGTGCGGCAGAGAATTTGACACGGAGCACGAACTAACATTGCAGGCTTCGGTGCGTGCCCCGTTGATGGCCTATTTTGCCGTGAGACTCGCCGTGACTTCAGGGTTCTGCCATACATTGTCCCGGACCGTGATCTTCCGCGGAATCAGATGGGCGCCGTAGAAAGCGTCGGCGACGCTTTGCTGGGAGCGGACGATCTCGTCGTTCACAGCCGAGGTGTGGTACGGGTAGCGGCGCACCCATGTCTCGACCAGCTTTTCATCGAGGCCGACCTTCGGAGCAATCAACGCAGCGGTCTCGACCGGATGCTGGTTGACCCACAGGCCGGTGGTGCGCAACTGACCGAGAAGCGCCCCGATGACATCGGGATGTTCCTGCGCGAACACTCGGGTCGCCTCGTAGAAGCTGTACGCGCTGTTGACGTTCGAATAGTCTGCGAGCGTGCGTGCCTTCAGGGCCTGTTGCGCCGACGCATAGTAAGGATCCCAAATGACCCATGCATCGACGTCACCGTTCTCGAACGCGGCGCGGGCGTCGGCCGGCGGCAGGTAGACGGGACGGATGTCCTCATAGCGCAGGCCGGCCTTTTGCAGCACCTCGAGCAGCAGAAAGTTCGAACTCGAACCCTTTTGCAGCGCGACGCGCTTGCCCTTCATGTCGGCGACGGTGTGCAGCGTCGAATCGGGCTTGACGATCACCGCCTCCGTGTGGCGGCCTTCGGGTTCGGCACCGACGTACACGAAGCCTACGCCACCCGCCTGGGCGAATACCGGCGGCGGGGCACCCGTATAGCCGAAGTCGATGCTGTTGGCGTTCAGTGCTTCGAGCAGTTGCGGGCCGGCCGGAAACTCGAACCACTTGACGCTGTAGCCGAGCGGCTTGAGCTTCTGCTCGAGCGAGCCTTGTGCTTTCAGAATGGCGAGCAGGCCGGCTTTCTGGTAGCCCACGCGGAGCACCTTGCCTGTTGTGCTGCTGGCGTCCTGAGCGAAGGCGTTGCCTGTGCTTGCCAGCAGCATCAACGTGGTCAGTGCGGCCAGTGCGGCCACCGCGGGCGCGGCCAGACGAAGGCGGATTTCGGGTCTGCTTGCCATCCAGGGAATCTCCATGCGTGCGATCGATACGGCAGCCGTGCTAGCCCATCCCACGCGCGCGGGCGTCTTTTACGGGCGCGCTGCGGCAACGGCGTTGCTGCTACGGTGAAAGGATCGTCGCATGGACGTCCTCCTGCGCAAACCAAGCAATGGAGATTTGGATATGACGTACACGGGGCCGGCGCCCGGCGTGCCTGGTGGGGGTTACTTTTGGGGTTACTTTTTTGCTTTGGGTTTCGCTGCACCGGCTGGATGCGGCGCGGACCTGGCCTTAAAGGAGTCCGCAGGCGCCGCAGCATGCGCGCTTTGGAGCTTCTCCATGATTGCCGCGACGCGGTCGCCGAGATAGTCGCCAGAGGCTTCCTCGAGTGCGCGGTTCATTTCGGTTTCGACCAGCACCATCGCCAGCGGCCGGACACGCCAGATTGCCTCGACGAGCGCCGGCACATCGGCGGGCGGCGGCAGCGCGTCGGCCTCGTAGCGGTCGAGCTGGCGCACCACCAGGTCGACCATCGCCTTGGCGACGGCGTTGAAATGCGGGCGGGAGATCCGCACCGCATCGAGCAGGTCGGCAAGCGGAATGCCTTCATGGGCCGTGGTCGCGCCCGCCGACAACGCGGCCGGGCTGCTGGCGACGAACGACCGGCCATCGCGCTCGAGCAGCCCGAGATCGACCGCCTTGGCGAGCGCGCCAGGCGAGGCCTTGTCGCCGAACATTTGCAGCAGTTCGATCAACGAGTATTTTTTAGGCCGCTCACGCGACCAGCGGCTACCAATTGCCGTCTCGAGGCCGAGGATCGAGCGCAGATCGTGGCCTTCATCGACGGCCTTGATCAGGTCCTGGATGTTGGCGAGCGTATAGCCGCGCGCGAGCAGGTGATTGATGAGCTTCAGGCGCGACACATGGGTGTCGTCGTACACGCCGACCCGGCCGCGCTTTTCCGGCGGCGCGAGCAGACCGCGGTCCTGATAGGCGCGCACGTTACGCACGGTGCTGTCCGTCACGCGTGCGAGTTCGTCGACGGTGTACTCCTTGCGCGGCGCGGCGGGCGCAGGGGGCGTAGCAGGGAGCGTTTCGGCATGGGGGGATTTTAACGCGGGCGGCGGGGCGGATGGGGCGGGGATAGGGCGTGGGGAATGACATGAAATTCGAGCTTGCTGCGAGCTCTTGCTGTCGATTCCCGTCCTGTGCGGGCCAGTGACGGCCCTATGCCCGACAGGATGAAGCTTGACAGATAAAATCCTGGTGGGCTAACACGGACCTGGTCCACCAGGAGCGATCATGCAAACGGTTAACATCCACGAGGCCAAGACGCAGTTTTCGCGGCTGGTCAATGCGGCAGCAGGCGGTGAGGAGATTGTCATCACGAAGGCCGGCAAGCCAGCGGCCCGGCTTGTTCCGATGGAGCACGTCAGGGTTGCGCGCCGCTTCGGTGGGCTGATGGGTAAGGTCCACATTGCAGGTGATTTTGACGCGCATCTTCCAGATGACGTCCTCGATGCATTTGAGGGACGTTGATGCGGCTGCTGCCCGACACCCACATTTACATCTGGGCGGTCATGGACAGCCGCAAGCTGACCAAGGCCGCCCGCAAGCACATTCTGGGACGCGGACGAAGTGTTTGTCAGTGGCTTGAGCATTTGGGAAGCGTCGATCAAAGCAGGTCTGGGTACGCTCGATGCGGACGTGAATTTGCCGGTTTCGGAAATTGAGGCCAGCGGATTTACTGAATTGCCGGTACGTGCCGTCCACGCCGCAATGGTCCGCGACCTGCCCGAAGTCCATCGTGATCCGTTCGACCGTCTTCTGGTCGCGCAGGCGCTGTGTGAGCCCCTGCGCCTCGTCACATCCGACGCCCATCTCGCCGCTTACTCGATTGTGATTACCGTCTAAACCGGCCTGTCATCCGGCATCGCCTCATCCCCGACGCCCAACGTACGCTGCATCAGCGTCGTATCGAGCCAGCGCCCATGCTTGAAGCCCACTGCCTTCAGCGTGCCGACAAGCTCGAACCCAAGACTCCGATGCAGCGACAACGACCCGCCGCTGCCGCTGTCCGCAACGACAGCAACCATCTGGCGCCACGGCCCCGTTTCGCAGCGCGCAATCAGAGCCTGCAACAGCACCCGGCCAATGCCGCGGCCGCGAAACGCGTTGTCGATGTAAATCGAGTCTTCGATCGTATTGCGATACGCGGCGCGTGGACGGTAGGGCGTCGCGTAGCAATAGCCCGCAATCGCCCCGTCGCACTCCGCAACCATATACGGCAGGCCGTGGCTCAGCACGGACGCATGACGGGCGCGCAGATCGTCGACAGACGGCGGTGTTTCTTCGAATGAGGCGACACCGTGCAAGACGTGGTGCGCGTAGATCGCCTGAATGGCGGGCAGGTCGGCTTCGGTTGCGTCGCGCACCACGGGTGCGTCGTTCGTTCCGGTTGACGGATTCGGATTGGTTTGACTGGCGGTGCTCATGCAGATTCCTGTCGTTGCCCGGAGCTTCTCCGGAAACACCTCACTATGCCCGCGGCCGGAGCGGAATTGAAGCGAGTCAAAAAACACAGCCGCACGTCGATCCGATGCGTGCGACGCTAACGCGTGACCATGGCGCTTACATCGCCGCACCCGCGTCCCGGATTGCTTCGGCCAGCGCATCGGCTGCCGCCTGCACGCGCGGCGAGCGCCGTACGTCAGGATGCACCGCAAGCCAGATTTCCCGCTCGACGTCACAGGCCGGTTGCGTGCCGATCTCCGTCAGCGTGTCGTCGCCATTGGCGATGAAGCGCGGCAACAACGCCACGCCCACGCCTGCCTGGCAGGCGCGGTGAATCGACGCGAGGTCGTTCGCGATCAGTGCAAACGGGCGCTCCTGCGCGAAGCGCGCGAGCCATTGCTGCTGCGGCGCGTCCGCGAGCGTCTCGTTGTAACCGACGAATTCCCATTGGGCGCAGCTTCGCTTGGCCCATTCGGATGTCCCGTAAAGCGCAAAACGCATCGTGCCCAGCCGGCGCGCGGCGAGCCCCGGCTCGAGAGGGCGGGACAACCGCACGGACAGATCCGCCTCACGGCGAAACAGGTTGGCAGAGCACGTCTCACCGACCACATCCAGCATGACGCCCGGATAGGCGCGCCGGAACCCGGCCAGGCGCGGCACGAGGAAATGACTGCCGAACACCGGCGGCACGGACAGACGCACCGTGCCGTGCAGCGTCACGGCGCCCCGCGCCGCGCGCACGAAGCCGTGGGCCTCCTCTTCGATCCGTTCTGCGCGTTCGACGAGACCCCGGCCTTCTTCCGTCAGCGGCCAGCCACGCGGCAGGCGGTCGAACAGCCGCACGCCCAGTGCCTGCTCCATCGCGTCGATGCGCCGGGAAACGGTCGAATGCTGGACCCCGAGTGAGCGTGCCGCTTCAGACAGGCTTCCGCCGCGCGCCACGGACAGGAAATAGCGGATGTCGTCCCACTGCAGCGCGACAGCGGGTTTGGGCGTATCGGTCGAATTTTGCACAGAAGTTGACGAAGAATGGGGGGTTCCATTCGATTATGCACGAAGCCTACACTCGCTCGTCATGACATAACATAACGGGAGTACAGCGATGGGACAGCAGGACGCATATCAGATCGGCATCGAGGCCTATGGCGGCGTGGACGTGCTGCGCACGTTCTCTCACCCCGTGCCGCCGCCCGCGGCGGGCGAAGTGCAGATCCGGCAGACGGCGGTCGGCGTCAACTTCGTCGATATCTACTTTCGCGCCGGACTGCATCGCCTGCCGCAACTGCCGGGCGTGCTGGGCGTCGAGGCGGCCGGTGTGGTGGCCGCGCTCGGCGCGGGCGTGAGTGGGCTGCAGGTCGGCGAGCGGGTGGCTTATGCGGGTTTGCCGGCCGGCAGTTATACGAATCTGCGGAACGTGCCGATGGAACGGGTGGTGCGCGTTCCCGCTGCCGTATCGCACGAAACGGCGGCGGCTGCGCTCGTGCGCGGCATGACCACGTACATGCTGCTGCACCGCGTGCGCGAGATCAAAGCGGGCGACACCGTGCTGGTTCATGCCGCCGCGGGCGGCCTCGGCCTCATCCTCGTCCAGTGGGCGAAGGCGCTCGGCGCACGGGTCATCGGTACGGTCGGGACGCCCGACAAGGCGGCATTGGCCAAGGCGCACGGGCTCGATGAGGCCGTGCTCTATCGAGACGCGGATTTCGTCGAAGCGGTCCGTGCGTTTGGGGGTGGAGCAGGGGTGGATTACGCGATTGACGGCATCGGCGGCGACACCTTGCGGCGCACGCTGGGCGCGATCAAACCGTTCGGCATGGTGGCGAGCATCGGACAGGTCGCGGGCGCGATCGAGCCGATCACGCTGGACGAACTCGGGCCCGCACGCTCGATCGGGCTCGCACGGCCCAGCGTGCTCGGGATGATGCGGGACGCCGGCCAGTACCGGCTGGCAGCGCAGATGGTGTTCGAGCGGCTGGCCGCGGGTTTGCGCGTCGAGGTGGGCGAGCGCTTGCCGCTCGAGCGCGCTGCGGATGCGCATCGGCGTCTCGAGGCGGGACAGACCACCGGGTCCGTGATTCTGATTCCTTGAGCGGCCCGTCCGCCGCGAGGCAGATACCCCGCGCGCGGCGAGCACGGGCGCGCTATCAGCTATGCGAGTACATGTCCTGATTGGACACGTGCTGCGCGCGATGCTTGTGATGCGTGGGCTTGTGCTTCTTGGCCTTTGGCTTGGACTGGGCGTTGCCGCCTTGCGGCGCGCTCTGGCCTTCGCCGAAATGATACGTCTGCGACGTTTGCGCATACGCGGTGGCAGACAGCGTCAGGGCAGCCAGTGCCACACAGGTTGAAAGCTTCATGAATCCTCCTTCTGAACGAGCGCGTGAGCATACCTCATCGCACCGGCTCCGCGCATGCCGGATCAACGGGGCAGGCGCGAGGCACGAGGTGTCCTGGCGCGGAAATAACGAGCCGTACGGTCCGCATTCCGTCACACCACCGGCCGCACTGGCGCTGTCCGTGTAAACCGGCGTGCCCCTGCGACGCACGCCACCACGATCACCGTCACGACAATCATCACCGGTGGCACCTGCTCGTGGAGCAGCAGGCCTGCCAGCACGAGACCGAAGAACGGCTGCAGCAACTGCAACTGTCCGACGCTCGCAATGCCGCCCACAGCCAGCCCTCGATACCAGAACACAAAGCCGATCAGCATGCTGAAGAGCGACACATACGCGAGACCCCACAGTGCTGCGTGACTGACGCCTTCGAACGAAGCCGGCCGCGCCCACCACGTGAGCGGCAACATCAGCGGCAGGGACAGCACCAGCGCCCACGAAATCACCTGCCAGCCGCCGAGATGCCGCGCCAGCCGCGCGCCTTCCGCATAGCCGAGCCCGCATACGACGATTGCCGCCAGCATCAACGCGTCACCCAGCGGCGATGCATGCACGCCGTTGCGCAACGCGAATGCCACCACCGCGCCGCTACCCAGCGCGGAAAACAGCCAGAAGGCCCGCTGCGGACGCTCACCGCCGCGTAACACGCCGAAGACGGCCGTGGAGAGCGGCAGCAAACCGATGAACACGACTGCATGAGCCGAGGTGATGTGACGCAAGGCGAGGGCGGTCAGCAGCGGAAAACCGGCCACCACGCCCAGCGCCACGACCAGCAAGGGCAGCAAATCGCGCCGTGCGGGCCGCGCCTCACGAAATACGAGCAGCAAGACGAGGCCGAGCGTGCCGGCAATCGTGGCGCGGGCGACGGTCAGGAAGATCGGATCGAGTCCCTGTACGGCAATGCGCGTGGCCGGCAGGGAACCGCTGAAGATGAGCACACCCAGCAGACCGCTGAGCCAGCCGTCCGCGGCCCGGCCATGCGTGACCCGACCGATCGCGGCCCGACCGTTCGTCGTCTTTTCCATTGGCGTTTCCATGTGCGGGATAAAACGCTCAGCATCCCCCATGCCAACGAAAAGTGTAAGCTACGGATCAGTACAATTTGTGCAAACTGTACCGAACGAGGAGCAGTACAGATGGTCGAAACCGGCAGGAACAGTGAGACGGACAACGCAAGGGCCGATGCGCCTTCGCGCACCCGCGTGGAAGTCGTGATGGATGCGTTGCGCGAGCGTATCGCCAGCCGTTCGCTGATGCCCGGTGCCCGCGTGCCGTCGATCCGGGTGATGACCGAGACGCTGGGCGTGTCGAAATCGACGGTCGTCGAAGCCTACGACCGGCTCGTCGCAGAAGGCACGATCGTCGCGCGGCGCGGTTCAGGGTTCTTCGTCTCCGGACATGCGCCGCCGCTTGCGCTTGCCGATCTGGGGCCGCGTCTGGATCGCGAGCTCGACCCGCTGTGGCTCACGCGGCAGTCGCTCGAAGCCGGGCAGAAGGTGCTGAAGCCGGGTTGCGGCTGGCTGCCGGCGTCGTGGCTGCCGGAAGACGGCGTGCGCCGCGCGTTACGCGCGGTAGCGCGCGACCCGCACGCGCCGCTGGCGGACTACGCGACGCCGCCCGGCTTGCCGGCCCTGCGCCAGCAACTCGCCTGGCGTCTCGCCCAGCACGGTGTCGATGCGCCGCCCGAGCAGATCATCCTGACCGACGGCGGCACCCACGCGCTCGACCTCGTATGCCGCTTCCTGCTCGAGCCGGGCGATACGGTGCTGATCGACGATCCGTGCTATTTCAACTTTCAGGCTCTGCTGCGCGCCCACCGGGCGCGCATCGTCAGCGTGCCATACACCCCGACCGGACCGGATCTCGCCAGCTTCGAGCGTGTGCTCGCGGAGCATCGTCCGCGGCTCTATGTGACCAATTCGGCGATCCACAATCCGACCGGCGCGACCCTGGCGCCGGCGATCGCCCATCGTTTGCTGAAGCTGGCCGGCGAGCACAATCTGCTGATCGTCGAGGACGATATCTTCGCCGACTTCGAAGACGAAGCCGCCCCGCGTCTTGCCGCTTTCGACGGTCTTGCGCGGGTCATCTCCATCGGCAGCTTTTCGAAGACGCTTTCGGCGGCAGTGCGCTGCGGCTTTATCGCGGCACGCGCGGACTGGATCGAGCCGCTGATCGATCTGAAGCTGGCAACTTCGTTCGGCAACGGTCAGCTCGCGGCCAGCGTCGTGCATCGCCTGCTGGTGGACGGCACGTACCGGCGGCATCTGGAAGGCTTGCGCGCAAAGCTCGCCGACGCGATGGGCGAGACCATCCGGCGTCTGACCCAGGCGGGCCTCGAGGTGTGGACCCGGCCGCGAGCCGGCATGTTCGTCTGGGCGCGCTTGCCCGCTTCGCTGGATGCGGCCGGGATCGCGCGGCACGCGCTGGCCGACAACGTGGTGCTGGCGCCGGGCAACGTGTTCAGCGCGTCGCACTCGGCGGCGGGCTTTCTGCGCTTTAACGTGTCGCAATGCAACCGGCCGAAGGCCTACGAGGCACTGCAGCGTGCGATGGAACTGGCGCAAACGCACGCGTGAGGCCACTGGCAATGCTGTTCGAAGGTGGCGTCTCGCCCCATCGCGCCGCTGGCGTGATCTGCGGCAGGTGTAACGCGAGTGGCAGCCCGGTTCAGCGCGCGCTGCCCACCTCAATGCGCCACCGGCGCGGCCTACCCCTGAGCGCGTCCGCTAGCGCCACAAGCTCGGCTTGCCACCTGACTCATTTGCACAGCATCAGCACGCGAGCCTCGTCAGTACAACTGGTTTTGGCGGGCGGTTTGTCCGCCGTCTGAGCGGGTGCCGCGGTGTTCATCCCTGCGGTACGACGCGCCACACAGGCGCGCAGGTGCTTTTCCACCGGTCCGTAGTATTGCCACCCCTTGCCGAGACTCGGCAATTCCATCTTCACCTGCTTCCACTTCGGATGACCGTGCTCCTGCAGGTTGTCGAAGTTGGTGCACAGCGAATCGGCGAAGCGGTCGAGATTGACGACGGTATCGCGCAAGCCGTAGTCGTAGGTCACGAGAAAGGCCTTGACGGTAAAGGTCGGCACGTCTTCTTTCAGCCAGGTGGGATAGCTGGCGGCATGAATCGTTGCAGGAAAATACGTCTGTTTCGCGCTGGCCGTTTCTGGCGCATTGGGGTCGACCCGCAGCAAGCGGATCTGCTGCAGCAGATCGGGATTCATGTCGGTAAAGAGCTTGGCCGGCTGACCGACGACGACAATCGCCACATCGACCTTTTTCACGATCAGCGCGGCGAGTGCGTCCTCGTTGCTCAGATGCTGTGCGTTCTGCTCGGGAATCGGCTCGCCGAACATCAGGCGATAAATGGTGTTCGCGGACTGTGCGGTGCCGCTGCCGAGCAGCCCCACGCTTATGTTCTTGTCCTTGATCTCGTTGATGGTCTTAAGCGGCGAGTCCGCACGCACGACGAAATTAATTTCTTCGTCGTAGAGCGGCATGATCAGACGCAACGGCCGGATGGCCACGCCGGCGTCCGCGTTGCCGGCATTGGCCATATCCACATACGCCTGATAGACGTCGGACTGCACCAGTGCGAGTTTCACGCCAGGCTCAAAGCGCATGCGCTGCACGTTTTCCGCGGAGCCTTTCGACGGCATCACCTCGAGATCGATGCCGGCCGGCTCGGCAACCCATTTCGCGAGATCCGCGCCAATCTGGATGTACGTGCCGCGTTCGGGGCCGGTGACGATCTTGTAGTGCGCAGGCTCGGCGAAGGCCATCGAAGACGCCAGCATCAGCCCGAGCCACCCCGCCAGAATTATCTTGAGCATGGTGTTCCACCTATCAGTCTGGTTTGAAGAGGCTTTCGCGGCGAGCCGCGCGAAGCGTCGGTGAATCAGTGTTCTATTTCAAGGTGCTGCATCTTCCGAGGTGCTTAAACGCTTGTGCGTCGCAGGTCCTTTCCGTTCAGTGAGCGGCAGCCGCTGCCGATGCCGGCTTCGTCCCGGTTGTCGCCGAATTTCTCCAGCCGGATTCCGCGATCGCGCGTGCCTGTGCGTCCACACTGTCCGGTGCCGGTGGCGCAGCGGGTTTGTCGGGCGTAACCGGCACTGGCGGCGCCGCCTGGGTGGCGTGGAGTGCCGCAGCGGTACGGGGAACCTGCGCCGTGTGACGGCCGAGTGGTGCCCAACCGGTCTCGACGATCGCGCGTGCCAGCAGCGTCTTCGCCTCGGCGCTGCCGCTATCGATCGCCAGCGCATCGCTCGCGCTGTGCGCCACGCAGTTCCACAAGTGATCCTTGATACATACCTGGGCGGTTTGCAGCGCGGCATCGCGGCGTTGCTCGAGCGTCGTCAGCTCGTGCTGGATCATTTGCGCATCGGCGTTGCTGGATTCCATCGAGAAAGCCGCATTGACTGCCGCTTGCGCACCCGACAGGTCGTTGGCCTCCCGGCGCGCGCGCGCCGCATGCAGGCTCTCGGCCAGGTCGCGGTAATGAGCTACGGGAGGTGCGGCAACGGGCTGTGGAGCGGCCTGGGGCGGCCCGGCTGATGTGCTGGGGGCGTCGGCAGACTTCGTATTGACTGGTGTGCCAGGTGAAATCCCCGCGGTATACGGTGCGATTGGGCCGGCAGTTGTTTTGGCATCCTGCTCATCGTCCGATGGCGTCGCCGAATGATGGTCACCGAGCAGCGCATATCCGCCATAACCTAGCAGGACGACGACAAGACCGATGAGTCCTCGCGTCAGTAGCCATCGCGATCCGATGCCTGATCCAAGCGGCGCACGGATGAGCGGAGGAATCGGTGTATCGGGCGAGGCAAGATTCGGCGTCATGGGCTCCGGGTGGGGATCGGGCGACAACGGATGGTGAGCGGGGTCGCCAGCGGGAACAAAGCGCGCACTCGGAGGCTCGTCGAGCGGATGAGTCGCACCGCAGTAGGGGCACAAATCGGCGGGCTGATACAGCGCACCGCCGCAGCGCTTGCACGGCGCCGGGAAAGTGTGGCCTGGAGTAGTCTGGGCGGACATGCTGTGACCCACCTGCGATAGGCTATGCCGTTACGGCATGCTCCGGATCGTGACCGAAACAGCATGCAGTTTCTGCGTGAATCACGATCGACATGCGCTGGAGAGCGGCGGCCGCAACTCGAAAATGCAACCCGAACATTGCGGGGCCGCTATGAACAATATGTGAGCTTTCCAGGTGAACGTCAATCGACGTTCACACCTACCTGCCGAGCGTGCGGTAGCGCACATGACGGCCAGGCGAATCACCCCACATGTCGGCAAAACGAACGAAGGGGAGGTTTTTTGCACGCTGCCGGAAACCGGCAGGGGATTGATCAGACGAAACGGTCGACGAGGCCGGTGACAGTTGTGGCCGGCCTCGTCAGCGACTGCACTGCGAGTGCACTTACTGCGTGCGCAGCGGATGGTCCCTGAGCAGCCATGCCAGCGCGAACGCGAGCACCACCACGCAGGCCGCGGACAAATAGACGGTATGTAGTGCACCGCCAAACGCCTGCAAATAATCGGCCCGCAACGCCGCGGGTAGCTGATGGATCGCAGCCGGTCCGAGTGCGTGAGGCAACTCGGTGTCCGGTGGAATCAAGGTTTGCAGACGTGCGGCGAGCCCGTTTGAGAACACCGCGCCGAAAGCCGCCACGCCCACCGAGCCGCCGATCGAACGGAATAGTGTCGCGCCCGAGGTCGCCACTCCCATATGCTTGAACTCAACCGAATTCTGCACAGCCAGAATCAACACCTGCATCACCATGCCGAGGCCGAGTCCCAGCACGCCCATGTAGAGATACATCACATGAATCGGCGTGGAGAGTTGCAAGCGTGCGAGCAGGATCATCGCCACCCCGACGAGGAACGTGCCGGCGATCGGGAACATCCGGTACTTGCCGATCTTGCTGATCACGCGCCCGGTGATCACCGACATCACCAGCAGGCCGCCCATCATGGGCAGCATCTGCACGCCGGCTTCCGACGGCGTCGAACCTTTGACGACCTGCAGATACAGCGGGATGAAGGTCACACACCCGAACAGCGAAACACCGATGATGAAGCCGATCAGGCTGCTCAACACGAACGTGCGTTGCCGGAAGAGTTCGAGCGGCATGATGGGTTCAACGGCGCGCTGTTCTTCGTAAATGAAGCCGCCGATACACACCAGTCCCATCGCGAGCGTGAACCACAGTTGTGGGGATGACCACGGCAGGATCGTGCCGCCCTGGCTTGTGAACAGGATGATGCAGGTCAGCGCGCCGGCCAGAAACGCGGCACCCATGTAGTCGATGGTGTGCTTGATATGCGCGGTGTGCGGTTTGAACACCGCGCCGATCACCGCGAGCGCGACGAGGCCAAGCGGCAGATTGATGTAGAAAATCCAGCGCCACGACAGATGCTCGACCAGGAAGCCGCCAAGCAGCGGACCGACCACGGTGGCGAGACCGAACACGCCGCCGAACACGCCCTGGAAGCGGCCGCGCTCGGCGGGAGGGATCACGTCGGCGATGGCCGCCATCGTCACCACCAGCAGGCCGCCGCCGCCGAGACCCTGCAGCGCGCGCAGCACGATCAACTGCGTCATGTCCTGCGCGATGCCGCATAACGCGGAGCCGGCGAGGAACAGCACGATGGCCGCCTGCAGCACGACCTTGCGGCCGAACAGGTCACCGAGCTTGCCGTACAGCGGCACGACGATTGTCGAAGTCAGCAGGTATGCCGTAACCACCCATGACAGATTGTTGAGGCCGCCGAGTTCGCCGACGATGGTGGGCAGCGCCGTCGACACGATGGTCTGGTCGAGCGCGGCGAGCAGCATCACCAGCAGTAACGCCGGGAATAGCAGGCGGATCGGCGGATGCTGCGGCGCGCTTGCGAGTTCAGCTGGGGTAGTCGTACGTTGGTCCATGGAATGAGGGACGTATGAAACGTCTTGAAATTAATTAATTTGGAGATTAATATAGGGCACATCACAGGATTCGTCAAACGGAATGAAATGGCCAGCACACCGTCCGATGAGCGCACGCCGAAAATGGCGGGGCGCCGCCGCTCGACCGTAGCCGCCGGTGGTGCCGCTGCCACAGCTGCCAAAGCAGCCGGCGCGGCAGCCGCTGCCGCGGTGCCGGCTGCCGCGCGGCGGCCCGGCAGGCCGTCCGGCAGCGCGCGCGGACCGGAGCAGCGCACCCGCTTGCTCGAGGCGGCGCTCGCGCTGTTTGCGCGGCAGGGGATCGTCGATACGACGCTGGGCGCCATTGCACGGGAGGCCGGTTTTACGCCGGCGATGGTGCATTACTACTTCAAGACGCGCGACCAGTTACTCGACGTGCTGATCGAAGAGCGTTTCCTGCCGCTGCGCGCGGCGCTCGGTGGGGCATTCGAGGCGAGTCCGGACGATCCGGTCGCCGCCATTACGCAACTCGCGCGGCAACTCGTGGATGTCGCGGAGCGGCATCCCTGGTTTCCGCCGTTGTGGGTGCGCGAGGTGATCAGCGAAGGCGGCCTGTTGCGGCAACGCATGCATGAACGGTTCGGCGATACGAAGCAGAAGGCATCGCTGGCATACATTGCACGGTGGCAGAAGGAGGGCCGGCTCAATGCGGAGCTGGAGCCCTCGCTGGTGTTTCTGACGCTGCTGGGCTTGACGATTCTGCCGCTCGCGACCACAAAGTTGTGGCGCAACGATCCGGCGCGGCGCAGCCTGAGCGCGGACGATATCGCGCGTCATGCCGTGGCGCTGCTGGTGCATGGTTTAGGGCCGCAGCGCGACAAGCGGTAGTGCATCCTTTTAGGGATGCCCAGGTGTTAATCAGGCTTGTGGCGAGCCCTGTGGCAGGCACCAGAGTCCCGATCCAACCCGGTTTGCCGCAGGGATTACGCTGTCACCCCTCACGCGCTTTCTTCCACAGTTCGTAAGCAGCCTTCGTCGCATCATTGGGTGGATACGTGCCCGGCAACGCGGCGCCCTCGCGAATGCGTTCGGTCAGAAACTCTTCCAGTTGCTCCTGTTCCGCCGCCGCCTGCGCGACGTCGGCTGCCATCTCGCGCGGAATTACCACGATGCCGTCCGCATCGCCGACGATCACGTCGCCCGGAAACACCGCGACACCGCCACAGCCGATCGGCACATTGATATCGATTGCATGATGGCGGATCAGATTGGGCGGCGCGCTTGCACCCGCGCAGAACACCGGCAGGCCGAGCGCGGCGATGGAGGTGCTGTCGCGCACCGGGCCGTCCGAGACCATGCCGGCCACGCCGCGAACCTGCAGGCGCTGCGTGAGAATCGAGCCGAACGACGCGCTATTGCGTTCGCCGCGGCAGTCCTGCACGAGCACGTGGCCGGCCGGAATCGTTTCGACGCATTTGCGCTGCGCGTACTCCGGATTCGCAAACAGTTCGAGAATGTCGATGTCCTCGCGCGACGGGATATTGCGCAACGTGAACGCCGGCCCGACCAGATTCGCGCCGGTATGTCCTGCAAGCGGCGCGACGCCCTGCATGAAGGTATTGCGCAAACCGCGTTTGAACAGCTGGGTGGTCAGCGTGGCGGTGCTGACGTGACGGAGGGCTTCGAGCGTGGCGGGATCGAGTTCTTGCATCGTGAGGTCCGTATCGTTGGGTCTGGAAATGGCGCGCTGCGAAAGCAGGTAGGCCCGCGCCATGAAATGACATGATATGCGCCGGGCAGGCAGCCTGGCGCACGTGCCCGCTCATGATGGCGCTGCGGCGTCCATGCGGACGCCGGGTGTGCAGCCTTCAACTATTTCAACGGCTGATTGAGCGTGGGTTCGAGTCCGCTGCTATCGGGCTGTGGGTCGAACGCGGCCGCCTGAGTGCTTTGATAGTGCGCCGACAGGACGCCCCAGCGGCGCGCCCAGATGGCCGTGAGGATCGGCGTGAGCAGCGAGGTTACCACCACAGAGGTCGCGACGAGTGCGGTGGCTGCAGGCGCGACCGCCGCGTAGCGCGGCTCGATGCCGGCGATGATCTGCGGCACCGCGACCGCCGCGCCGGCCGTCGACGCCGCGCCGATACCGGCCGTGCCGTTGCCCCGCGCAAGGAAGATATCGGCCAGCACGAGCGTGGTGCCGGTTACGAGAATCACGCACACGCCAATCAGCACGCCGAGCAGGCCCGTGCTAAGGATCACGCGAAAGTCGAGGTTGTTGCCGAGCGCAAACGCGAAGAACGGCACCATCACCGCCACGGCCTGTCCGAAGAACTGCCGCAGATCACCGTCCAGATTGCCGAGGATGAAACCGATCACGAACGGCAGCAGCGCGCCGAGCAGCGTTGCATACGGAAAGCTCGCAAGCCCGGCGACGCCGAGCGTCACCATCGTCATGAACGGACCAGACTCGAGCGACATCAGGCAGAACGCGCCGGCTTCTTCCCTGGTGCCGTACTGCTGCATCAGCGCCATATACAGGCCGCCGTTGGTTTCGTTCATTACGCAGATCACGGTCAGCACCGACAGGCCGGTGAGAAAGCCCGCGGTAATGCCGCCGGGCGGCAGGAAGTGCGACGCGATCACGCCTGCGACCGCAGCGGTGGCGACTTTCGTGACCACCAGCACACCGCTCTTGCGCAGCACGACAGGCGTAGCCTTCAGGCTGATGCTTGCGCCCATGCAGAAGAACCATACGGCAAGGATCGGCAGCGTACCGGTGATTAGCGCGTTGCTGAACGAGCCGAGGAATTTGCCGGCATGCGGCGCGAACGTATGCACGCACGCGCCGAGCAGCAAGGGGACCAGCATCAGGCCGCCGGGAATACGGTCGATCGCTTTCTTGATCTTCATGCCAGGTGCTCCTCCACGGACGTTTGCCCGACCGGCTGCTGTGTTTTTAGCGATCGGCCGGCCTCCGTGAAGGCCACGGGGTGAATGGCGCAAGGCATCCCTGTCGATGCACGCCACGGTCATCGCCTGGATCGAAAATTTAGCATTCGCTGAGAAGCTCGCCCGGAAAATGACTGTGCTTTGAAGTCATCGTTTACACCTAAGCCCACTCGATAAAAATGGCATGACGTCAAGCATGTTTTGCATTGCAGCAGCGGCCCGAGCGTGGTGCAGGTTCGGTGACCCCATACTCGTATGGAGCGGCTGGGAGTGCCCGAGACGGCCATGCAGCCTGCCTTTCCCAGGTGCCGCGAACGGGCGCGATGCTGACTGTGCGCATGAAAGCGAACGAGGCACGCCACATGCTACTTGCGGATGACCTAACCGCGCGGGCAGCGCGGCAAACACTCGGGGTCGGATGCCGGGGCTGCTGAACCGGTACACCGGCCTTTCATGCATGTGACTTTTGGGTGAGCTAGTGTGCGCATCGCGTTGCGGCAGCCTGCCCGGTGGCGCTTGCCGGATCGATTGCAACTCATCGTGCGGAATCGAGTCGGACCTTGCGAGCATGAGCGAATGCCGAAGCGAGTACCAAAGCGAGTGTCAAGACGCGTGCCAAGACGCTCGCGGCAATCAGCGCGATACAATGCCCGCCTTGTCGGGCCTAACCTGCTTTTAGCAACAACGCAAAATGAACGGAGTATTGAGACTCGATCAGGCAACGATCGTGCTCGTCGAAGACGACCCGCAGAGCCGGGAATCGCTGACGCGGTTGCTTGAGTCGGAGGGTGCGCATGTCGTCGCAGTGGCGGATGCGGAAGAAGGCGTCGAAGCGTCGCAGCGATTGTTACCCGATGCGGTGGTGTGCGATCTCGAACTGCCGGGCATGGACGGTTTTTACCTGATCCAGCGGCTGCGCGACTACGAGATTCGCGGCGATCATGAGCCGGCGGTGGCTGTGGCGCTGACGGGCCACACCGACGATGCCTATCGATTGCGCAGCATCGGCGAGGGCTTCCAGCATTTCATGACCAAACCGGCGCGCCCCGATGAACTGGTTGCCCTGCTGCGCGACGCGATTGCGGCACGCGCGGCAGGCTGACTACCCCTGGCGCGCGGCCCCGTCTGGGATCAGGCGCCGCTAGCGGCCTGAGTGGCCTGAGCGGCCTGAGTGGCCTGAGCGGCCTCGGCGGCCTGGCAAGCGGAGCACAAGCCTTTCAGCTCGATTTCTTCGCTGGCGAGGCGGTAACCCGCGTCCTCGATCTGCGCGACGAGCGCCTGGCGCAGCTTCGGCTGATGCAGCTCGGTGACGTTGCCGCACTGCTGGCAGACCACCAGGATGCCGTGCTGACATTGCGTCAGGTCGTGGCACACGGTGAACGCGTTGATCGATTCGATCCGGTGCACCAGTCCGGCAGAGAGCAGGAAGTCGAGCGCCCGGTAGACCGTCGGCGGCGCGGAGCCGGGGTGAATCTGGCGCATGTCGTCGAGCAGCGAGTACGCCTTGGTGGCGCGGCCCGATGTCAGCAGCAATTCCAGCACTTTGCGGCGGATCGGCGTGAGCTTCTCGCCGCGTTCTCGGCAATACTCCTCTGCCAGCACCAGCGCGGCTTCCGGTGAAGCAGCACGGGCATGCTCATGATCATACGTATGCTCATGGGCGGCTTCGCGCGCATTGTCACGAGCAGGGGCGGCTTTTTCGGCGATCGCGGAGGGCTTGGCGTTCTTCATAGGCTGATTATAAGGTCCATCGAGTTTCAGCGTACCGGGACCGGTGCCCATTCTGTGGGATGCGCTTTCGCATCGAGCGCTTCCCGGATCTCCCCAATCACGTTCGACCAGTCGCCGCGCAGTGTCTGCCGGAACAGCCGCACGCCCGGATACCACGGACTGTCGCTGCGGTTCAGTTGCCAGCGCCAGTCGGGTGTGAACGGCAGCGTGATCCAGACCGGTTTGCCAAGCGCGCCCGCCAGATGGGCCACTGCCGTATCCACTGCGATCACGAGATCGAGTTGCGCGATCAGCGCCGCCGTGTCGGCGAAGCTCGCGAGACGCTCGGACACGTCGCGCAGCGCGCCGCGTTGCACGAGTTGTGCGAGGGTGTCGCGGTCGGCCTCGCCGACGTCTTTTTGCAGCGAGACGAAATCCGCTTCGGCGTCGAACAGCGCGTCAAGCTGCTCGAGCCGCATGGAGCGATTGCGGTCATTCAGGTGGCCGCGATTGCCGGACCATACGATGCCCACGCGCAGCCGGCGGGGGCGCCCTTCGAACAGTCCGTCCCATTGTGCGATGCGTGCGGCGTCGGCATGCAGATAGGGCATCTGCGTGGGAATGCCGGCCGCACGGATCTTGAGCGCGAAGGCGAGGCTCATGGTCGGGCAGTGGTAGTCGAAGGGCGGCACCGGCGCGGTTTCGCCAATCACCTCGGCAACACCCGGATACCCATGCAGAAGCGACAGCAACGCATCCTGCACCCGCAATACGACGCGCGCGCCGGCCGCGCTCAGCCGGTCGGTAAAGCGGAGGAATTGCAGCGTGTCGCCGAAACCCTGTTCGTGGTGCACGAACACCGTCTTGCCTGCGACCGGTTGTGCGCCGGTCCACAGCCTGGCCGGGTCGAAGCCATGGCTGACCGTGCCGTCGCGCCAGCGCCACTCATACTCGCGCCAGCCGTGCTCGAATTCGCCTAGCAGCAAGTTGGTCTGCGCGCGATTGGTGCGCGCACCGGCGTCGTTCGGATCGATCGAAAGCGCCTTCTTGAACTGCTGCAAGGCGTCGTCGAAGCGGTGCAGGTCGCGTAGCGCGACCCCGAGATTGACGTAGGCGCGCACAAAGTCCGGTTTCAGCGCGATGGTTCGCCGGTAGGCGGCCATTTCCTCCTCGTACCGGCCCATCGCACCGAGCAGGCTGCCCTTGTTGTAATGCACTTCAGCGAGTTGTGGATGGCGCGCGGTAAGGCGTTCGAAATGCTGCAACGCCCGTCCGTTTTCGTGCAGCTTCGCCAGCGACAGCGCAGCCCCATGCAACGACGGCACGTGATCCGGCGTCTGCTGCAGACAGCGCTCGAACAGCGCGGCCGCATCCGCGTGGCGCTCGGCCAGCTGACACACGTGCGCGGCGAAGTAGACCTGCTCAGGCGAGGCCGTCATGGTCTGCAACGCACGCGTCAGATAGTCGGCCGCGCGTTGATGTTCGCCCTGTTTGGCGGCGATGTAGCCGAGTCCTTCGAGGGCTTCACCGTGTTCCGGATCGAGCGCGAGAATGCCGTGCAGCAACTCTGCCGCTTCGCCTAGCTGTCCGGCGATGAATTTCTGCTGCGCCGTGGCGAGCGTGTTTGCGATGTCCTGATTCATGATCGATGCTGGATGTGGCGGGGGCAGCATCGCAAATCGGGGGCGACGGCGACCTTGCGGCCGTTCGGCGTCCCCGAGGCGTAAAGCGTAATGGTCATGTCGGGTGCGGCGATGCGTTCAGGTCAGCGGAAAATCGACATATTTCCTGAATCCCGTGCGGGTAGCGAGGCGCGAATACCAGCGTTCCAGATTCGGCAGCGACGGCCGCTCGATACCCTCCAGGCCGAACCAGCGCTTGGCAAACGCGCCGATCACGATGTCGGCCAGCGTGCACTTTTCGCCTTCGAGGAAGAAGCGGCCCTGCAGATGCGTGTCGACCAGCTTCCACAGCACGGTCACGGCGGCGAGGTCGATGGCGAGCTTGCCGGCGTCACGCTGGTCGGCCGGAGTCCGTACGAGGGCCCAGAACACCGGGCGCTCGGCCGGTTGCAGGGTGGAGAGCGACCAGTCCAGCCAGCGGTCGATGCTTGGGCGCTGCCTGGGCTCGTTCGGATAGAGCGGGCTCGCCGGGGCGTACTGCATCACCAGATAGCGCAGGATCGAATTCGATTCCCACAGCACGAAATCGCCGTCGACCAGCGTCGGAACGCGGCCGGTAGGATTCATCGCCAGATATTCCGGCTCGTTGTTGCGGCCGAACTGCAGGCCCGCATCGATGCGCTCGTACGGCAGCACCAGTTCGTCGCAACACCACAACACTTTCTGGACGTTGACCGAGTTGGCGCGTCCCCAGATCGTAATCATCCGGCAAATCCTCTTTTCACGTTTTCATGGTTGGCAAGCCGCACGCGGGTGCGGCGTTCAACCGCAAACGATACACGATGCTGCGTTTGAATATCCGGTCATCTCGGTGATGGAGGGTGCCGCGCGGGTGCCGGAAAGCCATGTGCGTTGCGTACAATGAGCGCACCCGAACATGACGAGGCACCGCATGGCCCGCATTGTCCCTGACGACTGGAAAAACCTCGCCGCCACCGGCGCCGCCGTGCGCGAACGCGAAACCCTTGCGCTGCTGGAAGGGGCCTTGTCTGATGATTACACGGTTTATCACGGCGTGCACTGGACCCGCCTCAATCAGGGCTTCTCGGTGTTCGGCGAGGCCGATTTCGTGATCGTGAGCCCGTCCGGGCGCGTGATGATCATCGAACAAAAGACCGGCTTTCTACGCGAGACCCCCAAGGGGCTCGTCAAGGTCTACCTGCAAACCGAGCGGAACGTGGCGATCGCACTCGCGCGGACCATCGAAGGCATGCACCGGCGCTTCACCGCGGCCTTTGGCGCCGGCACCTATTTCATCGAGGAATTGCTGTACTGCCCGGACCATGGCGTGAAAGACGCGGCGATTGCCGGCGTGAATCCGGCCCGCATTGTCGATGCGAGCCGCAAGGAGCGCCTCGCCGCGATCATCCGCGACGCGTTGCCGGCCGATGAGCCGCGCCTTGCGTGTGCCGCGAAGATCCATCATTTTCTCGCCGACGAACTCGCGCTGACGCCCGATGCGAGCGCCCTGGTGGGCCAGGCGGGCACGCTCGTCACGCGCCTCGCCGGCGGCCTCGCGACGTGGGCGCGGCGGCTCGAATTCACGCCGTTCCGCCTGCGCGTGATCGGCACGGCCGGTTGCGGCAAGACGCAGCTCGCGGTGCAGGTGATGAAGGACGCCGTGGCACGCGGCCAGCGGCCGTTGTATGTGTGCTTCAACCGGCCGCTCGCGGACCATATCGCCAAGGTGGCACCGCCCGAGGCGAAAGTGGCGAACTATCACCAGCTGTGCGACTGGATTGCCCGCGACGGCGGCCGCACGCCGGATTTCCAGAGCGCCGACGTGTTCGACCAGCTCGAGACGCTCTTCGCCGCCACGCCGATCGACGCGCGCTGGCAGTTCGACGTCTTGATCGTCGATGAAGGCCAGGACTTCCAGCAGCCGTGGGTTGGCGCGCTCGAGCGCCTGCTGCGGCCGGGCGCGGCCTGGTGGTGGCTCGAAGACCCGCTGCAGAACCTCTACATGCGTGCGCCGGCCGATCTGCCCGGCTGGACGACCCTGAAAGAAACCACCAACTATCGCAGCCCGCGCGACATTCTCGATTACGTGCGGGATGTGGTGGGCGCGTCGGTACCGCTCGCGGCAGGGCTCGCATCCGGCAGCCCGTTCGACGGCTCCGATATCTCGCTGTCCACCTATGACGAGGCTCACGCCGTGGAAGCCTGCATCGACGCCACCAAGCGCGCGATCACGCAGGCACTGTCGTTAGGCTTTCGCAAGCAGGACATCGCGGTGCTGTCGTTTCGCGGGCGCGAGGGCTCCGCGCTGACTTCGCTCGATCAGCTCGGGCCGCACCGGCTGCGCAGTTTCACCGGCAAATACGATCTGTTCGGCAACCCGGAGTACCGCGATGGCGACGTGCTGCTGGAGTCGATCTACCGCTTCAAGGGGCAGTCGGCGCCATGCGTGATCCTGACGGAGGTCGATTTCGACACGTTCGACGAGCGCAGCGCCCGTAAGCTGTTCGTCGGCGCCACGCGCGCGACGATGAAGCTGATCGTGGTGGCCTCGCAACGCGCGGCGCGTCATTTGCGGGGCGTTGACGGCAAGGACTGAGCGGCCTGGCGCGTTGAGTGGCGGCGTCAGATCGCCTTGCGGGTGCCCACGCCGCGGCGACTGCTGGCTTTTTGATGCACTTCAGTCTGGCGATCGTTTGGCGATATGATGCTTCCGGTTTGCCCTCAACCGCCGGCGCAGCACGAATGGCGGCAGGGCGCGCTTCGGGATCGGGTTTTGCGACGCCTCCGGATACCTGCGGATCGTGTGCAGGAAATAGGGCGAGTGGGGGCGAATGGTCAATCGCACGCAAGCGGGTCACGAAAGAACAAGAAAGCGGATGAAAGCAGATGAGAAAAGGGCCGTTGAGATGCACTACTATAAGAAATGCGCGCGCTGGATCGGGTGTCTCGCGATCGCACTAATGGCCGGGGCCGCGCAGGCGATGCCGTTGTCGCTCGATGTCATGGGCAACATCGCCACCACGACAGACCCGTCGCACACGGTCTACCACCTCACGCAAGCGCAGCTTCTTGCGCTGCCTGCCCATTCAATCACGACGTCGACGACGTGGACGGCCCGCTCGACCTTCACCGGGCCGCTGCTCTCCGATGTCCTGAAGCTGGTCGGCGCGCATGGCAGCCAGATCGAGGTGCATACGCTCGATGACTACGTGGAGACGATTCCGCTATCGGACTGCGACCGCTACGGCGTCATCGTTGCGTATAGCATGAACGGCAAGCGCCTGAAGGTCAGCGACTTCGGCCCGCTGTTTCTTATCTATCCGCGCGATGCTTTCCCCGCAGAACTCTCGGGCGCCAGCGCGGACTCGAAATTCGTATGGCAAATCAAGGCCTTGATCGTCAAGTGATGCCGCATCGGCTGCGCCGCTGGCTGCTGGTCGTGGTCTGGGCGACCGCGCTTGCGGCGCCGGCCGGGGCGATTGGCTACCTGCTGTACGCCAACCTGCTCAATCCGCGCGCCACCGAGCTGCTGACGGGTACGTACGACGGCTTCTATTGGGATGCCGCGCAACTGCAGATTGCCTACGCACGCCTCGAAAACCAGTTGCTCCTGTACCGCAGCGGCGCTGATGTGGACTATCCGAGACTGCAACTGCGCTACGAAGTGCTGCAGTCGAAGCTGCACGTGATGGCCGGCTCGACGCGCATGCTGGCGAGCCAGCTCGCGCTGGTGCAGCGCCAGGAGGGCGAAATCCACTCGCTCGAGCAGGTGCTGGACCAGCTTGAGCCCGACCTCGAAGCGTTGCCTCAAGATCCGCGCCACGCCGACCGCATCGTCAACGCGCTGCGTGCGCATTGGCAGGAGGTCAACGATCTCGCCTTGAGCCGGCGCTTTGCCGATGTCGCGGACCGCGAAGCGCTGAGCCGCGATTTCATGGACAAACGCCGCGTGCTGTTTATGGCTGGGCTCATGCTGGTGTTGCTATCGACGGCGGCGACCCTGATGCTGGTGGTGAACGGCCGCGGCCGCAGCCGCCTGATCCGCCAGCAACGTGCCGCGCTCGAGGCCGAGCATCAGGCGACCCGCGCCGCGCGCGAGGCGAGTCTCGCGAAAGACGCCTTTCTCGGCATGATCAGCCACGAACTGCGCACGCCGCTGCATGCAATCGTGTCGTCGATCGAATTGCTGGGCTTTAACTTCCAGTCCGAAGCCGACCGCAAGGTGATCCAGCGGCTCGAAAGCGCGGCGCGGCATCTGGAAGCGCAGATGCGCGATCTCACCGATTACGCGCGTCTGGGCGCCGGCAAGCTCGAATTGCATTACGAGCAATTCGAGCCGCGCGAGCTGCTGGCATCGATTGTCGATGAGCACACGCCGGCCGCGATCGCGCGGGGCCTCACGCTCGAAAGCGAGGCGAGCGGCTTGACGGGGCCGGTGGATTCCGACCCGCACCGCATCCGCCAGATCGTCAGCAACCTGGTGACGAACGCGATTCGCTACACGGAGAAGGGCTCGGTGCGGATGCGCCTCGTGCAACGGCTGGCGGTGCTGACCATTGTGGTGAGCGACACGGGGCCCGGCGTGCCGCAGCAGCAGTTGCCCCTGATGTTCAAGGAATTCACCCAGCTCGACGGTTCGCGCGCGCGGCGTTTCGAAGGGGCGGGCATGGGCCTCGCGATCGTGCAGGGGCTATTGAAACTGTTTGGCGGCAACGTTGCGGTCGAAAGCAAAGTCGGGGAGGGCACGACCTTCACGGTGACGATTCCGGTTGGCCCGGTCGAGCCGGCCATGGTGCCAGACGCGGCGGCGTCCCACGCGCACGACGACGTCCGCTCTCAGGTGCTGATTGTCGATGACAACGGCCTGATTCGCGAGTCACTGTGGGAAATGATCACCCATATGGGCTACGACGCGACCGCCGTCAGCAACGCCAAAGATGCGCTCGCCTGGCTCGACGTGCGACGCTGCGATGTCGTGTTGCTCGACCTGCATATGCCGGATCAGGACGGTTATACGTTCTTCGCGGAATTTACCGCACGCAGCGGGCCTTCCGCAGGGGTGCCGGTGATCGCGATCAGCGCGTATGCACCCGAGGCGCCGCCGTCCGACGCGGGGCCGTTTTTCGAGTACCTGGTGAAGCCGGTGCACTACGAGGCGTTGCGCGTCGCGTTGCAACGCGCGCTGGCTGTGCGCAGCACAGTTTGATGGCAGACGTTTGACTTTGGCCCGACGCGGCTCGGCGTGGCCGGGCTTGCCGGTTGCCTGCGAGCCGGTCAGGCCCATTTCATGCCGAGTTGCATGCCGGGTTGCATGAAGCGCTGCATGAGCGCATCACGCCCGGTTCAGGCGCTTGGACAGATCGGCGACCAGAATCGCCATGCGTGCCGGTTTTTCGTAGCACGCCACGTTGTAATTGCGGACGATCTCGCTGATCTCCGACTCGCTTGCCTTGCCGGTCAGCAGTTCGCCGGTGAGCACGAACACGGGAGCATCCGGGTTTTCCGAGGCGCGCACGGCACGAATCGCCGCCGCTGAAGTTTGATTGCCGAACAGCCAGTCGATCACGACGCCGTCGAACACCTGGGTCTGCAACTGCTCGACGAAGGCCGCCAGACCGTAGATGGCCATCGCCGCGAAACCGCTGCGCTCGAGATAGTCGCGCAGGTTGTCGGCCGAGGCGTGATCGTCGTCGACGACCGCGATCAGCGGCTTGTCGGCTTCCGCACGGCGCGGATAGATCTCGATCTTGTGCACTTCGAACGCGCTTTGATACAACGCGCCGTCGTGACGCGTGACACGCCATTGCCCCAGTTTCGAGTAGGCGACGAACTCAGGGCGGCTGCCCGGCTCGAGCGCGGCGCCGACCCACGCGGTGCAGGCGATTTCGATCGCGCCCACGGAGAACACCGCTTCCTGAGCGATGGCGCCGACCATGCCGGGGTCGAGCGATTGCGCGCCGAACAGCTGCGCGGCCGGTTCGCCGAATACCTCGGCCACTTTTTTGATCTGCGAGAGCGTCCACGGGCTGTTGCCGCGCAGCTTGCGGTGCCCCTGGGAAAAACTCAGATCGAGAATGCGGCACAGTTCTGTGGTCTGCTGCCGCTTACCGATGCCGTGACGGCTCATCAACTCGCGCACGCGTTCCGCGACTGCGATGGAGTCTGGTGAGGTTGCTTCGTTGGCCATGCTGCGTGGAGGTCCGTCTTTTTAAATGGTATCTGGTGAAGGACGCGATAAGCCTTGACGGCGATGGTTTGCACCACCATTTTTGCGAGCCGACCGGCCACGCATGGGAGAGCAAATGTACCGCAAAAAAACGCAGCGTTGCTGCTTTTGTGCAGCCGCCGCGTGCGCGCCTGTGTGGGGAGGGCCGGGCAGAGTCAGTTCGGGTCGTGCCCGATGCGTCTTGCTTATTTTACCGAGGAAACCCGGGCGCACTTGTAATGAAGTGTGATCGACTGTGGTCTTTCGTTGGGGCAGAGGTGCCGTGAGCGGTGTTGAATTCGTGGCCTCGTGCTAACTTCGCAGCTTCGTGCCTTGCCGGACTTGCCGGTTCCAATCCGCCGCTTCCAGTCTGATTAGGCCGTGCGATCCGCTCGTGTCACCGAGGCATCCCGATGCGCATGCCGTGAGCACCGTTCAACCCATTCCGATGCCGTCCATGAAAGACCCGATCATCCGCAATACCGGTGTGCCGTACTACTCGCAATGGGGCAGCCCCGAGTGGGTGCGGCCCATCGTCGAACAGGACGCCGATCCCTGCGACGACCCCGCGTGGCAGCGCAGCGGCTTCACCGAACCGGAGCGCTACCGTTTCTGGGCGCCGCGTCTGTGCGGCCTGACGTGTCTCGAGTGCGCCCTGGACTACTGGGGCATCGCCCATGCACCGCGCGCCACGTTGCTCGACGAGGCGTTACGCCACGACGTGTACCGCATGCGCGAGGACGGCGGGGTGGATGGCATGATCTACCGGCCGTTCGCCGGCTGGGCCGGGCGGGCGTTCGGTTTGCAGGTGCAGGTGTGGCCCGATGCGCCGCTCGAGGAGATTGCCGCGCGCATCGATAGCGAGACGCTGGCCATCATTTCAGTGAGCCCGGAAATCCGCCGCCCGGATGAGCCGAACGAACAGCGAGGCGGCCACTTGATCTTGCTGCATGGACGCGACCGCGACGGTATCTGGTTTCACAATCCGTCCGGCGTGGCGCCGTATCAGGCGGACGTCTATATGCCATTCGCCACGGTGGCGCGTTTCTACGCGGGACGCGGCTTGACGCTGAAGCGCGCGCCGCGCTGAGCACCGCTTCGCCGCAGCGGACTGTCAGGTCCGGATTCTGCTGACGGACAATTGGCCAGCGGGGGCAACCCGCCGGTGATCAGCGCTGACCGGCTGGATGGCGGCCCTGGGCGAACTCGTCCTTCAGGCCGTCGTCGCCGGTCGCCTGCATCACCTGATACAGGCTGTGACGCTCATAGGAACGCCACACCACACGCGCGAGGCGGCGAATCGTTGCACCCAACGAGCTGCCCGACGAGCGGGCGGTGGCAGGTACGACGTGAGACGAAGCAGATTGGCTGGACATCGCGGCACCTGAAGAGGAATACTGGGTTAGGGTAAACACCTAAGTGTTTGCCATTATAAGTGTGTCAAAAAATAATGGCGTGCGGTGCAGCAAAATCGCTCAGCTTCGCGTCGACGTTGTTCTGGGACCCGCCTTGGACCTGCCTTGGACCTGCCTGGGACCGCTCCAGGGACGTCACGCCGTATCGGCCTCCGACTGACTTGCCAACCCGGAGCCAACATGTCCCATCACACGTCCCGAACCCTCTCTCGATCCTCTCTATTCTCCTGGTGTCCCGCCCTGGTCGTGGTGAGCTGGCTTGCACTGGTTGTCGTCAGCGGGGCGCACGCTGCCTCCCGGGACGAACAGGAGAACGCCTGCCGTGGCGACGCCTTCCATTTCTGCAGCGCCGAGATTCCCGACACGGACAAGATCACCGCCTGCATGCAGCAGCACATCAAGGAGTTGAGCCCGGACTGCCAGGCCATGTTCAGGCAGGGCAATAAGTCTGCTGACTTGCCGGCCAGGGGCGCCGCGCCGAAGTCGCCTTGAGCGGGCGCACGCGCGATCCGACCCCCGGCCTGCGCCGGTCGTCGTAGAATCGTTTGTCCCTTACTTCCGGAGTTGTGCGTGGCTCAAGCGCGCCGCAAGCCGTCCCGCTTCCGCCTGCCACGTCCGGCCCGTTCGTCCTGGCAGGCGCCGCGCCCTCGCACCCTGTTCACGCGGCCCGCCGCGTCGCCGCGGCGCGTGCTGCTGCAGCGGCTCCTCCTGGTGGCCGGACTCTGCACGTTGGCGTTCGCCGTGCTGTACCTCGACCGCGACGGTCTGCAAGACGTCCATCGCAAGGTGCTCGGCATCATCGACCTGATGTACTTCACGATGGTCACCGTGGCGACGGTCGGCTACGGTGACATCGTGCCCGTCACAGCCCGCGCGCGTCTGATCGATGCGTTTTTCATCATGCCGATCCGCATCGTCATCTGGTTCGTGTTTCTGGGCACCGCGTATCAGTTCGTCATTCAACGCGTCATCGAGGAATTCCGCATGAAACGCCTGCAAAAGCAGTTGCGCGATCACATCGTCGTGTGCGGCTATGGGTTGAGCGGTTCGGTGGCGGTGCGCGAACTGCTCGAAAGCGGTTTCGATCCGGAGGCGATCGTCGTGATCGATCCGCAGCAGCCGGCGCTCGAAGCGGCCACCGCACTCGGCGTGGCGGGGCTGCTCGGCGATCCGTCGCGCGAGGATCTGTTGCAGCAGGCGCGGGTGCGCGTGGCCAGGGCGGTGATCATCAGCGTCACCGACGACGCCACCGCGATCCTGCTGACGCTGACCGTGCGCAGCATCGCGCCGGATACCAAGATCGTGGTGCGCATCCAGGAGCAAACTTTTCAGCGGCAGTTGCGCCAGGCGGGCGCGGACGTGATCGTGTCGTCGACAAAAATTGGCGGTTTGCTGCTTGCCGATGCCGTGGAGAGCAATTACATCGTGCCGTTCGTCAATGACCTGCTCTCGGCGCGTGGCCGTGTGAACCTGCTGGAGCGGCCGGCCGCGGCGCATGAAGTAGGCTGCTGGAGCAATGCGCTGCAGGGGGCTGTGGTGATCGGGCTGGTGCGCGACGGGCGCATGCTGTCCTTCTATGAGGACCCGCCGTGCCTGATCGAGCCCAATGACGTGCTGATGGTGATTCAATCGGCGCGCCAGGCGCATGAGTGACGCCCGGGCTTAACAGTTCCACGCTGCGGCACCTTACTTCGGCGCAATGTCGCGGCGCACGCGCATGATGTGCTGCTCGACGTAGAAGGCTGCCGCGTCCGCATCGCCGCCGACGATCGCTTCGTAAATCAGGCGGTGCTCCGACACATAGAGGCGAATCCGCCCGGCATCGTAGATGCCGTCGTCCTTGAGCCGCTTCCAGAGCGGCTGGTCCATGGTCTTCGCGACCTCATCGGCGATTTTCACCAGTAACGCGTCACCCGTCATCACCGCAAGCTGGCGATGAAACAGGCGGTCGCTGTTGTTCCAGAGCACCCGTTGTTCGGGATCGGTCACGTCGGCAATCGAATCCATCTGCGCCAGATAGTGCTCGGCCAGTGCGTCACGCTGCGCGTGCGCGGCCGCGCGCCGCGCAATCGCGGGTTCGAGGATCAGGCGCACGTCGAGCGTCGAGGTGGGGCTGAAGTCCGGATCGGCCAGCGACGCGCGATCGGGCGGCGCGGCGGCCAGGCGCTGCAGCGCATCCGCGCAGACATACGTGCCCGAGTTGCGGCGCGTGATGACGAGCCCTTCGTTCTGCAACGCGCCGATCGCTTCGCGCACCGCCGGGCGGCCAACGCCGAAACGGGCCGCCAGCTCGCGCTCGGACGGCAAGCGCGAATCCGCGGCGAACTGTCCGCTGCGGATCTCGGCGCGGATGCGCTCCGACACCTGCTCGTAGATCTGCTTCGGGCGAAACGTGCTTTCCAGTGCGAGGGCAGTCGTGACCATGGGCGCCTGTGTGTCCGCGGGGTGACGTGGGTGTGCGCGGGATCATGCGGCGAATGGCGTGAATGGGGTTCACGCGACCAGCATGCCACTGATCCGGATCTGAACCAGATTACGTAAGCAATTTTGAAATTGGTTGATGCCAAACCAAAGGTGGTCTACATTTTGATCCAGTATAAAACAGCCTGGAGGAGAACAAAATGCGTTGTGGAGAGGAATTTTCGGCCGTCGCGCCGGCTGCGGGAGAGGGGCGTCCGGCGTCATGAAATTGAATCGCGTCATCAGCACGGTGGAAGTGCACACGGGCGGCGAGCCGTTCCGGATTGTCACGAGCGGGCTGCCGAAGTTTCCCGGCAAGACCATCGTCGAGCGGCGTAGCTGGCTCAAGGAGCACGCCGATCATCTGCGCCGCGCCCTGATGTTCGAGCCGCGCGGCCATGCGGATATGTACGGTGGCTATCTGACCGAGCCGGTCAGCGAGGGCGCTGACTTCGGCATCATCTTCGTGCACAACGAGGGCTATAGCGACCACTGCGGTCACGGCGTGATCGCGCTGGCCACAACTGCCGTGGCGCTCGGCTGGGTCGAGCGGACCGAGCCCGAGACGCGGGTGGGCATTGACGCGCCATGCGGTTTCATCGAAGCCTTCGTCCAATGGGACGGCGATCACGCGGGCAATGTGCGCTTCGTGAACGTGCCGTCGTTCATCTGGCAGCGCGATGTGACGGTGACGACGCCCACTTTTGGCGAAGTGCGGGGCGATATCGCCTTCGGCGGCGCGTTCTATTTCTACACGTCAGGCAAGCCCTTCGATCTGAATGTGCGCGAAGCGGAAGTCGACCGCCTGATCCAGTTCGGCGCCGAGGTGAAGCGCGCGGCCAACGAAGCGTTCAAGGTGGTTCATCCGTACATCCCCGAAATCAACCATATTTACGGCACGATCATCGACAACGCGCCGCGTCACGCGGGTTCGACGCAGGCCAACTGCTGCGTGTTCGCCGACCGCGAGGTGGACCGTTCGCCGACCGGTTCGGGCACGGCGGGGCGGGTCGCGCAACTGTATCTGCGCGGCGAGCTCGGGCGCGACGAGACGCTTGTCAACGAATCGGTGATCGGCACGATTTTCCGTGGCCGCGTATTGTCCGAGACGAAGCTCGAGCGCTTCGACGCGGTGATTCCGGAAATCGAAGGCGACGCGCATATCTGCGGCTTCGCGAACTGGATCGTCGATGAACGCGATCCGCTCACGTATGGCTTTCTGGTGCGCTGAACGCCGCACTCATCTGGACAGACCACCGCCATGACCCAGCAGACCACGCAGATTTTCGACGCCTCCGCGACCGCGCGGCTCACGCCCTATGCGGCACTCGTCGAGGCATTGAAAACTGCTTCCATCGATTATGCGCAGCAGCGCATCGTGAGTCCCGAGCGCCTTGTCGTGCCGCTCAACGAGGGCGGCATCATGCTGTCAATGCCGGCGACAGCGTCCGACCTCGGCATCCACAAGCTGGTCAACGTGTGTCCGGCCAACGGCCCGCGCGCGTTGCCGACGATCCACGGCCAGGTGATGGCCTTCGACGCGGATACCGGCGAGACGCTGTTCATTCTCGACGGGCCCACCGTGACGGGAAGGCGCACGGCAGCGATGTCCATGCTCGGCGTAGCGACGTTCAAAGGCGGCACCTCGGGCCGGGCCGCACCGCGCGAGTTCCTGCTGATCGGCACCGGCACCCAGGCGGCGAATCACGTGGAGGCGATCGGCGAGCTCTATCCTGCCGCGCTTGTGCGGGTGAAGGGCAGTGCGCTGGCCAAGGCCGAAGCGTTCTGCGCCGCGCAGCGCGGCAAGGTACGTGAGCTGCAGCCGCTGGCGGGCGCGGACGTGCCGGATTCCGTCGACGTGGTCATCGCGCTGACGACCAGCAGGCAGGCGGTCTACGACGAAACGCCGCGCGCGGAGCGGCTCGTGATCGGCGTCGGCGCGTTCACACCGGCCATGCTGGAAATCGGCGCGCGCACCGTGCACGGCAGCGTGCTCTACGTCGACGATCCGGCCGGTGCCAGACACGAAGCGGGTGACTTCATCCAGGCCGGCGTGGACTGGGCGAAGGTTACCGGCATCGCGGCGGTGGTGGACGGTTCCGCGCCGCTGCCTTCAGTCAGCACACCCGTGCTGTTCAAAACCGTCGGCTGCGCGGCGTGGGACCTGGCCGCCTGCCGGGTAGCACGCAACGCCTTGAACCGCAACTGAAAGAACGACCGTTTGACGCATTCATTCACGCGTGGCGTGCAAACAATCCGAAAACGTTGCACCATAGGCGTTTGCCAGAAAATGCCGGGTAGCCGGCATTTTTGCCCTTGACTGACGCCTATCACGACGGTGCGACCGCGCTATGACTACCCAACACGCTTCTGCCACACCTGACCTGCCGCTCGACATGATCATTTTCGGCGGCACCGGCGATCTGTCGTTTCGCAAGTTGCTGCCCGCGCTCTACATGGCACATCTGCACTGCAATCTGCCAGCGGATACCCGCATTCTCACGATCGGCCGCAAGCCGTGGTCGCGTGAGGAATACATCAATGAATTCATGGAATTGAAGGCGAAGCCCTTCATCGAAAAGAAGGCGTTCGATGCCGTCGCCTGGGACAAGTTTCTGGCGATCTTCGAGTACGTGCGCATGGACGTCGACTCGGTCGAGGACTACGCGCGTCTGAAGGCGGTGTCACGCCCCGGTGTCCGGCACGTGTTCTATCTCGCGACTTCACCGGATCTGTTCACCAATATTTGCGACAACCTGGCGGCCGCCGGCCTCGTCGACGAGCATTCGCGCGTGGTGCTGGAAAAGCCGCTGGGTCACGATCTGGCCTCCGCGCAGGAGATCAATACGGCTGTCGGCAAGCACTTTGCCGAAGCGCAGATCTACCGGATCGATCACTACCTCGGCAAGGAAACCGTGCAGAACCTGATGGTGCTGCGCTTCGGCAACGCGATTTTCGGCCCGCTGTGGCAGGCGCCGTATATCAAGAGTGTGCAGATCACGGTGGCGGAAACCGTCGGCGTGGGCAGCCGCGCCGGCTTCTACGACAAGACCGGCGCGTTGCGCGACATGGTGCAGAACCACCTGTTGCAACTGCTTTGCATCGTCGCGATGGAACCGCCGGTATCGCTCCATCCGGACGCGGTGCGCGACGAGAAGCTCAAGGTGCTGCGTTCGCTGCGTCCGATGACGCCCGAGGACATCGCGCGCGATACCGTGCGCGGCCAGTACGCGGCAGGCGCGGTGAGCGGCGAACCGGTGAAGGGCTACCTCGAGGAAGACAACGTTCCGCCTAATAGCCGCGCGGAAACCTTTGTCGCGTTGCGTGCGCATATCAACAACTGGCGCTGGGCCAACGTGCCGTTCTTCCTGCGCACCGGCAAGCGCATGCAGAAGAAGGTCTCGGAGATCGTCATCGAGTTCTCCGAGCTGCCGTTCTCGATCATTCCGAGCGGCCCGCGCCACTACGGCAACCGCCTCGTGATCCAGTTGCAGCCGGAAGAATCGATCCAGTTGCAGATGCTGGCGAAAGAGCCGGGCAGCGGCATGCACATGCTGCCGGTCAACCTGAATCTCGATCTGCAGCAGGCCTTCACGGAGCGTCGTGCCGAAGCGTATGAGCGCCTGTTGATCGACGTGATTCGCGGACGTCTCACGCACTTCATGCGCCGCGACGAACTCGAAGCGGCATGGACGTGGGCGGAGCCGATCCTCGAGGGCTGGCAGAAGTCGGGCGAGCGGCCCCGTCCCTATACCGCCGGTACGTTCGGCCCGTCGGCTTCGACTACGTTGATGGCGCGGGAAAACGCGGTGTGGGCGGAGGAGTCGCAGTAAGCAGACGGGTTGACGCGTAAGCCTGGCAAAGGCGGCCGCTGTATCGGGCCGCCTTTGCCGTTTCTGTGCCCGTCAATAAACGTCTACGCGCCCGGGAAACGTCTCGTCAAACACCGCCGCATCTTCGGCAGGCACGGCGCCGCGCTGCTCGCGAAACATCACGGGCGGCACGCCGAACTGCTTGCGGAATTCGCGCCCCAGGTGCGAGGCGTCCGAGAAGCCGCAGCTCGACGCAATGTCGGCCACCGTGCGGTCCGAGCTGGTCAGCAGCCACGCAGCGGTCCTGAGCCGCACCTGCTTGGCGAACGCCTGCGGGCTTTTGCCGGTTTCCGCCTTGAAGAGCCGCTCGAGCTGCCGCGGCGACATATCGAGCTTGCACGCCAGTTCTTCGAGCGGCAGCGAGCGCCCGACATGCTGTTCCATCAGCAGAATCGCCCGCTTGACCTTCGGATGCGTGGCGGGCTCCAAGCCTGGCGGATGAGGCTGCGGTGCATTGCCTTTCTGCATCTCGCCGACCAGCAGGATACGCAGGGCCTTCTGTACCGTCGCATGCTCGAAATGCCTGAGCAGGATCGCGGCGGCAACGTCAATGGATGCCCGGCCGCCGGAACAGGTAATCCGCCGCCGGTCGATCACGAATAAACGGTCCGCGATCAGCGCATCCGAATTCACCGACGGAAAGCGCTCGACAAAATCCCAGTAGTGAAACCAGCTCACGCAGATGCGGTGCTCGTCGAGCACGCCGGCACGCATCAGCGCAAACACGCCGGTGCAGATACCGACCAGCGTCGTGTTGCTGCGCGCGGCCCGGCGGATGAACTGCAGCGTTTCGTCGTTGGCCTGCGGGCCGGAATGCAGCAGGCCGCCCACCACGACCACGTAATCGAAAGGCCCGGCGTTCTCGAAGGTTTCCCATGGCGTGATCTGGATGCCGCAACTGGCCCGCACCGGCGCGAGCGTATCGCCAATCACGCTCCACGAGCAACGCACCGGCTTGCTGTAGTCGCCTTCGTCGGCGGACAGCCGCAGCATGTCGACGAAGCCGGAAAACGCGGTCAGCGTGAAATTCGGCAGCAGCACGATGCCGAAGCGGATGCGCTCCTTGGGGACGCCGTCGATGGAGGTCAGCGGTAACGATTCTGCGGTTTTCATGGAGCTACAGCGCCAGGGTGCGTCATAGGGGCAAATGAAGTAGGACGACGGTTCAGCAAACGCTTCATGAACGCGGTGCCGCCCGCCGCCCGCTACGCGTGCGGGCGCATGCGCGCGATGTCCCTAGCGTCGCCTATCCGGTCCGGGCCGACTTGCGCTTTTCCGCCATCAACCATCGCATAAACGAACCGCCGCCGCGCCTTGTGCCGCGGTGGCGTCGCCGTCCCAGGTCGATGGCGTTTTTGTTCTATCGGCCAATTTTACGCTTTGGTGTACTTGCGCCATGCGGAAAAGTACGTGGAACCCTCCGGAGCGAACGGCCGGCGCCCTCAGGACAGCGAAGGCGGCGCTCTCTGCTCCGGCAAACCTACCCCTTACGACCAGGCAGCCCACATGAACGTCAGCGTCTTCGATCTGTTCAAGATCGGCATCGGTCCGTCGAGTTCGCACACGGTCGGCCCGATGATTGCGGCGTGCCGCTTCGCCTCGCATATCGAGGACGCCAACCTGCTGGCCTTCGTGCGGCGCGTGAAGGTCGAGCTGTACGGCTCGCTCGGCGCGACCGGCAAGGGCCACGGCACCGACAAGGCGGTGCTGCTCGGCCTCGAAGGCCATCTGCCCGACACGATCGATCCGGACCTGATCGAGCCGCGCCTCGCGCAGATTCGTCAGGAGAAGGCGCTGTCGCTGCTGGGCACGCATCGGGTGCAGTACGACGAGAAGGAGCATCTGTCCTTCTACCGCAAGCTGATGGCCGGCACCGGTGTGGTTCACCCGAACGGCATGCGCTTTCAGGCGTTCGACGAGAACGGCCAGTTGCTGGTCGAAAAAGAGTATTACTCGGTCGGCGGCGGGTTTGTGGTGAATCGCGAAGGCGATCGGGTCAACGGCGTGCGCACGGGCGGCGAGGTGCCGTTGCCGTTCCGCACCGGCGACGATCTGATGCGCGTGTGCCGTGAAAGCGGGCTGTCGATTGCCGAGGTGGCGATGGCCAACGAATGCGCGTCACGCTCACGTGAGGAGGTTCGCGAAGGCCTGCTGGCGATCTGGCGCACGATGGCGGCCTGCGTCGAGCGCGGCTGCAAGGTCCGCGGCGAGTTGCCTGGTCCGATGCGTGTAAAGCGGCGCGCGGCGGAACTATCGACGCAACTGCGCGTGCGCTCCGAAGAATCGTTGCGCGATCCACTCTCGATGCTCGACTGGGTCAACCTGTACGCGATGGCCGTCAATGAAGAAAACGCAGCCGGCGGCCGCGTCGTGACGGCGCCGACCAACGGCGCAGCGGGTGTGATTCCGGCGGTGCTGCATTACTACGTGAAGTTCGTGCCGGGTTCGAATGAGGACGGCATCGTCACGTTCCTGCTGACTGCCGCGGCTATCGGCATCATCTACAAGGAAACCGCGTCGATTTCCGGCGCGGAGGTGGGCTGCCAGGGCGAAGTGGGCGTCGCCTGCTCGATGGCCGCCGCTGCGCTCGCCGCCGTGATGGGCGGCACGCCCACCCAGGTCGAGAACGCGGCCGAGATCGGTATGGAGCACAACCTGGGCATGACCTGCGATCCGGTGGGCGGTCTCGTGCAGATTCCCTGCATCGAGCGCAACGCGATGGGTGCGATCAAGGCGCTGAACGCGTCGCGCATGGCGTTGAAAGGCGATGGCCAGCACTATGTGTCGCTCGACAATGTGATCAAGACGATGCGCGAAACCGGCGCCGATATGAAGACGAAATACAAGGAGACGTCGCGCGGTGGTCTCGCCGTGAACGTCATCGAATGCTAAAGAGAGGACCTGCCCACATGAGCCGCTATTCGATATTCAGTTTGTTCCGCAACGGGTTGTCGTATCACGAGAACTGGGAGCGGCAGTGGAGAAGCCCTGAGCCGAAGCGCGAATACGACGTGGTGATCGTCGGCGGCGGCGGGCATGGTCTGGCTACCGCGTATTACCTCGCGAAAGAGCATGGTGTGCGCAACATCGCCATTCTCGAGAAAGGCTGGATCGGCGGCGGCAATACGGCGCGTAATACGACGATCGTGCGCTCGAACTACCTGTGGGATGAATCCGCTGCGTTATATGAGAAAGCGATGAAGCTTTGGGAAGGCTTGTCGCAAGACCTCAACTACAACGTGATGTTCAGCCAGCGCGGCGTGCTGAATCTCGCGCATACGTTGCAGGACGTGCGCGATACCGAGCGCCGTGTTAACGCGAACCGGCTGAACGGCGTGGATGCGGAATTCATCACGCCCGAACAGATCAAGGAAATCGAGCCGACGATCAACCTCAACAGCCGCTACCCGGTGCTGGGCGCGTCGATCCAGCGGCGTGCGGGCGTCGCACGACACGATGCGGTGGCGTGGGGCTTTGCGCGCGGTGCCGATCAGCATGGCGTCGACATCGTCCAGAACTGTCAGGTCACCGGCATTCGCCGCGAAGGCGGTGCGGTGACGGGCGTCGATACGGTCAAAGGTTTCATCAAGGCCAGGAAAGTGGCCGTGGTCGCTGCGGGTAATACCTCGACGCTTGCCGACATGGCCGGCGTGCGCTTGCCTCTGGAAAGCCATCCGTTGCAGGCGCTGGTGTCCGAGCCGATCAAGCCGGTGGTCAACACGGTGATCATGTCGAACGCGGTGCATGCGTATATCAGCCAGTCCGACAAGGGCGATCTCGTCATCGGCGCAGGCGTCGATCAATACACGGGCTTTGGCCAGCGCGGCAGCTTCAACATTATCGAAGGCACGCTGGAAGCGATCGTCGAAATGTTCCCGGTGTTCTCGCGCGTGCGGATGAACCGGCAGTGGGGCGGCATAGTCGACGTGTCGCCGGATGCGTGCCCGATCATCAGCAGGACCGACGTGAAGGGGCTGTATTTCAACTGCGGCTGGGGTACGGGTGGCTTCAAGGCAACGCCGGGGTCGGGCTGGGTATTCGCCCACACGATTGCCAACGATGCACCGCATCCGCTGAACGCACCCTTCTCGCTAGACCGTTTCTATACCGGTCATCTGATCGACGAACACGGCGCAGCAGCCGTGGCCCACTAACGCCTGCTGCGAACCAACCGGCACCGCAACAAGTTGCATGGGACCAGAGTAGGCGCTAAAGCGCCAACTCTGGTCGACAAACGGAGAAACCTATGTTGATGATCGAATGCCCGTGGTGCGGGCCCCGCGCCGAATCCGAATTCTCGTGCGGCGGCGAAGCCGATATCGCCCGTCCGCTCGACACCGACAAGCTCACCGACAAGGAATGGGGCGACTACCTGTTCATGCGCAAGAACCCGCGCGGCGTGCACCGCGAGCAATGGCTGCATACCCAGGGTTGCCGCCGCTGGTTCATGGCGACGCGCGATACGGTGTCCTATCAGTTCCTCGGTTATGAAACCTTCGGCGCCCAAGCCGCCGGGTCCACCGCCAACGACGTTCACGAGGGCAACAAGCAATGAGCCAGAAAGACCGCCTCGGCGCCGGTGGGCGCATCAATCGCGCGATTCCGCTGACTTTCACGTTCAACGGCCGCACGTATCAGGGCTTTCAGGGCGATACGCTGGCCTCGGCGCTGCTCGCGAACGGCGTGCATTTCGTGGCGCGCAGCTTCAAGTATCACCGTCCGCGCGGCATCGTGACGGCGGGCGTTGAAGAACCGAATGCGGTCGTGCAACTCGAGCGCGGTGCCTACACCGTGCCGAATGCACGCGCGACCGAAGTGGAGCTGTATCAGGGACTGGCGGCGACGAGCGTGAATGCGGAGCCGAGTCTCGAACACGACCGCATGGCGATCAGCCAGAAGTTTTCGCGCTTCCTGCCGGCCGGTTTCTACTACAAGACCTTCATGTGGCCGCGTAAGTGGTGGCCGAAGTACGAAGACAAGATTCGCGAAGCCGCGGGCCTTGGCAAGGCACCGGAAGCGCTCGATGCCGACCGTTACGACAAGTGTTTCGCACACTGCGACGTGCTGGTGGTGGGCGGCGGCCCGGCCGGGCTGGCGGCGGCGCATGCGGCAGGCGCGTCGGGCGCGCGCGTGATTCTGGTCGACGATCAGCGCGAGCTCGGCGGCAGCCTGCTGTCGTGCCGAGCGGAGATCGATGGCCGCGCCGCGTTGCATTGGGTCGAGAAAATCGAGGCGGAACTGCGGCACATGCCGGAAGTGAAGATTCTCAGCCGCAGCACGGCCTTCGGTTACCAGGATCACAACCTCGTAACCGTCACGCAGCGTTTGACCGACCATCTGCCGGTCTCGATGCGCAAGGGCACGCGCGAACTGCTGTGGAAGATCCGTGCGAAACGCGTGATTCTCGCAACCGGCGCGCATGAGCGTCCGATCGTGTTCGGCAATAACGATCTGCCGGGCGTGATGCTGGCCTCGGCGGTTTCGACGTATATCCATCGTTATGGTGTGTTGCCGGGCCGCGAAGCCGTCGTGTTCACGAACAACGACGACGGCTATCAATGTGCGCTCGATCTGAAGACGTGCGGCGCGAAGGTGACCGTGATCGATCCGCGCGGACAAGGCAACGGCGCGTTGCCCGCAGCCGCGCGCCGTCATGGCGTGAAGGTCCTGAACAACGCGGTGGTGACGACGGCGCATGGCAAGCTGCGCGTTGCGTCAGTCGAAGTCGCCGCGTATGCGAACGGCAAGGTCGGCGCGCAACAGCCGGAGCTGAACTGCGACATGCTGGCGATGTCGGGTGGCTGGAGTCCGGTGTTGCACCTGTTCGCGCAATCGGGCGGCAAGGCGCACTGGAACGACGAAAAGGTGTGCTTCGTGCCGGGCAAGGCCATGCAGCCTGAAAGCAGCGTGGGTGCGGCAGCGGGCGAGTTCAGCCTCGCGCGCGGCCTGCGCTTTGCCGTCGACGCGGGCGTCGAAGCCGCGAAGGCGGTGGGCTTTAACGTGACGCGTCCACAAGTGCCGCATGTCGCAGAGATCAGCGAAGCGCCGTTGCTGCCGCTGTGGCTGGTGGGCAGCCGTGAAGCGGCGTCACGCGGGCCGAAGCAGTTCGTCGACTTCCAGAACGACGTTTCCGCCGCGGATATTCTGCTTGCCGCACGGGAAGGCTTCGAATCCGTCGAGCACGTGAAGCGTTATACAGCGATGGGCTTCGGCACCGATCAGGGCAAGCTCGGCAATATCAACGGCATGGCGATACTCGCCGATGCGCTCGGCAAGACAATTCCCGAAACCGGCACCACGACCTTCCGTCCGAACTACACGCCGGTTTCGTTCGGCACGTTTGCGGGCCGCGAACTGGGCGACCTGCTCGACCCGATCCGCAAGACCTGCGTTCACGAATGGCACGTCGAGAACGGCGCGGCGTTTGAGGACGTGGGCAACTGGAAGCGTCCGTGGTACTACCCGAAGAACGGCGAAGACCTGCACGCCGCCGTGGCGCGCGAGTGCCTCGCCGTGCGCAATGGCGTGGGTATTCTGGATGCGTCGACGCTCGGCAAGATCGACATCCAGGGCCCGGATGCGGCGCAACTGCTCAACTGGGTGTACACGAACCCGTGGAGCAAGCTCGAAGTGGGCAAGTGCCGCTATGGCCTGATGCTCGACGAAAACGGCATGGTGTTCGACGACGGTGTCACGGTGCGCCTCGCCGAGCAGCACTACATGATGACCACGACGACCGGCGGCGCCGCGCGCGTGCTGACCTGGCTCGAACGCTGGCTGCAGACCGAGTGGCCGAACCTGAAGGTGCGGCTCGCTTCGGTGACGGACCACTGGGCCACGTTTGCGGTGGTGGGGCCGAAGAGCCGCAAGGTGCTGCAGAAGGTGTGCAGCGATATCGATTTCGCCAACGCCGCCTTCCCGTTCATGTCGTATCGCGAAGGCACGGTGGCCGGTGTTCGAGCGCGCGTGATGCGCATCAGCTTCTCGGGCGAACTGGCCTACGAAGTGAACGTGCCGGCCAATCTGGGCCGTGCCGTGTGGGAAGCGCTGATGGCGGCCGGCGCCGAGTTCGAGATCACGCCGTACGGCACGGAAACGATGCACGTGCTGCGTGCGGAGAAGGGCTACATCATCGTCGGTCAGGACACGGATGGCTCGATCACGCCGAACGACCTCGGCATGGGCGGGCTGGTCGCGAAGTCCAAGGACTTTCTCGGCAAGCGTTCCCTGACGCGTTCCGATACCGCGAAGGAAGACCGCAAGCAGTTCGTGGGCTTGCTTGCCGATGATGCATCGTTCGTGATTCCGGAGGGCAGTCAGATCACCGCCGGCCCGTTTTCAGGGCAGACCGCGCCGATGCTTGGCCACGTCACGTCGAGCTACTACAGCCCGATCCTGAAGCGTTCAATTGCGCTTGCGGTGATCAAGGGCGGCCTCGACAAGGTGGGCCAGAGCGTGACGATCCCGCTTGCGAGCGGCAAGCAGATCGCGGCAAAGATTGCCAGCCCGGTTTTCTACGACACCGAAGGAGTGCGTCAACATGTGGAATGAAGCAAGAAGCAATGCACCGGACGCGGCTTCGGTGATCGTGCCGCGCGCGGCGGGTGAGGCGTGGCAGGAGTCGCCGCTGGTAGGGGTTGGCGATCTGCTGAAGGCGCATCAGGCAGGCGCGGCGAAGAAGTTCAGTTTGAGCGAACGGCCGTTTCGCGATCTGGTGAATCTGCGCGGCGATGCCAACGATGCGGCCTTCGCCAGCGCGGTGGAAAGCGTGACGGGTTGCCGTGCGCCTGCGAAGCCGAACACGGTAGCGCGCGGCAACGGCTATGACGTGCTGTGGCTCGGGCCGGATGAGTGGCTGGTGCGCTCGCACCAGCAACAGGGCGCGACGCTCGAAGCGAAGCTCAGGCAGGCACTGACCGGGCAGTTTGCGTCCGCGGTCGATATCGGCAGCGGCTACACCGTGCTCGAAGTGAGCGGCGAGAAAGTGCGTGACGTGATTGCGCGCGGCTGCCCGCTCGACCTGCATCCGCGCGTCTTCGCTCCCGGCCAATGCGCACAGAGCCACTATTTCAAGGCGTCGATCGTGCTGATTCCGGTCAACGACGACACCTTCGAACTGGTCGTGCGCCGCAGCTTTGCCGACTACTTCTGCCGGATCATGCTCGACGCGGCCGCGCCGCTGATGTCGTGAGAGCGTTCGAAGACGCGGTGACGTCGTGTGCCGCGCCGCCGCGCCCCGGGCGCGGCCGGCGCGTGCTTGTCGACGAGCTCGTGGTGGCGATGCGCACCGGTCTTCATGCTCATGCCGATGTCACGCGCGCGCACCGCTGAGCTGCTCAAACGGGCCTATGAGGCCGGCGATGCTCATGCAGCGGTTGCGTTGCTGGAGCTGAGCATGGCGCTCGGGCATCGGCGGATCGCCCTGATCCGCTATCTACAGGCACAGTATCTGCAGGGGCCGCTGGAGGCCCGTCATCATGAGTACGTGCGTGGCATTGCGGCTCGCATGAGCCCGGTGGCACTCGCACGCGTGGTGGGCGAGGCGCGGGTGCGCGCGGCGCGTTGCCGCCACGAATCCGCAAGCGGCACACTCGCCGGACGGGCAGCCGTTCCCGGACAAAATCCGCGACCGGAGCCGCGGTAAGACCCGCTTGGAACCCGCTTAAAACCCGCGATATAACACGCGATATAACACGCGTTAAGGCAGCGAAATCGTCAGATTGGCGGATTGCGGGCCGAGCTTGATGATCTGCGAATAGGGCGCGAGCGTATGCAGCGTCGAGTCGCGCAGATAGCTGTTCAGGCCGAGATAGGCGAGCAGCGCGACCAGCGCAAACACCGCGCCGATGCTCCACAGCGGCACCTCACGTTTCAGGCGGTGCGCAACCTGATCCGGCAGCGGCCAGTGCGGCGCGAACGGCGCCCGCTTGCCTTTCAGGTGAGCGATTTCGTCGCCGATCCGCGCGGTCAGATACGCGAGCTTCTCAGGCCCTTCCAGCAGATACTTGCCCTGGAAGCCGAGCAGCAGGCACATATGAAACACCTCGAACGACTGCAGGCGCGCGGCTCCCTGGGCGCGGCATTCTTCCAGGTAGTGGAAAAACTTCTCGCCGGCGAGTTGCTCGCCGAACAGGATCAATTGCAGCGGCCGGCGCTCCCACTCGGTACGGATCTTGAACGACGACGACAGCACGGATTCGTCGACGGCCGCGCAAAACGCAAACTTCGCCGCATACACGTCGTCGGCCGAAGCGTTGAGCTTTTTCGCGCCGCGCTCGAAATCCCCCAGAAACTGCTGGATGCGCTGGCTGAATTCGCCGGCATCGCCGGGCTGGCGGCCGTTCTTCAGCAGGAACAGCATGAACAAGCCGTCGTACAGCAGATCGAGCAGCGAGCGCACCTGGTAGGTGGGCTCGACCGCGGGGGCGGGTGTAACGGACGGCGTGCTGCCGCCAAACAGGGAGGGCGCGTAGCTCATGATGTGACGGCGATCAGTTCGAGTTTGAGATCGTTGATTCCGGACGGCGTGTAGATCATCGCCGATTGGGCCTGCAGCATGCGGTCATACAGCGCGCCGCGCGATTCGAACGAGAAGTAGCATGCGCCGGGGCGCACCGGGATGGCGGGCGGCACCTGCGGCGTATAGACGAGCCGTACGCCGGGCATCGCCGACAGCACGAGCTTGTCGACGTCGTCCGGCGCGCCGACCTTGAAACGCGCCGGCACCGCTTCGACCAGTTCGACCGTGGGCAGGTCCGCCGAGACGGCGATGTAGAACATCGTCTTGTCGTCGATCTTGCCCGAATCGAGCCGGCCGACGTGGAACGACGGCCGCACTTCGTCGAGCGCGATGGCGAAGTAACGCGTGGAGATCACCGTTTCGAGCAGGTCACGCAGGATCGTGTCGAGGCGCGCGAAGCCGGGGCCCGGATCGTCATGCCGGTAGGCGGGCAGGTCGGCGAGCGCGTAGCCCTTCGAAAAGGTCATCAACTGCCCGGCGAGGCGCAGCAGTTCCTGGAACAGCCGCTCCGGATGCAGCGCGGCATGCTGGTACAGATGCGCGAGCGACGCAAAGGCCGCGCTGGCGGTATGCAGCAGCCAGAATGACGCGATATCGCCGGAGCGGAATTCGATGATGTTCTTGGTCGGCTCACGGTGGAAACCGTACAGCGCGTTGACCTTGGCCTGCAGCGCGTCGATCAGCTGGCGCAGGCGCTGATGCAGGATCGGCGAGGCCTCGATTGCGAGCGACGGCGGCACGAAGCTGTCGTCGAGCTCGAAGCCCGAGGTCGCGGTGCGGCGCACGCGCGCGAGCGGCACCGACAGCAACTGGTCGCGCGGCTCGCTGTGGGCAATCAGCTTGACGCTGGTTTTGAGGAACGTGATGTCCGCTTCGGCTGCATCGGTGTAATGATCGGCTACCGGCGCCTGTTCGCTGACATAGCGCGAGACGAAGCCCGAGTTGTGGTCGGCGGAATAGTTCGCGCCCGTTTCGCGCAGCGGATGCAGCGCCAGATAGAAGGTAAATTCGTTGATGCCGTCGGGCAGGGTGTCGAGCGCGATGGGCGGCGGCAGGTCGTCGGCTTGCGGCGCGGAATACAGCGCGCCGTCCGGAAACACCAGCGACAGTTCGCTCACGCGCAGCACGTTGCTGCCGAGCGCGTCGCGATCAAAGCGCACCGAGCGCACGCCCCAGTTGTAAGGCTGGATGGCCTGAATCGATTCGAACAGGCGCGCCTCGTGATAGGCGTCCTGACGCTGAAAATGCTGAGGCCTGAGAAACAGACCTTCCCCCCAGAGCACCTTTGCGGAATAACTCATCTCAAACCTGTTATATGCGTCATGCTGGTTGCGCGCCCGGCGTTAACCGATTCGGGCCCTGCGATTGTTAAATTGGCAAATACCGTTAAATCGCCATTCAAGGGCATCTTTACCGGCATGCCTTTACCCACAACTGACTGAAGACAGCATATTCAGCGGTTGAGCAGGCAATCCCTGTTCAGGCGGGATCACGGTGCCGTTGGTAACGGTCATTGCGCAGTTATGCAGGCCGACCATTATGCCGGACTTCTCCGACTTCGCCGGGTCGAAGGCGAATTTCCAGCGCTGCATTGCCGGGTCGCGGAATAGCGCGACGATACCGAATGCCTGTGCTTCGCGCGAGACTTTCTCGGTCACGGTGTAGTGCTGGCCGGGAATCAGCGTGACTTCGCGCACTCCCAGCAAATCGCCGCCCAAGGTCGTTTTTTCCTTGTCCGGATCCGTGAAGGCGTCGAATGGCGCCTGCTGGAATGACGTCGGGTCTTTCAGCACATACAGGCGAACCACCAGCGCCAGCGGCTTCCTGTCATTGGCGGCATTGAGGTTTTGCGCGGCGTAGAGCGTGAGTCCGATGTCGCGCGGCGGCTTCTGCGCGTCCGGCACGTCGGGCTTGCCGAGGCCGGTTGCCTGCAAGGCAGCAGAGGCCGCCGACCCGAGCATGGGGAGGGCAGCCGCACAGCCGCCGAGCAGCATGCTCACGGCAAGCAACGATGCATAACGAATAAAACGCGAATTCATTTACCCCGATCGGCTCTGCGCCGATCGCCCCCCCGGTCAAAATGCCAATAAACTCAACCAATTGGAACAACGCGCCTCGCTATGCGAAATGCATTGATTCGCGGCGTAGCCACATCACATCCAGTGTACGGAAAAAATTTCCGCGCTTCGAAATGGGCGGCTTTACGTCAGGAAACTATTTCTTATTTCGGTCCTTGCGTGATCTGATGCAGTTTTTTCATGCATTGCTTTGTCACGCGAAAGTTGAATTATCAAAAATTGACCTGTACTATACCCGCGCACTTGAAGCAAAGCAAAACTCCGGTTTCTCCTTGAATTAAAAAACTCGCACGTCGGTGAAAAAGCGATGAAAGAGCGTCTCTTTGTAAAACTATCAGGGGTGGTGTTGGCATGTGGCGTGATTGCCGGATGTGCAACCCAGGGCAACAACATCGCGACCACGCCGGAGGCTTTTAATAAAGCGCTGGCGGACGCCGATACAGTCGCCAAGGGGGGCGATCAGGATCGCGCCATCGTGCTTTACCAGCAGTTGTCGAAGACCGATCCGACACGTGAGGAGCCGTGGTCGCGCATTGCGCAGATCCAGTTCACGCAGGGTCATTACGGCCAGGCCATCGTCGCGGCGCAAGAAGCGCTGCAACGCGATCAGACCGACCGTCAGGCAAAGAGCGTGCTGGCCGTTGCCGGCCTGCGGGTGGCCACGCAGTCGCTCGGCGAGCTGCGTCAGGATGCATCGCTCGCGGGCGATGCGAAGACCGATGCACAGGCGCTCGCGAAGGAACTGCGCGACACGCTGGGCGAGGCGACCTTGTTCCCGCCTGACGAGAGCGACAAGCCGGCGGTCAAGAAGAAGCGCTACGTCAGGCGCGTCACGAAAAAGCCGGACAGCACAGACGTCGCCGGCAGCAGCCCGGCTGCCACGACCGCTGCTGCACCCGCCACGCCGGTGCCGGCTGCACCCGCGGCTGCTGCGCCGGCCAAGGCCGCACAAAGCGGCGGCGCGTCTGACCCGTTCAGCGCACTTCGCTGATCGATACGTTTGATTCACCTGCATCAGGGAGCCGACGATGGCGAAGAAAGAAAGTATTCAAAAGCGCTTGCAAAAGGTGCGGCCGCCCCGCGTTCAATTGACCTATGAGGTCGAACGCGGCGATGCGATTGAAATCAAGGAACTGCCGTTCGTCGTCGGCGTGGTTGCCGATCTGGCCGGGCAATCCGAAGTCGAGCAGGCGAAGCTGCGCGACCGCAAGTTCGTCAATATCGATCGCGACAATTTCGACGACGTGATGAAGGGCATCGAGCCGCGTGCCGCGTTCCAGGTGGAAAACCGCCTGAGCGAAACGGGCGGCAAGTTCGCCGTGGATCTGCGTTTCCGTTCCATGGCCGACTTTAACCCGGACGAAGTGGTCGCCCAGATCGACCCGTTGCGGCGTCTGCTCGAGGCGCGCTCGAAGCTGGCCGACCTGCGCAACAAGCTCGCCGGCAACGACAAGCTCGAAGACCTGCTGAGCGAAGTGCTGACCAATACCCAACAGCTGCAGGCCCTCGCGAAGAGCCAGGGTGAAGCGGCGGAACAGCACGGCGGCGCGCCGGATCATCGCGGTGATGACAACAAGCAGGGCGAATAAGTACGGGGTGTGAGATGAACCAGCAAACGGCAGCAGCCCAACTCGCCAGCGCACAGACCGGCGCTGAAACCACGCTGCTCGACGAGATCGTCGAGAAGAGCAAGGTGGCGAAGTCGGATTCGGAGCATGCGCGCGCGAAAGACCTGATCGGCGAACTCGTGCACCAGGTGCTCGACGGCACGGTGATCGTGTCCGACAACCTGTCGGCAACGATCGACGCACGCGTGGCCGAGCTCGACCGGTTGATTTCCGCGCAATTGAGCGCGGTGATGCACGCGCCCGAATTCCAGCGTCTGGAAGGCACCTGGCGCGGCCTCGACTACCTGTGCAAGGAAAGTAACACCGGAGCGACGGTCAAGATCAAGGCGCTGCATGCGCCCAAGCGCGATCTGGTGCGCGACTTCAAGAACGCGATCGAATTCGACCAGAGCGCGCTCTTCAAGAAGGTCTACGAAGAAGAGTTCGGCACCTTCGGCGGCGCGCCGTTCGGCACCATCATTGGCGACTTCGAAGTGACGCGCCAGCCGGAAGACGTCTATTTCATCGAGCAGATGGCGCACGTCGCGGCGGCGGCGCACGCGCCGTTCATTACCTCCGCCTCGCCCGAACTGCTGGGGCTCGAGTCGTTTGCCGACCTCGGCAAGCCGCGCGATCTCGGCAAGGTGTTCGATACGGTCGAATATGCGAAGTGGAAGTCGTTCCGCGACTCCGAAGACTCGCGCTATGTCGGCCTGACCTTGCCGCGTTTCCTCGGCCGCCTGCCTTTCAATCCGAAAGACGGCGCTACGGCAGAAGGCTTCAACTTCGTCGAAGACGTGGACGGCACCGATCACAGCAAATATCTATGGTGTAACGCAGCGTGGGCATTTGCCGCCCGCCTGACGGCTGCATTCGACGACTTCGGCTGGTGCGCGGCGATTCGCGGCGTGGAAGGCGGCGGTCTGGTTGAAGACCTGCCCACCCACACGTTCAAGACCGACGACGGCGAAGTTGCGCTGAAATGCCCGACCGAAATCGCGATTACCGATCGCCGCGAAAAGGAACTGAGCGACCTCGGTTTCATTCCGCTCGTGCACTGCAAGAATTCGGATTACGCCGCGTTCTTCGCCGCGCAATCGGTGCAGAAGCCCAAGAAATACAGCACCGATAGCGCGAATGCGAACGCCGTGCTGTCCGCGCAGCTACAGTACATCTTCTCGGTATCGCGC
>DASZIR010000160.1:0-21598 GCA_035948995.1 Paraburkholderia sp. | reverse complement strand
ATCAAGCGCCCACACTTATCGGCTGTTAATTTTTAAAGATCGAGTACGCATTCACCACCAAAACCGCGCCCACTTCAGCTACCCGGCACCGCTTCGTTCTGCGTCGCTGCATCAGCAGCAGAGAAACGAGATTATGAAGAACTTTCGCTGCGTCGTCAACAGGTTTTTTTAACTTCCCGAACCTGCCTACCCCGCCGAAAGCCTTGCCACTGCTGGCTCTCCCGTCTCCCGCGCCCCGGACTCCGAAGCGCGAAAGACCGAGATTCTAGCGAGCCAGCACACAGCTTGCAAGCGTTATCTTCAATATATTTCAAGGTGCCTTTTCAATGCGACCCGGCTCCTCGCCTGGCACAGGTTCGGCTTCAGGCGCCAAGGCACGAGCGGCGGAAGAACCGATCGTCCAGTCATGCAACACGGTGTAGGCAACAGCCAGCAACGTAGGGCCGATGAATACACCGAGGAAGCCAAACGCAAACGCACCGCCGAGAATGCCGAGCATCACCAGGATCAGCGGCATATCGCTGCTCTTGCCAATCAGAATCGGCTTGATGACGTTGTCCGACATACCCACCACGAGCACGCCCCAGATCACGAGGAAAATCGCCCAACCCGTCGCACCACCGTGGTAGAGCCAGATTGCCGCAGGCAACCAGACAATCACCGGTCCGCCCGGGATCACTGACAGGAAGAAGGTCGCGAGGCCCAGCAGCGCGGGCGCCGGCACGCCGGAGATCCAGCATCCGAAGCCGGCGAGAACGCCCTGCACAAGCGCCGTGCCGAGGATGCCGTAGACCACGCCCCGCACGGTGCTGCCCGCCAGCGCCAACAGGTAGTCGGCACGTTCGCCTGCGATGCGGCGCATGCCCGCGTTCAGCCATGCAGCCGCACCCTCCCCGCCGGTATAGAAAAAGAACGCCAGCACAATACTGAGCGCCAGCAGCCCCAAACCATGGGTGACGGCAATGGCTGCAGCCAGAATCCATTTGCCGGCCGGCGCTGCAAGCGTGCGCAATTGCGCGATCAACTCCGAATTGCCACTGGTCAGGTGCGCCCAGAAGGCCTCGATATTCGGACCGACAAGCGGTATTCCGGAAACCCAGGGCGGCAGATCAGGCAACCCAGCGTCGAACAGCCTTTGCACGAGCGCGACGATGTCGTGCACGTGGGCGCCGAAGGCAAACCCTGCGTAGACGAACGGCCCGAGAACCACGATCAGGATAATGAGCACGATCAATATGGCCGCCAGCTTGCGTCGGCCACCGACCATCGCGGTCAGCTTGCGATACAGCCCCCACGAGCTGTAGGTCAGAATCGCGCCCCACAGTAACGCGGTCGTGAACGGCGCCAGTACCAGCAGCGAACCGCCCACCAGCACGATCAACGCGAACACGGCGGCAAGCCGCTCGATCAGTTGGTCCGATTTCACCATGAATCCCCCCTTTGTTGTGCCAGACAACGGCGGCTTTCAGCGCACGCCTGTTGGCGCGGCGCTAAAAGCCTTCAGTATAGAAGTCAGTAGCGCCGCAAACCCTCCTTTGTGTCAACCAGCCGGACGACATACGGTGAGCGGCTGCGGCGACCGCCGCGCCCTCCTCGCACTCCGGCTCCCGGCCGCATGATGCTGCCCGATCTATCCAGCATCACGCAGAAATGATATGGCGGCCCAGAAAAGACTAGAATATATGGCTCTGTGCACCCAATTCCTGGATTTATGCGCTCGCGAATCGCCAAACGTCTCCCCCCCGACGCCGACAAGCTCGTCGGCCTCTCGCTCGCGCTATTCGCGTCGGGCAGTCGCACCGAAGACCGCTTCTGGGAAGCCAAGCTCGATGCGCTGCTGGCCAAGATCGTCCGCAACGCCAACCAGACCACGCTGGACGCCGCGCTCGATCACCTGCAGCAGAATCACCCGGACGCCTACGGCGCGCTCGCCGATATGGCGGAAACGCACAGTGAATCATTCATCGTCGAACACGAAGGCGTGCCGCATGAAGCGTTGCTGATCGCGGCGCCGGTGCTCGCCTGGACCCGCTATTCGATCCCCTCCGGCCCGCTCAAGGGCGACTCGGCCGACGCATTGCGCGCCCATCTGCAGGCGCACGTCCTCGCCGCCGGCACACGTGTGGCCATGGCACCGTTCCTTTACAGCATCGATCAGTTGCCGCGTCATCACGTCGAAACCTGGCGCATCGCGCAGCAACTCACGCAAGCCGCGCTCAGCGGCGGCACCGCGAAAATCAATTTCGGCGAACTGCCGGAGACCTCACCGATTCTGGCTGACCCGCGCTTCCTGCTGGCCGTGGTCGCTGCACCGGTTGGCGAGCCCGTGTTCCGCTGGCAAGAAGAGGAGCACGGCAACCGGATCGAGCGCGGCCAATGCCTCGAGCAATGGGCAACGCAAGGCGGCGCCAATCTTTCTCTGGCCTTACCCGGTTGCGAATTCGAGTGCCTGCTGCCCGACGCCTACTACTCGGCTTGCCGCGACGCCGACGAGCGCGTGCGTCCGCACACCGTGCGCACCGCCGTGCGCTACCTGTTCGACACGATCGGTACCGCGCCGGCTGACCTGCGGGCGGTAGTCGCGGGCTTCGGCGAGCGCCGGATCGACGAATATCGCGTCGGCTTCACGCGCCGCGGCAGTAACGACGTGATCTATGGCGTCGTCTGGCCGCTGTATGGCCGCGAAAACGGCGAAGCAGGCATCGACGAGGAACCGCAGGAAGCGAGCACCGACAATGGCCCGCTCGAAGAAATCGTCGCGCTCCTGAAAGAAACCGGCGTGACCGACATTCGCCGTCATGCGGGCCGCTTCGAGCCGGAATATTGCGATGACTGCGGCGTACCGCTGTACGCGGACCCGCTCGGGGAGATCGTCCATGCCGAAATGCCAGAAGATGCCGAACCCGCGCAGCCGCATTTCCACTGACACGCCCACTCACCGGCAACGCTCTTGACCCGCGTTGCCTCAAATCAGCCCCGCCAAGAGCGGGGCTTTTTTTACGTCTCTCATCCGATGCCTTCCGGCCAGGCCGTCAAGATGACGCGCGCGACAGTCGGCTTCAGACTACTACCGGGGTTCCACATGAGGTAACGGCGCCTTGTTGCCAGGAGGCAGGTGCAGGAGTTGATTTGATCGTAGTTGACCAGCCAGTTCGCCAAAGGGCTTGACAAAGTTCTGCTCATAGAAGGAATCCCGCCCTTTCCGCGTAAGCGGCAGCCGATGGCTGAGGACGGGGAGGACGTCAAGCAACGCCAGGTGCTATCGAATCGATACGGCACGCCTTGACGAGCGTCGGCGTGCTGAAACCTGACAGCCAGTACGACATCGATGGCGCACTACTCCTTGTGATCCTCGTTGCGTCGATTGCGGTCGTCGGACTGGTCGTATGGCTGGTCAACATCGCCGCACGACACTACCGGCGAACGCCCCATCCGGACCAGCAAAAATGATAAATCTAGTAATCGTTTCGTTGCTAACGGCGCTGACGGCAGGCGTGGGTATTCGCGTTGCCCAGCTATGGGATTGATCAAGCCTGCTCTACACATCCCCGCCGTGGATGGATGTCGGTGGAATGGAACCGGTGGCCAATGAAGCTCTCGCACTTGCTGGCTGGGTTGTCAGCATCAATGAATTCAACGACAAGACTGCGGCCCTCAACAAGCGGGCGGCCCAGTTGACGGCAATATCCGTCGTACCAGGAGCGTTCACAACTATTGTCAGCGTTGCACTGCCGTTGATCACGCACTGATGACCTGGCGACGCCGTTACAATTGATTGCACCAGTTGTGTTTCGACCAGGCGTAAAAAAAAACCGCCCGAAGGCGGTCTTGGTACTGGCGCCGGTCAACCGTGTGTTTCTTCGCGCAATACATCACGCACGATGGCTCTCAATGAATCTTCGGTGATTGGACGGTTAGATGGCATGACAGCATATCGCAATGTCTCGTTGATCAGTGTCTGATAGCCCTTCCCTTCGCTTGCAGCACGCTCGCGAAATGCTCGAAGGACATCATCGTCAAGCATTATGGTGATGCGCGTTTTCCCCGGTGTCTCTATCGCGGGACCGCGCTTCGCCTCGGAGAAGTCGTAATGATCTTTCATCGCTGTCCTCGTATTGTTGGCGTTCCTGTGGATCGGCCCGACGAGCAGAGATAAGACGGATTGTTGTGTCGTCCGGGTACGTGTACACCACCACTAGAACATTGCCAAAACCGTCCATCGCTATCACGACGAAGCGCTGCTCATCGTGATCCTCGTCCTCGCACATCAACGCATAGGGATCACTGAAAAGCACTTCGTCGATGTCAACGAAGTCAACGCCGTGTTTATGCAGGTTGGTCTGACGCTTGGCAGGATCGTAGATGACGTCCATTTCATACTATACATATTGAGTACATATCGCAAGTGTCATTTTGGAAAGCCAACAGGCTTAACGGGGAATGATCCCCTTTTCAGGCCACTTCTGAGCGAAGTGAAATTGATTGCGTAGCCATCCGGCGCTACCAATGGGTGGCAAAAATGGTGGCAAACGCCCGTTCATGGTCGAGAATAATAGCCTCAACTCCTGTGCTTATAAGGCGCTTGCGCGCTCCATGCCGTTTCCGGTTCTTAACTCGGACGCGGAACGACGCGACGGACTCAAAGCGCTGTTGCGGCAAATCGACCGCCTCGCGCGTTTTAACGAAGCACAGGACTGGCGTCAGGTTGAGCGCGCGTTTCAGCGGCAACCGCCCGATCTGCTGGTGATCGACTGGCAGGACTGGATGTCCGCTGGCGACATCAGCTGCCTGCTTGCAGAACGCCGCCGTCCTGCCGATTGCCGTATTGAGCGACGATACCTCGCCCGGGTTCGTGCGCAGCCTGCTGGACAACGGCGTGCCTGGCGTCATTCCAGGAACCACCGACCCGCGCCTGATCGTTCGCGCGCTCGAAATAGTCCTGCTCGGCGGTCACTATGTGCCGGCGCGCGCACTTGCTCTGCCGCCCCCATCCGTGGCCGAGCCCGCGCCTCGCCAACCCGAAGAAGCGAACCCGGCGCGCCCGCCTCAAGAGCGCCCTGTCGCCGCGCCAGGAGCAGATCATGCGCTGCGTGCACATGGGCAGCACCAACAAGATGATTGCCCGCACGCTGGGTATCAGCAAAGGCACCGTCAAGATCCATCTAGCGAGCATCTTCCAGCAACTCGGCGCCCCCAGCCGGGCCGCGGCGGAGGCGCTCTACAACGGCTGGCTCTCTGCCCAGCTCGAAGTCCTGCGCAGCGACCACGAATGGACACCGCGACCGGTAATGGGTCAGCCGGGTATCATCCCGCTACGCCGCCGCACGCAACCCGCTTTCAAGTATCCGTTGCCGGCTAACGACACCGCAGACACCCTGCCAATGGCAGCCGAACCCACGGTTCCATTTGGCGATCCGGGATCTGGCGAGTCAACCTGAGCCCCGTCGGCGCACTTGCCAGCGTGCTTCATTGATCCCTGGCATGGAATCCGCTCACACCTTTTTCCGGCCAACGAGTAATATGAGATTTATGGGTTTCCTCTATACACCGCTTCCGCTATGGGTCGCTGTCGGTGGCTGGATCGCCACCGCGGTGCTGCTCGCGCTCGCGCTGTGGAAAAATCCTTTCAAACGACTGCAAGACGCGACCCTTCAACACGTCTGGCTTGCCATCATCGTTGCCGTATCGGTGCTGTGGGCCAGCAACGCATGGCTCGACGACGGGACCGTGATGCATCTGCTCGGTGCGACCCTGGTCGTCACGCTGTTCGACTGGGCGCTTGCGCTGGTTGCAATGGCCGCGGTCACCGGTCTTGCAGCAATCGTCTTCGATGCCCCCTGGCAAGGCATCGCCCTCACCTTCCTCATATACGGCGCATTGCCGGTCGGTATCTCGACCCTGCTGCAGCGGGCCGCCATTGCGTGGCTGCCGCGCAACCTGTTCATGTTCATCTTCGGTCAGGGCTTCGTGTCGCCGGCTATCGCGGTCGCGCTGACAGCGGCCGCAGCGGTGGGCACCCATGTCGCGATCTCTGGCGGCTCCATGACCGTCGTGCCTGTCGGCTACGCATTCAGCGTCTTTCTGCTCGCCACCGGCGAAGCATGGTTCACCGGAATGTCCACGGCGCTCATCGCCGTCTACCGGCCTGCGTGGGTCACCACGTACGACGTACGCCGCTATCGGCTAGGCGGCCCGCGCATCTAAGATGCCGCGACACGTGCGCCACTGCGTATCATCCAACGTCCTGGTCCTGTACTGCGGCAATCCGCCATCAGCGTGTGAACGCGTATGGAGACCACGCACTACGACAGGGCAAAATATTTGTGTCAGGATTGAACTCCTCCCGGCCGTCACGCATCTTACGTGCCTGATGTCTCATTAGCGCCTACCGAACTAGATGGATCGCACCAACGTACCGCGCCGATTGCTGCGGGTGGTCGGCCGGTTAGCGGCATGTGCAGCGAGTGTCTCGCTCACGTGCACCGCTCCCGCATTCGCCGATCAACTCGAACAGCACAACGAACTCGTCGATAAATTCGTCAATGAAATGCATGCCGATCCGCTCGTGGCGGACTGTGCAGCGCATGGCAATTTTGTCGCCAGTACCTCAACGGCTTTCGACCACGTCGAATTCCCGCCCAGCTCCTTCGATAGCGCGCATTCTTCGGTCACGCCGTGGAACGATTCGTTCGACGAGGGCAAGCAACGCGTCAAGGTCGACAACATCGTCACCGTCGAAGGTCTGGGCGTGCGCCAGGATGGCAGCGGCGATCCAGCCGACCTGAAATTCCGCTGTGGCTACGTGGGCAACCAGATGCTCGCGTTCAGCTGGAACGATCCGGTGCCGGCGGCAAAACCGCGCAGCACGACCTCGCCTGGCAAGCACAAGGGCGTGAAGGGCAAACACGGAACCGGCGGCCGGTCTTCGACGAAGAAATCGTCTGGCAAAAGCTCGAAGAAAACGACGTCGAGCCAGTCCAAGCAAGCCGGTATCCGCGAAATAGAGCAGCAAGAAAACATCTGCCAAGAAAACGCAATGACGGCCGCAGTGACTGGTTAGCGTCCCACTGCGCCGGCCCGGTGCTCAGGCAAAACAAAGCGAGGCACATGCTCATCCCATGTGCCTCGCTTCATTGTTGCGGCCAATCCCGGGTGCGCGGACCTCGCGCGCACGACGCGTTAAGCGAAGGTCTCGACGTGCCGCAAAACGGCCTGCAACATCGCAGCGCCAAGCGACGCACTCCGCTCGCCGTTCCAGCCGACCCGCTCGTCGGGCAAATTGGCGTTGTCCTTGAACGGCATTTCCAGCGTCAGTGACAGGCAACCAAATGCATTGCCGATGTACTTCGACGCGAGCTTCAGCGCATCCTCGCGATACTTGCTCGCCGCGTAGCCGTATTTGTCCTGGAAGTCCGGGCTGGCATGCCTGAATGCTTCGATGAAGGCCTTCTGTTCCTGCCCCTGGCGCTCGGTGAACCCGGGCAGCATCTCCGAGCCCGCCACGAACACATACGGCAGTGCCTCGTCACCGTGGATGTCGAAGAACAGATCGCAACCGGCCGCGTGAATGGCATCGCGCACGAGCAGCACTTCGGGGCTACGCGCGGCGTCAGGCTCCATCCACTCGCGATTCAGATTGGCGCCGGCTGCGTTGGTGCGCAGGTTGCCGCGCACGCTGCCATCGGGGTTCATGTTCGGCACGATGTAAAACACTGCGTGATCGTACAGCTTGCGTGCGACCGGGTCGCCCGCCCAATCGCCCCAGCCGGCGAGGCGCTTCACCATGCCCTCGACAAACCATTCGGCCATCGTCTCGCCCGGATGCTGGCGCGCGATGATCCAGATTTTCTTTTTCGGCGTGTCGCTGGTTTGCGGCGTGCCGAGCGTCAGCAATGACATCGGCCGGCCTTCGACGGTCTGGCCGAGTTCCGTCAGCGTCGCCTGCGGCATCTGCTGGACAGCGCCGAGAAACTCCGCGTGGCGCTCTTCGCTATAAGGCTCGAAATACGCGTAGTAGATGCGGTCGAAGTCGGGCGTATGGTCGATCGTCATTACCTTGCCGTCGTACGAAGTCGGCACGCGGAACCAGTTCACGCGGTCATAGCTCGCCGCTGCCTGATAGTCGCGCCAGCCTTCGGCAAACGCGCAGTCGGCGGCATTCTCGAAGGTCATCACGCAACGCTCGCCCTGCGCGCCCGAGAGGCGAAAGTAGAACCATTGAGCGAAGTCAGCGTGGCTGTCGCGCCGCACGCGCAGACGGATGTTGTCGGCCTGCTCGCAGGCCAGGACTTCAATCGCACCCGCGTCGAAGTTGCTCGTGATCGAAAGTGTCATGGCGTTGTTCCCGGCTTCTGTGCCAGTCGCGGTCGGTATACAGCCTTAATCGGCGACGCGGCGGCGGAATACGTAGGTGGAATCGTTCGAGGCTTCGGTGTCGAACGCATAGCCTTCGCCTTCGAAGCCCTTCAACTGCCCGGGCGCGTCAAGGCGGTTCTCGACCGCATAGCGCGCCATCAGGCCGCGAGCGCGCTTCGCGTGGAAGCTGATGATCTTGTAGCGCCCACCCTTCCAGTCTTCGAACACCGGCGTGATCACCGGTGCGTCCAGCAATTTGGGCTTCACCGACTTGAAGTACTCGCCCGACGCGCAGTTGACCAGCACGCGCGTCGCGCCGGCGTTCTTCTTCAATTGCGCGTTCAGGGCCTGCGTGATGCGCTCGCCCCAGAAGGCATACAGATCCTTGCCGCGTGCGTTGGCCAAGCGCGTTCCCATTTCGAGCCGGTACGGCTGCAACAGATCGAGCGGGCGCAACAGCCCGTACAGCCCCGACAGCACGCGCACGTGCTTTTGCGCAAAGTCGAGGTCGGCTGAGGACAGCGTCTTCGCGTCGAACCCTTCGTACACGTCGCCGTTGAACGCGAGCACCGCCTGCTTCGCATTGCGCGTGTCGAATTCCGGCGACCACTCGGCATAACGCTGAAAGTTCAGTTGGGCAAGCGGATCGGAAATGCTCATCAAGGTGGCGATCTGCTGCGGCGACAGGCGGCGCAATCCGCCGATCAATTCGGCGGCGTCATCGACAAAATCGGGGATCGTGTGCTTTTTGACGTGCGGAGGGGTTTCGTAGTCGAGCGATTTCGCCGGCGACAGAACGATTATCATAGAGGCTTGCAGGCACGCCGTGCCTGGCGTTAATGACGAAAGCCAGATTGTAACGAATGCCCGCCTCCCCTGCCGCACGCGCGCTGCGCGTCGTCCTCGATTCGAATGTCTGGATCGACATCCTCGTGTTCGACGATCCGCACACCCGTGCGATCCGCGCCGCCCTTGAAAACGGCGCGCTCGAGGCATTGATCGACGCCCGCTGTCTCGCGGAACTGACCTACGTGCTGGATTACCCGCAGTTTGCCAGGCGCGAGATCGACAAGACGGCCGCGTTGGCCACGCTCGCCAGCCTTTCGCGGATCGTCGAGCCCGCGCCCCCGGCCGAAGACGCAAGGCCGCTACCGAAATGCAAGGACCGCGACGACCAGAAGTTTCTCGAGCTCGCGCACGCAGCCGGCGCAGACTGGCTGGTGTCGAAGGACCGTGCCGTGCTGAAACTGGCACGCCGCATCGCCCGCGATTTCGCCTTCCAGATTGCCCAGCCGGCGCCGTTTGTCAGCGCCTGCGCGCTGCCTGCCGACGAGCCGGCGCCCGCCTGACGCACACGGCGCGCCTCAATTCCCTACAATCGAACCTCACCCTGTCACCAGGACCAGAGCATCCGCACCCGATAGCGCCATGAATGCACCGCACGACACGCCCATGATTCCGTCGTTTCCGTCCCGTCTGCCGAACGTCGGCACCACGATCTTCACCGTGATGAGCGCGCTCGCCGCGGAAAAAGGGGCCGTGAACCTCGGCCAGGGCTTTCCGGACTTCAATTGCGATCCGCGTATCGTCGACGCGGTAGCAGGCGCCATGCGCGGCGGGCACAACCAGTACCCGCCGATGGCGGGTGCCGCGCCGCTGCGTCAGGCCATCTCCGAGAAGATCGCCAACCTGTACGGCCGCCGCTATGACGCCAGCAGCGAGATCACCGTTACGGCAGGCGCCACCCAGGCGCTGCTGACCGCAATCCTGTGCACGGTGCATCCGGGCGACGAAGTCATCGTGGTCGAGCCGACCTACGACAGCTACCTGCCCTCCATCGAGCTGGCGGGCGGCACGCCCGTGTTCGTCACGCTGGACGCGCCTGACTACGCGATCCCGTTCGACAGGCTCGCCGCTGCGATCACGCCGAAAACGCGCCTGCTGCTGATCAACACGCCGCACAATCCAACCGGCACGGTCTGGCGCGCCGAGCACATGCGCAAGCTCGAGGAAATCGTGCGCGGCACCAACGTGCTGATTTTGTCCGACGAAGTGTACGAGCACATGGTGTACGACGGCGCACCACATGAGAGCGTCGCGCGTTATCCGGAGCTCGCGCAGCGCAGCTTTGTCGTGTCGAGTTTCGGCAAGACCTATCACGTGACCGGCTGGAAGGTCGGCTATGTCGCCGCGCCCGCCGCCCTCACGGCTGAATTCCGCAAGGTCCACCAGTTCAACGTATTCACCGTGAACACGCCGATGCAGATCGGTCTGGCCGACTATATGCGCGACCCGAAGCCATATCTGGAGTTGCCCGCGTTTTATCAGAAGAAGCGCGATTTCTTCCGCGCTGGCCTCGCCAACACGCGCTTCACGTTGTTGCCGTGCACCGGCACCTACTTCCAGTGCGTCGACTACTCGGCGATCAGCGATCTGCCTGAAGCCGACTTCGCGCAATGGCTGACCAGCGAGATCGGCGTCGCGGCCATTCCGGTGTCGGCGTTCTATCACGAGTCGCATGAGTCGGGCGTAGTGCGCTTCTGCTTCGCGAAGCAGGAGAGCACTTTGGCCACCGCGCTCGAGCGGCTGGCGCGCCTCTAGGATGGCGCCCGCGATGTCGCGAACGAACCCGCGTTCTGCGCCATCGCAAGGGGCAGCGGTGTGCGTGCGCGCGCCGCTCCCCTGCTGCTTAAGCCAATCAGGCCGCTCAGGCCATACAGCCTTGTCAGACCGGCGTCGTAGCCGCGATATACGCCTTGCGGTCCGCCGTCACGCGCTGCGCCGCCGGACGCTCGCCCACCGCCTTCACGTAGCGCTTCCAGTCCACGCCCGCATCGAGCAGAAAGTCGCGCCCGTAGATAGCCTGCGTAGTCATACTGACCAGCGGCAGGCTTACGAAACCCGCGATATCCGCCACGCCGAACTTCGCCCCGCGAAGATACGGATCGAACTTCGCCAGCCGCTTGAAGCCGGCAATATGGCGCGTGAGCAGCTTTTCGACGCGCCCTCTGGTCGCGTCGGTCACCGTGCCGCCAAAGAAGGCTTCCTTGTACAGATCACGCGCCACCAGTTCCAGATGCAGGTCGACGAACGTGATCAGCTCGCGTTCTTTCGCGGCTTCCCACGGATCGGCGGAGAAAATCCCCTTCTCCGGAAAACGCGCGTGCAGATACTCGACGATCGCCTGCGATTCGCACAGATCGCCCTGCTCGGTCTGGATATACGGCACCTTGCCAAGCGGCGAGTGCACGAGCAGCGCTTCTTCCTGACTCGTCATCACCCGCACTTCCTCGAACGGGATGCCGTGTTCAAGCAGCACGAACTTCACCTTGTTGTAGTAGTTGGACAGTGCAAAACCGCACAGCTTGATCATCGTGTGTCTCCATCTGATGAGTTACCGGAACCGCTCATTGAGATCGCGCTAGCGGCCTTTGATTCAATCATCCCGTAAATTGCACGATCGTGCTATTCTAAAATAACCATGGAGTCGAGCAACCCAATGACCTCTCGCAATTACAGCATCGAGACTATCGGCATTGTTGGAACGGGCGCAATGGGGCGCGGCATCGCGCAAATCGCGGCGCTCGCCGGCCTCACGGTGCGTTTGTATGACACCAACCCCGAGGCAGTCGGCGCTGCGCGTGACTACCTCGCCGACACCTTCGCCAAGCTCACCGCCAAAGGCAAGCTCGACCAGGCCCGCTCGCTCGCCGCGCTGGCTTGCGTGAGCGGCGCTCAGACAACCGGCGATCTTGCCGATTGCGATCTCGTCGTTGAAGCGATCGTCGAGAAGCTCGACGTGAAACGCACCCTCTTCCGCGAACTTGAAACCGTCGTCAGCGACCGTTGCGTGCTGGCGTCGAATACCTCGTCGTTGTCCATCACCGCGATCGCCGCGGGGTGCACCGATCCATCGCGCGTCGTGGGTTACCACTTCTTCAATCCTGTGCCGCTGATGAAAGTCGTCGAAGTGATCGACGGCCTGCGCAGCGATCCCGCCGCCGGCGATGCGCTGATGGCCCTCGCGCGCCGCATGGGCCACACGCCGGTGCGGGCGAAGGACATGCCGGGCTTCATCGTCAATCACGCCGGTCGCGGCATGAACACCGAAGGTCTACGCGTGGCGGGCGAAGGTGTGGCGGGGTTCGTCGAAATCGACCGCATCATGCGCGAGCAGGCCGGTTTTCGTCTCGGACCGTTTGAACTGCTCGATCTGACCGCGCTCGATGTGTCGCATCCGGTGATGGAATCGATCTATCACCAGTTCTATGAAGAGCCACGCTTTACGCCATCGCCGATCACCGGTACGCGTCTCGCGGGCGGCCTGATCGGACGCAAGGCAGGCGAAGGCTTCTATCGCTACGACGACGGCAAGCAGCAGGTGCCCGCCGAAGCGCCCGCGCCGACCCAATTGCCGAAGCGCGTGTGGGTCAGCAAACGCTATCCGGAAGCGCGTGATGCCGTTCTTCAGCTCGTCGCAAAGGCCGGCGTGCCGCTCGACGACGGCGACACCCCCGCAGCGGACTCGCTCATCGTCGTGACACCGTTTGGCCACGATGCGACCACTGCCGCCGTCGACGAAGGGCTCGACGCGAGCCGCGTCGTCGCCGTCGATACACTGTTCCCGCTCGTGGCCGCGCAGCGCCGCACGCTGATGACAACGCCCGCCACCACCCGCGCCGCACGCGACACCGCACATGCGCTGCTGGCAGCTGACGGTATCCCCGTTACGGTGATCCGCGATTCGACCGGTTTCGTTGCACAACGCGTCGTCGCGACCATCGTCAATATCGGTTGCGAGATCGCGCAAAAGCAGATCGCCACGCCCCAGGACATCGACCTCGCCGTGACGCTCGGCCTCGGCTATCCGAAGGGCCCGCTCGCCCTCGGCGATGCGCTCGGCGCCAAAACGATCCTCACGATCCTGCGCAATATGTCGGGCGTGCTCGGCGACCCGCGTTATCGTCCATCGCCCTGGCTCGCGCGGCGCGCGCAACTGGGCCTGTCGCTCACGCAGAGCGACGCCGCCGATGCACAAGAGGAGAACCAGCCATGAGCGCCGAGCTGCTCACGTCCCGCCCTGCCGAAAGCGAATCGACGCTCGTTCTCACGCTGTCGAATCCAGGTGCGCGCAACGCGTTGCATCCGGACATGTACGCAGCAGGCATCGAAGCGCTCGACAGTGCCGAGCGTGACCCGTCGATCCGTGCAATCGTCATCACCGGTGCGGACCAGTTCTTCTGCGCCGGCGGCAACCTGAACCGGCTGCTCGAGAATCGCGCGAAGGACCCTTCGGTGCAGGCCCAAAGCATCGACTTGCTGGGGGAATGGATCGCCGCGTTGCGCGCTTCGTCAAAGCCCGTGATCGCCGCAGTCGAAGGCGCCGCCGCCGGAGCGGGCTTTTCGCTGGCACTCGCGTGCGATCTGCTGGTCGCTGCAGACGACGCCAAATTCGTCATGTCGTATGCGCGCGTCGGTCTCACGCCGGATGGCGGCGGCTCGTGGTTCCTCGCGCAGGCCCTGCCGCGCCAACTGGCCGCCGAATTGCTGCTGGAAGGCAAGCCGATCGGCGCGGCGCGCCTTCACGAGCTCGGGGTCGTGAATCGTCTGGCGAAACCCGGTGCGGCGCGCGATAGCGCGATTGCCTGGGCCGATGATCTCGGCAAGATCTCGCCGAACGCCGCCGCCCGCATCAAGACACTGCTGGGCGCCGCCGGCTCCCAGCCGCTCGCCGATCATCTGGTGGCCGAACGCGATAACTTCGTGGCGTCGCTGCATCACCGCGACGCGCTCGAAGGCATCACTGCGTTCCTCGAAAAACGCGCGCCCATCTACAAATGAGCCAATGTGCCAGTGAGCGAGCCCGACCATGCCTGAATTCCAACTGCCGAAGCGGCGCCGCATCTATCTGATGCGTCATGGCGACGTGACGTACTTCGACGCCACCGGCCGTGCCATCGATCCGGAAACCGTGCCTCTCAACGCCGACGGCCGTGAACAGGCCAGCGCCGCCGGCCGCGCATTCGCCGAACAGCAGGTCCGTTTCGATCGGGTGATCGTCAGCGGCTTGCCGCGTACCGTCGAAACCGCGCAACGCGTGCTGGCGGAAACGGGCCAGCACGTTGAACTCGAGATTGAACCCGCACTTCAGGAAATTCGCGGCGGCAAGCTGGGCAGCATCCCGGCGGCCGATCTCGAAGCAGCGTTCCTCAGCGTGTTCGATGGCGTCGTCGCGCAAAGCACGCGCTTTCTCGGCGGCGAGACGATCGGCGAACTGTTCGACCGTGTCTTGCCCGCGGTGGCCGCGCTGCGTGAAGACACCTCGTGGGACACCGTGCTGCTCGTTTTGCATGGCGGCGTGAATCGCGCGATCCTGTCGCACGCCATTACCGCCGGCGGCCGCACGTTCTTTGGCCATCTGTCGCAGGCGACCGGCTGCATCAACGCTTTAGACGTGGGCGCCGCACCACGCGACTGGGTACTGCGCACGCTCAACTACTCGCCGCCGTCGCCGCTGCATCGCGACGTGCGGAACACGACGATGGAAATGCTCTACGCGCAATTCATTCGATACAGGCGCGAGGCATAGCGAACACCACACTGGAGGAGACAATGGGCGAAGCCACCAGAACGGGCGAACCTGAACACAAGCCGGACTACTCGGCATTCGAGGGCACGCGTCCGGTGACGGAGCGGCAACGCTTCGATCACGATGCGCTCAGTGCGTGGCTCGCGCAGCACGTCGACGGCTTCGCGGGACCGCTCACGGTCGAGCAGTTCGCGGGCGGCCAGTCGAACCCCACCTTCAAGCTGATCACACCGTCGCGCACCTACGTGATGCGCGCCAAACCGGGCCCCACGGCAAAGCTGCTGCCGTCCGCGCATGCGATCGAACGCGAGTATCGCGTCATGCATGCCCTCGCCGATACCGAAGTGCCGGTCGCGAAGATGCTCGCGCTGTGCGAGGACGAGAGCGTAATCGGCCGCGCGTTCTACGTGATGGAGTTCGTCGAGGGTCGCGTGTTGTGGGATCAGTCGCTGCCCGGTATGACGCCTGCCGGACGCGCCGCCATCTACGACGAGATGAATCGCGTGATCGCGGCGCTGCATAGCGTCGATGTTGCCGCGCTCGGCCTCGTTGACTACGGCAAGCCAGGCAACTACTTCGCACGGCAGATCGGCCGCTGGAGCAAGCAGTATCTCGCGTCCGAAACCGAGCAGATCGAGGCGATGCAACACCTGATCGAATGGCTGCCGCAACATATGCCGGACGAAACCGGTGAACGCGTATCGATCGTCCATGGCGACTACCGGCTCGACAACCTGATCTTCCATCCGCATGAGCCGCGCGTGCTTGCCGTGCTCGACTGGGAACTCTCGACGTTAGGCGATCCACTCGCCGACTTCGCCTATCACTGCATGGCCTGGCATGTCGATCCGGCGCAGTTCCGCGGCATCGCCGGACTGGATTGGGTCGCACTCGGCATTCCGGACGAAGCGCACTACGTCGAACGCTATTGCGCGCGCACCGGCTTCGAGATCCAGGGCGACTGGAACTTCTATCTGGCGTACAACATGTTCCGCATTGCCGCGATCCTGCAAGGGATCATGAAACGCGTCGTCGACGGCACCGCGGCGAGTGCGCAAGCGCTCGATGCAGGCCGGCGCGCCAGGCCCATGGCAGAACTGGCATGGCGCTACGCGCAGAAAGTGCGCTAACCGACACCCCCGTCATCCGCGAGGTCTTACATGAATTTCGACTACACCCCGAAGGTTCAGGCGCTGCGCGAGAAGCTGCTCGCCTTCTTTGACGAACACATCTATCCGAACGAGCGGGCGTTCTCCGACGAAATCGCGCGCAACCGCGCGAACGGCAACGCATGGGTGCCGACCGGACTCATCGAACAGCTGAAACAGAAAGCGCGCGACGCCGGCCTGTGGAACCTGTTTTTGCCCGACTCCGAACGCGGCGCCGGTTTGACGAACCTCGAATATGCGCCGCTGTGCGAAATCATGGGACGGGTGCCCTGGGCGCCGGAGGTGTTCAACTGCAACGCGCCTGACACGGGCAACATGGAGACCATCGAGCGCTACGGTAGCGCGGAGAACAAGCGCGAATGGCTCGAACCGCTGCTACAAGGTCATATCCGCTCGGCATTCCTGATGACCGAGCCGGAGGTGGCGTCGTCGGACGCAACGAATATCCAGACCCGCATCGAGCGCGACGGCGACCACTATGTGATCAACGGCCACAAGTGGTGGTCGTCGGGCGCAGGCGATCCGCGCTGCAAGGTGTACATCGTGATGGGCAAGACCGATCCCGATGCGCCGCGTCATCAGCAGCAATCCATGATCCTCGTCCCCGCCGACGCCACCGGCATCACCGTGCACCGCCCGCTGACCGTGTTCGGCTACGACGACGCGCCGCACGGTCACATGGAGATCACTTTGGAAAACGTCCGCGTGCCGGCAGCGAACATGCTGCTCGGCGAAGGACGTGGCTTCGAGATCGCGCAAGGACGGCTCGGACCTGGACGGATTCACCACTGCATGCGCCTGATCGGGCTGGCAGAGCGCGCACTCGAATTGATGGCGAAGCGCTCGCTGCAACGCGTCGCGTTCGGCAAGCCGGTGGCGGCACAGGGCGTCACGCAGGAGCGCATCGCCGAGGCGCGCTGCATGATCGAACAGGCGCGGCTGCTGACGCTCAAGACCGCATACATGATGGACACGGTCGGCAACAAGGGCGCGCGTGGCGAGATCGCGATGATCAAGGTGGTTGCGCCGAACATGGCGTGCCAGGTCATCGACTGGGCGATGCAGGTGCATGGCGCGGGCGGTCTGAGCGAAGATTTCCCGCTCGCCTATGCGTACACCTCAGCACGCACGCTGCGCTTTGCCGATGGTCCGGATGAAGTGCATCGCAATGCGATCGCGAAGCTGGAACTGGCGCGCTATATGGATGCAGGCGCGGCGGCACGGGTTGAGACGCCGATTACGCGATCGTGATGCAAGGCCCGGTCATCGCCGTGGCCGCGTAGGAGTTGTGCGCAACCGCGCGCGTTGCCCTGTAGCTGCCCGCTCCCTTGAGGGCAACGCCCCGCTCTGCAGCATTATCCGATCTGTGCTCTAATTTTTGCCTGCTTCGGCGCCGCGTGACGCGGCGCCGCTCTCTTGCAACGAAGGAGCCACGATGATCGACGTCTACAGCTGGGCGACCCCGAACGGCCACAAGGTTCACATCATGCTGGAAGAGACCGGGCTCGCGTACACCGCGCACCCGGTCGACATCGGGGCCGGCGACCAGTTCAAGCCCGAATTTCTCGCCATCAGCCCGAACAACAAGATTCCTGCCCTCGTCGATCCAGACGGCCCGAAAAGCCCTGACGGCAAGCCGTTTTCGCTGTTTGAGTCGGGCGCCATCCTGATCTATCTGGCGGAAAAAACCGGCCAGTTCCTGCCCACCGATCCCGCCGCGCGCTATGCCACGCTGCAATGGCTGATGTTCCAGATGGGCGGCATCGGTCCGATGCTCGGGCAGACGCATCATTTCCGCATCTACGCGCCGGAGCCGATCGAGTACGCGATCAACCGCTATACGAACGAGACGCGGCGTCTGTATGGCGTGATGGACTCGCAACTCGGCAAGACCCGTTATCTCGCCGGCAACGACTATACGATTGCGGATATCGCGTCGTTCCCATGGACACGTTCGTGGCAAAACCAGGGCATCGAACTGGACACGTTTCCGAACGTGAAGCGCTGGCATGAAGAAATCGCCGCGCGCCCGGCTGTGAAGCGCGGCGTGGAAGTGCTGGCATCGGCGCGCAAGCCGTTGATGGACGACAAGGCAAAAGAAGTCCTGTTCGGCGCGACGCAGTACGCGAAGCACTGAGTTTCGCAGCAAGATGGACGCGCGGGCGGCACAGAGGCCGCTCGCGCATCATGCGTTGTGCGCTTTACGCCGTGACTGGAACGCTACGGCGGGCACTAGAAGTAATGCCGCGTGATGAATTCCGCCACGCACACCGGCCGCTCACTGCCGTGCCGTTCCAGCGTCACGTTCCACACGACCTGCACGCCGGCATCATCCACCTCGTCCACGCTCGCCACCGCGAAGCTTGCCCGCACCAGTGAATCGACCGGCACCGGCGCCGTGAAACGCACGCGGTTCAGGCCATAGTTGACGCCCATGCGCTGCTTGAGCGTGACGGTCTTTTCCAGCAAGCCCGGAATCAGCGACAAGGTCAGAAAACCATGCGCAATCGGCCCGCCGAACGGCGATTCACGCCGCGCCCGCTCCGGGTCGACGTGAATCCATTGGTGATCGCCCGTGGCCGCAGCGAAGCCGTCCACGCTCGCCTGATCGATAGTCAGCCATTCGCTGACGAGCGGCGCACCACCTGCCAGCGAACGCAAGGCCTGGGCATCGAGCTGCACCGCATCGCGCTTCACGCGGCCGCTCCCGGATGCCGCAACCCGAACAGCCCTTTCGAGCGCACGATGATCACCGTCTCGCCGTGCTGGTTGATGCCGGCCCATTCGGTCGAGACGATGCCACGGTCCGGTTTGCTCGACGACACGCGTTTGTCGAGGATCGAATTCGTCATCCGGATCGTGTCGCCGACCCGCACCGGCCTGAGCCAGCGGATTTCATCGATGCCGGGCGAGCCCATCGAGGTCGATCCGGCAAACGCGTTACGCACCAGCAGGCCCATCATCACCGAACAGGTATGCCAGCCGCTCGCGATCAGTCCGCCGTAGGGCGAGGCGGCCGCGGCAGCATCATCGACGTGAAACGGCTGTGGATCGAACCGCCCGGCGAACTCGACGATCTCCTCGCGCGTGAACGTATGTTCACCGCACTCGATGACCAGGCCGACTTCCATATCTTCGAAACTCAATCCCATCGTGACACCTCATTCGTTCGGATCAGCCGGATGATCACACCTCGGCAGTGGCAAAACCGGGCAGCGCGGCGAAACGCGCGAGATGATGATCGACATCGCCCAGCGTGGTTTCGATGATTGCGAGGCGCTTGAACAGATGGGCAGCCGCCACTTCGTTCGTCACACCCATGCCGCCGTGCAACTGCACCGCTTGCTGACCGACGAAACGCGCGGCCTGGCCCACTCGAACCTTTGCTGCGGAGACAGCGCGGCGCCGCTCATCGGCGTCAGTGCTAGCGTAGCGCACTGCGGCCAGATACGTCACCGAACGCGCCTGTTCGGCGTGAATCAGCATCTCGACCATCCGGTGCTGCAGGGCCTGAAAACGGGCGATTGGCTGGCCGAACTGCTGGCGCGTCTTCGTATATTCGACGGTCGCATGATTCAGCGCATCGAGCGCACCGACCGCTTCCGCGCACAACAGCACGGTACCGTAGTCGGCGATATGCTCGAGCGCTGCGGCACCGGCGTGCTGGCCGCCAAGACGCCGCGCGGGCGTGCCTTCAAACGCCAGCGACGCCGCGCGTTGACCGTCGATCGTGCGGTAGTCGGTGACCTGCGCGCCGGCCGCATCGCGCGCCACGACGAACAACGCGATCTCGCCGTCCAGACGCGCGGGCACGATCCAGTGGTCTGCCTGCGCACCGTGCAACACCACCGCTTTCTTGCCGCTCAGCGAATAATGCTCACCTTGCTTCGTGGCTGTCGTTTCGACGGAGAACAGATCGTAGCGGGCATGCGGCTCATGAAACGCCACCGCCAGCTTGATCTCGCCTTGCGCCGCGCGTTCGAGCAACGCCGCATCTTCGCCCTGGCCCGAGCCCGCCGAACCCGCAATGCGCAATGCCTCGATGCCGACCGCCGTCGCCCAATACGGTTCAACCACGAGCGCGCGGCCCAGTTCCTGCATCACAACCAGCATATCGACCGGACTGCCGTTGAAGCCGCCCTGCTCTTCCGGCACCGGCAAGGCAGTCAGCCCCAGTTCGGTAAATGCCGCCCAATGCGTATCCGATACGCCCGCGTCCGAATACACGATGGCCTGGCGCGCCTCGAAACCGTAGTTCCTGTCCAGATAACGGCGCAGTGCGTCGGCGAATTGCTGTTGTTCGTCGGTAAAAGTGAAGTCCATGCGCCGCTCCTCAGAGTCCGAGAATCATCTGCGCGATGATGTTCTTTTGAATTTCGTTCGAGCCGCCGTAGATCGACGTCTTGCGGAAGTTGAAGTAGTACGCGGCCAGCGGCGCGGCGTCATCGTCGCCGGCAATGCTGTGGGCGCGTTCGCCTTCGAGGAACGGCACGTCGAACGGCGCGGCCAGCGGCCCGATGGCCTCGACCATCAGTTCGGTCAGGCCCTGCTGGACTTCCGTGCCCTTGATTTTCAGCATCGACGCTTCAGGCCCCGGCCCGCGGCCGCCTGTCTCATTCGCGACGACGCGCTGCACCGTCACTTCAAGCGCCATCAATTCGATCTCGAGGCTCGCGACCTTCGCCGCGAAAACCGGATCGTGCAGCAGCGGCTTGCCGTTCTTTTTCTGGTCAAGCGCGAGACGCTTCAGGAACACGAGTTCGCGCTTCGAGTGGCCAACGCGCGCAATGCCGGTGCGCTCATGGCCGAGCAGGTACTTGGCATAGGTCCAGCCACGATTTTCCTCGCCCACCAGATTCTCGAGCGGCACCTTCAAGTCCTCGAAGAACACTTCGTTCACTTCGTGATCTTCGTCGAGCGTGATGATCGGGCGCACGGTGATACCCGGCGTCTTCATGTCGATCAGCAGGAACGAGATGCCCTCCTGCTTTTTCGCGCCGCTGTCGGTGCGCACGAGGCAGAACATCATGTCGGCGTACTGGCCCAGCGTAGTCCAGGTTTTCTGACCGTTGACCACATAGTGATCGCCAACGCGCTCGGCACGCGTGCGCAGCGAGGCCAGGTCGGAACCGGAGCCCGGTTCGGAATAACCCTGACACCACCAGTCTGTACCGTCGAGAATGCGCGGCAGATAGTGGCGCTTCTGCGCCTCATTGCCGTACTTCATCAGCACGGGCGCCACCATCGAGACGCCGAACGGCAGCACGGACGGCGCGCCGATACGTGCGCACTCTTCGTCCCAAATATGCCGTTGGGTTGCGTCCCAGCCTGGGCCGCCGTATTCTTTCGGCCACGCGATGACCGACCAGCCGCGCGTGCCGAGCAGCTTGTGCCAACCTGCGAAGTCTTCGCGGTTCAGACGCTTGTGGTTGAGTACTTTGTCGCTCAACTCGCGAGGCAGATTCGCTTCGAGCCAAGCGCGGAT